>NZ_CAWQXH010000005.1:0-107424 GCF_963899385.1 Aeromonas sp. MR7
TGTTGCTGCGGGAGTGGAATTCTACTCAACCGCCTTCTCGAGTCAAGCCTTATTTTCAAAGGCTTTTTCGAGGCACCGACAGGCTTGTTTGCGTTGCCGCTTGCCCTGTCGATGTGGCGCATTATAGGGAGCTGAATCTTTCTGGCAAGTAAAAACACTGTGTTTTATTGAAGAAGACGTTCAAGTGTTTAATCAACAACCAGATCGCGCAATAAGCATCCACTCATGTGCTTCAAAAGGGTGACCTCCCTCTTTTGCAGGCCAAAAACCCCGCTGTGCCTGACGACGCCTTATAAGGATGCGACGCTTTATATAGGAAGACAGATAGGGATAAAGAGAGGGATAAATAGAAAAGGGCCCTGCCGGGCCCTTTTCTATCGTGCCGTTACGGCACATCAGATGGAGAAACTGGAACCGCAGCCACAGGTTGTGGTGGCATTGGGGTTGGTCACGGTAAAGCGGGAGCCTTCCAGACCTTCGGTGTAGTCCACACTGCCGCCCACCAGGTATTGCAGGCTCATGGGATCGATCACCATGGTGACCCCACTCTTCTCAACCACTGTGTCCCCTTCATTGATTTTCTCATCGAAGGTGAAACCGTACTGGAAACCGGAGCAGCCACCGCCCGTGATGTAGACCCGCAGCTTGAGCTCGGGATTTTCTTCTTCGGTGATCAAGTTCTTCACCTTGTTGGCTGCCGCATCCGTCATCTGGATTGGCAACGGGGCTTCTGCTACTGCACTCATTACTGACCTCACAACCGTTAAATCCACAAACATGGAAACCGCGAAATTATCCAATACCCGACCATTTAGTTCAAGTATTCACCAAGCTTCTTACTGCACCGCAGGTGCCGGCGCGGGCGGAGCAACCACCAATGGTTTAATCACCTCCCCCCATTCGGCCAGCAACTCCTGGGCTGGTTGCCGACCCTCTTTGCCAATAGTGACACGCACCCGGTCCGGTACAAAGCCTTCCGGCAACTGCCAGTTGCCTTCCAGCAGCTGAAAGTAGCGCAAGGCGTAACGCCCCTCGCCCACTTTCATGCCGAGCTCACGGCTGCCGAGGGTGCTGGGCTTGTCACCCAGGCTCCCTTCTACCTTTATCTGCACCTGACCGCGAAACAGTTCGCGCTTCTTGGCTGGCTGGGTCAAGGCCAGCCGATAGTGATAGCGACCGGGAATACTGGTCTCCTGCAGGGTGAGGTTGTCGATCACCACCCCCACCTGCTCACCCGTCGGTCGCATGATACGCTCGAAGAAGGCCAGCTGCCGCTTCTGTTCCTGCACCTGGGCTTCCTGATCCTTGAGCGTCTGCTGCAGTTGTTCGAACGCGGCTCTCTGGGTAGCCAGCAGCGTCTCCTTGATGCCGAGGTCACTCTTGAGCTGGCCAATCGCCTTGCCCTGCCGCTCCAGGGTCTCTTGCTGCACCGTCAACAGGCTGCTCTGGGCCAGTTCCTGTCGATTGCCGACGAAATACCCGATCAGCGCACCCATCAGCAGCACAGCCAACAACTTCACTATCTGGGACATAAGGCCTCTTTTGTTACTGCGCCATACAGCGGCCATGCTCCCTTCACTATACGCGACTCGACCGGATTCGCGCTGACATACAAGGAGTTAACTGGCAATGGCATCGCTGTCTCCCCGCTTTTGACGCACCGCAAGCCGTAAAGTTCGCTCAAGGATCTGCGAATAGATGGGACGCCCACCCAGCCACTGAGCCACCAGGGTTGCCCCGACCGTGGTGATCATCATGGGCAGGATCAGCTGGTAGTTGTCGGTCATCTCGGTGACCAGCACGATGCCCGTGATGGGGGCCCGTACCGTGGCGGCAAACAGCGCCCCCATACCGGCGATGGCAAAGGCGCCCGGTTCTATGCCAAGCTCGGGAAATGCGGCATGAAACAGATGACCGAACACCACGCCAAACAGGGTGCCAAGGGCCAGGGTCGGGGCAAACACGCCACCGGGGGCGCCGGAGCAGAAGCAGATAAGAGTGGCCACCAGCCGCACAGAGAAAATGAGGAACAGGGTCGCCATTGCATACTCACCGCCCATCAGATGGGGGATAAGCTCTGTCCCTCCGCCGGTCACCGAGGGTGCAAACAGCGACAGCACGCCAAAAGTACCGGCGACCAGCATGCCGATGGCCACAAAGCGGTGGCGCTTGTTCTGATGCAGCGCCAGATAAGCATCCTGACAGGCCAGCACCAGCTTGTTGAAGACAAAGCCCAGCACCCCGAAGGTGGCCCCCATGAAGAGGAACAGCCAGAGCGCCTTCAGCGCCGGAGCGTCATAGTGCGGCAGGCTGATCACGGGCGCCTGGCCCTTCATGTTCTGCAGCATCAGGGTTGTCATGATGGCGGAGATCCCCACCGCCTTGATGGCCAGGAAGGAGTAGCGAAACTGGGGGCGCATCTCCTCCATCACGAACAGGATCCCCGCCAGGGGCGCATTGAAGGCGGCGGCCAACCCACCCGCAGCCCCGGCAGCCAGCAGTGCATGGCCGTGCTCCTTCGGCAGCCGGAAGATATCCGCCACCATCTTGCCCAAGTTGCCCCCGATCTGCACCGAGGGCCCCTCCCGTCCCAGCACCATGCCGGAGCTCAGGGTACAGATGCCGCCAAAAAACTTGACCGGCAACACCCGCCACCAGCGCACCGGACGCAGCTCGTCCATGGCCCCTTCGATCTCGGGAATGCCGGAGCCGCCCGCTTCCGGGGCGAAGGTGTGAGTGAGGAAGTAGCCGACAAATCCCAGCAGGGCGCTGAAGCCAAACCCGAGCAGACCGAGCTGCCACCAGGGGCGATCGGCCAGCAAGGCGAGCCGCAGCCCGGCCAGCCAGTGCACGCCCGATTCGAACAGGCCGCACACCAGACCGGCCAGAGTGCCGACCAGGGCTGCCAGCAAGAGTACCAGCAGCGGCATCTTGTCTTGCTGAACAAGCCGCAGCAAGGCAGGGCGTCGCAAGACGGAGCCTGGGGGAGAGGCGAGCGGGTCGGAGGAGGAGAGTTCTTGTTGCACCAACGTATTGCACCATTTGGAAAAACCACATTCGTCTGCAGGCAGACGCGGGGATCATCCGGCATGCCGCCCGGCTGCCCAGCACAGGGCCTTTCTGCTATAGTCGGCCCGTTTCATTTAGCACGGGGCAGGCTTGGGGCCCGGATGACGAGAGCGCAAAGCATACTCCACCGCCCCCTCACTGCCGAGCCGCAATCGGCCGCCTGCGCCTGTGTGACGACCAAAATCCCATTAAGGATGATCCATGTCAAAATCAGATCAGCTGTTTGAACAGGCCCGCCAGACCATTCCGGGTGGCGTCAACTCACCGGTCCGCGCCTTCAATGGGGTCGGCGGTACACCCCGCTTCATCGATCACGCCGATGGTGCCTACCTCTATGACGTGGATGGTCAGGCCTATGTGGATTACATCGGCTCCTGGGGCCCCATGCTGCTGGGGCACAACCACCCGGCCATCAAGGCCGCCGTCATCAAGGCGGTGGAAAAGGGGCTGAGCTACGGCGCACCGACCGAGATCGAAGTGCTGATGGCCGAGAAGGTACGCCAGATAGTGCCCTCCATGGAGCAGGTGCGTATGGTCAACTCCGGCACGGAGGCGACCATGAGCGCCATCCGTCTGGCCCGTGGCTACACAGGTCGCGACAAGATCGTCAAATTCGAAGGCTGCTACCACGGCCACGCCGACTCCCTGCTGGTCAAGGCAGGCTCAGGCGCCCTGACGCTAGGTCAGCCCAACAGCCCGGGCGTGCCGGCCGATTTCGCCAAGCACACCCTGACCTGCGTGTTCAACGATCTGGATTCGGTGCGGGAAGTTTTCAGCCAGTACGGCAGCGAGATCGCCTGCATCATAGTCGAGCCGGTGGCCGGCAACATGAACTGCATCCCGCCGGTGCCCGGCTTCCTGGAAGGGCTACGCGCCATCTGTGACGAGGCCGGCGCCCTGCTGATCCTGGACGAGGTGATGACCGGCTTCCGCGTCTCCCTGCGCGGCGCCCAGGGTTACTACAATATCGACCCTGACCTCACCACTCTCGGCAAGATCATAGGGGCCGGCATGCCGGTCGGCGCCTTCGGCGGCAAGAAGAAGGTGATGCAGTACATAGCCCCGACCGGGCCGGTTTATCAGGCAGGCACCCTCTCCGGCAACCCCGTGGCCATGGCCGCCGGCCTCGCCATGCTGGACCTGCTGCTGGAACCGGGTCTGTATGAGCAACTGAACGCCAAGACAGCCCGGGTGGCCGAGGGGCTGAAAGCCGCCGCCGCCAAGCACGGCATCCCGCTTGCCATCAACTACGTGGGCGGCATGTTCGGCTTCTTCTTCACCGACGAGGCCGAGATCACCCGCTACGAGCAGGTGACCCGTTGCGACATGGAACGTTTCAAGCGCTTCTACCATCTGATGCTGGAGGAAGGTGTCTATCTGGCGCCAAGCGCCTACGAGGCAGGCTTCCTGTCGCTGGCGCACGGTGACAAGGAGATTGAACACACCCTGGCCGCCGCCGAGCGCAGCTTTGCCAAGCTGGCGGGTTAATCCCGACCCGGTTTGATGAGAGGGCCCTTCACGGGCCCTTTTTCATTGCCCCATGACTGGCCCACCCCACGCCCTGTCACGGTTCTGGTGCAATTCCTCAGCGGCCTCCGCCTGTTTGCCACTCTCTGGTGCAACAACTCCTACCATCTTTGTCATAAAGCGGGCCCACTATTTGCACACCATCAGCAGGAGCCCACTTGACCGAGGTGTGTATGGCAGAGATGAGCCCCATCGATGTGCTGCGGCGCTATCAGGAATACGAACCCGAACTGACCCCCTTGTTGCTGGGGCTGCTCACCGCCCCCCTCGACTCGCTCAGGGGTTATCCCTTCATACTGGCCATAGGCCAGAGCCATGAGCCTGCGAGGATCCTGCCCCCCGTGCCGGCGCCGCAATCACAGCTGCGCCTGGTGGTGCAGGGTCATGGCCGGGAGCTGACGCTCTGCCTCAATCAGCTGATCGCCTGGCTGATGGGGGACAGAGAACGCCGCCGGGCCATGCCCTGGTTCAAGGCGGTGTACGTGGTGCTCAGCATGGCGCTGTTCCTAATCGTCGCCACCCTGATCTGGCATGGGCTGGAGCAGCTCTACCTGCTGCTGTGCGGGACGCAGCAGAACCGGCTCGGTGCCTTCAGCGCCATCATATTCCTGACCCTGGCGCTGGCGGTGTTCGATCTGGGCAAGACGATTCTGGAGGAGGAGGTGCTGCTGCATAAGGACATCTTCCGCCACAGCGCCATTCGCCGCACCATCACCCGCTTCATCGCCGCCATCCTGATCGCTGTCTCCATCGAGGGACTCTTGCTGCTGTTCAAGGGATCCCTCGGCCAGAGCGAGCTGCTCTGGCCTGCGGTGGGGGTGATGGGGTGTGCCGTGGGACTGCTGCTGGCACTGGGGCTTTATGTGTTTCTGGGAGCCAAGGCGGAGGCGGCACTGGTGCAGGCTAGCCTGCGACGCCCGCCAGCCGGGGTTGAGGCTGACGCAGCAACGCCCACCAGAAGACGCATCTGGTCCAGGAGATATGGGGGACGATGAAGGCCAGCGGCCACGTCAGCATCACCACCGCCTGAACCAACAAGGTGCGGCAAGCACAGCGCCGAAAAACGGCGCCGTGCAGGCTAGCCAGCGACGCCCGCCAGCCGGGGTTGGGACTGGCGCCGCGCAGCCCGCCAGGAGGCGTACATGGTCCAGGAGGTATAGATGACGATGAAGGCCACCAGCCACTTCAGCATCTCCATGTCCATGGATTTGACCAGCATGGCGGCCAGCACCACGCCAATGGGGCCGAAGATGGCCACCGCCAGCACCGCCTTGGCATCGAAGGCCCCCTTGCGGATGAAGGTGCCCGCCGAAAAGACGCTGAGCACGGCGGTGGAGCCCATCATGATGGGGAAGGCCGCCAGCGGATTCATGCCGAGCAGGTAGACCAGCGTCATGCAGGGGGCAAACAGGCCTATGCCGACGTTCATCAAGACCCCGAAGATGAAGTTGCCGAGCAGGGCAATGCCCAGCTTGTAGCCGGTCAGCCCCATGGCATCGCCACCGAGGGGGAACAGCCCCAGCAGGCCCGCGAAGATGAGCCCGGCCACCACCAACAGGGAGACAGCCATCACCAGCCGTATGGTCTGTCGATCAAACGACGCTACATGGCGTGCCCCCCAGGCCGCCCCCACAGCCGCCGCCACCATCATGCTGATGAGGGTGAGCGGATCCACCTTGACCACACCGATGAAGATGAGGGACTGGGTCACGGTCGGCAACACGCACTGACCGTTGAGGGTGCCGGGCAACAGGCGATCATCGATCAGCTTGAACTGTTTGTAACAGGCCGTCTTCACCGCGAAGCTGCCGACGCCCAGGGTATCGAGAAAATTGGCAACAAACCCGATGGCAGCCACGGGCCAGAACGGGGTGGGTTCCAGCGATCCCTGTCGCCGTTTTTGCCACCAAGCCTGAACCAGCATGAAGATGAAAGCCAGGGCACAGATGATGAATATCAGGCGCAAAAGATTAATTAACATACAGAGTTCTCCAGCAACGGGCGGCGATTCTAAGGCAGTCAAAATAAAAAATCTTGGTCGGGATCAACCATTCACCCCATGCAAACGATTATCTGGAGAAAGTCCTGGCAGGCGCGCTCGAACGGCTCTGCTAATACTTGTCTATGAGGGCCAGCAGGCCTGGGGCCATCGGTGGTAGTCATGGTCATTTCGCGACGACCACAGTCACCGATGGGAAGTAGCCAAAAAGAAGGCCGGCATGCACCGACCTTCTTTTTTTATTGCTGACCGGCCCGTTGTCCGCAATCCGTCTCGTGCAGCCACGGCAAACGGGGCGCGAGCCAGCGGATCAGCGCATCCGACAATCCCGTCAGCAGCAAGAGTGGCAGACAGAGCAGGGTCAGCGACAAGGCCCCCACATAGACGTCCGTCAGCCAGTGGGCGCCGGAGAGGATGCGGGGCGCCGAAAACAGCGGCACCATCAAGAGGGCCATCACTTTGGCCCGGCGCGGCAGATAGCGCAGGGCGAAGCCAGCGAAGATCATCAGAAACAGGGCGTGGTCGCCGGGAAAGCTGTCGCTGGAGGAGTCCTTGGTCGGGATCGCGCTGAGCTGGGTGACACGCAGCGCATCTGGCACCGTCAGAGTCGGACTCGGGCGGCTGACCGGCAGCAGATGGCCAAACTGGTTGATAGCCAAGGCCCCCAACAGCATGACGATCCCCATGGCCACCAGGCGGCGGCGACCGAGCTCATGGGAGCGGAAGAAGCCAGTCGCGAGGATCAGCCCCATGCAGGCCAGCACCGCCAGATCGAACAGGCGATTGTTGGTCACGGCCACCACATCGGCCCACAGCCGAGACTGGCCCAGCCAGCCGTTGACCAGATGGAAGACGGCGAGATCCCACTGATCCCAAAGACCATGGGCAGGCAGGACACTCCAGCTGATGGCGATCAGGCCCCCCACCAGATAACACGGCACAAACTTGTTCATGCAGACGCTCCTCTCCCCAAAAAAGCGCAGTATTTTAGAACATAAAAATCGTGACGTGAATCACATAAATGTAAGCGGGGGTAACAAGACAAGCCGCCGCGATGACCTCAGCTCGGCCCTGTCACGACCAGCCAGAGGGGGTTTCGTGTGCCATCTTGGCCTGAACCCGGCTTGCGGCTAGTATGAGGGCTCTTATTTAGCGAGATGATGAGGAATATGCGCAGCTACCTTCGCATTATGCTGTTTGCCCTGGGTTTGCTGGCGGGCGTTCAGATACCGGGTCTTATCGACCTCTACTACCAGCGGCTGGATGCGCGTCTGCAACAGGCCAACCTCAGCCTGGTGCCGTTTCAGGGCACTGCGGATCAGCACTTCAACGGCGATCTGACCGCGCTGGTCAACCACTATCGTACCAATCCCGACCCCGTGTTTGCACAGGATGCCGCCAGCCTGCAGTACCTGGTGAGCCAGCAGCAGACGCTGTTGCAGGAGAGTGCCTTCAAGGATCGCCCCTGGTATCAGCAGCTGACGCACCTGCTGCTGCGCGCCGATGCCCAGCTCTGGCAAGACACACTGCAAAATTACAGCTACCTGGTGCCGCTCAAGCAATCGGCCATCATCTGTGGCATGTCGATAGGCTTCATCGCCGCCTTGCTGGGGGATCTGCTGTTGAGCCTGCTTCTGTTGCCGTTTCGAAAGCGACAACCGAGAACACGCCATGCCCTGCGCTAGCTGTAACGCATAAACATCGCGACAGCGACAAAAGTAAAGGGGGCCTGATGGCCCCTTTTTACGCTCAGACTGACGCGTTCATACCTCGTAAGGCAGCCGTGACTGCGCCACCAGCCGATCGAGCGCCTGTACCACCTGGGGATCGAACTGGCTGCCCGAGCGGGACTGTATGTATTCCATGGTCTGCGCCAGCGACCAGGGCTCCTTGTAGGGACGCCTGCTGAGCAGGGCATCGAACACATCGACCACAGCCACTATGCGGGCCGACAGCGGGATCGCCTCCCCCGCCAGCTGCTCCGGGTAGCCCTTGCCATCGAAATGCTCGTGATGCCCACGGGCGATCTCGGCCCCCAGCGACAGATAGCTGGTGCCTTCGACCATCTCGCCCGCCTTGTAGAGGATGTTGGCGCCGATGCCCGCATGCTGCTCCATGATGAGCCGTTCATCCGGCTCGAACCGCCCCGGCTTGTGCAGTATGTGGTCAGGGGTGCCGACCTTGCCGACGTCGTGCAGTATGCTGGCCATGCCTATCATGTCGACAAAACCGGGGGTCAGCTCATCGGGGTAGGCCCCCGCCTGTTGCATCTCGGCCACTATGGCATCGGACAGCTTCTGCACCCGCAGCACGTGCTCGCCGGTATCCGAGTCGCGAAACTCCGCCAGTGCGGCCAGCGCCACCACGGTCGCCTCCTGGGCGCGCAACAGCTGGTTGTAGAGATAAAGGTTGTCGTATGCAGCCGAAATCCGCTGACAGAACACATCCAGCAGATCGCATTCGAGGGGATCGAGCGGCTGGGTCGGCGTAAAATTGAGCACAAATTCACGGCCGTTCTGGGCGGCGATATAGAGCGCATCCTGCGGGTGTTCGAAGCGGTTGCGGCGGTTGGCGAGCGCACTCATCACAGAGTCGTGCAGCGCCGGAAAGGCGCTCAATGGCACCTCATCGAGCAGGGATTCATAGTCACCAGTGGCAGCCAGGATCTCCAGCTCCTGGGTGCCCGGTCGGCGTTCGACGCAGATGGCCCCCTCCGTGCCCACATCCAGGATGGCGCTGATCTGTTTGAGCACGCCGGAGGCAAATTCCCGAAGCGAATGAAGGTGATAGAGATCCCCCGCCCCCTCCAGTATCTTGCCGAGCCCCTGCCGGCTCTTGTCGATGGCGCAGAGGGTCTCGTAGGAACGTAACGAGGCGATCACTGTGGTGTAGAGCTTCTGCACCGTCAGTTCCGTCTTGGTCTTGTAGTCGTTGATGTCGTAATCGAGGATCACCCGCTGCTCCGGGGCCTGACCGGGCTGGCCGGTGCGCAGCACTATCCGCACCAGGCTGTTGTGCATCTCGTTGCGGATCTGGTGTACCAGCCGCAGCCCCGCATCTTCCGTCTCCATCACCACATCCAGCAGGATCAGGGCGATGCGCGGGTTGGCCAGCAGCATACGGGCAGCTTCGGCACCACTGTAGGCATTGAGGAGTTCGAGGGGGCGGGATTTGTATTGAATGTTGGAAAGTGCCAGCCGGGTTGCATGATGAATATCCGGTTCATCGTCCACGATCAGTACCTGCCAGGGGTTGATCGCCTTGGTCACCACGACCTCATCATCGTCCAGCTCGATGATGTCGTCATCCAGCCAGATCTCATCCTTGTCTTGGGCACTGCTCATATCGTTCACGCCTCCAGGCGCTGCATGAGTGTATTGACAGTATGTACCATCAGGCAGCGATGGATCACAAGAAGCCGCTGCGTTCAGCCCCTCGTCAACGGCCCTGGAACGCCCGGTTTGCCTGCTTACTCGAAAGGCTCCAGATAGGCCTGAATCGCCTTCTTCAACCACGCCAGCACCTTGCCATGATAGGCGTTTTCCGACAGATAGACGCCATAATCGCGCCATTGCAGGCTGAATTTGTGTTTCAGGGTCAGCAGTTCCCCCTGCCGCAGCTGACTCTGGATCAAGGGGGAAGGGAGCACGGCCCAGCCCAGCCCGTCCAGCACAGCATCCCGCATCAACTCGAAGCTGGAGAGGCCTATGTGCTGGCCGCCGATGGGGAGCAGGCTCTTGACCGAAAATTCATCCACGTAGGAGAGGGTGACCTGGGTATGGCCGGTCAAATCCTGCTGCAACACCCGCTTCAGGCTGGCCAGCGGGTGGCTCGGCGCCACCACCATCAGGGTGCGGATTGGATTGAGCACATCTATGTTGAGACCGCTGCGCTCCTGCTCCTCTGTGATGAGGCCGAAGGCGGCATCGACAAACCCCTCCTCCACCAGGGCGGGCAGCTCGGGGGGCGAGGCCAGCACCAGCGAGATACTGGTGCCTGGAAACTGGCGGCGCAGCGCGCCCAGCAGGTCGCGCCAGACCAGCTCGGGGATGGCATCATCCCGCGCCACCCGCAGCGCCACCTCGGCACCGGAGGCATAGTGCTCGCACTTGAGCTTGAGGCTGTTGGCTGCCTGCAGCAGCCGCTTGCAGTCATCCAGCACCAGCTCGCCGATCTCGGTCAATCGGCTCTGGTTGGCCCCTCGTTCAAAAAGTTCGACGCCAAGCTCAACTTCCAGTGCCGCGATCGCCGTGCTGACCGCACTGCGGCTCTTGCCAAGCCGGCGCGCCGTGTTGGCGATGGAGCCGCTGCTGGCGGACTCGACAAAGAGTTGTATCTGATAAAGCTTCATGACCGGGGCCGATGACGGAGGATCCTATATTCACATTACCTCGCCCCTCCTCGGCAAGGCAAACCTTCAGCGTCTGAATAGTCGACGCTCAGCGATTGCTGCACCCGGTCTCACTGCGGCTATCATCTCCCTCGTCGCAGCCACAGAAGGAAATTTTATGTTATTCAGTCGCATGCTCTTAGCTCGCATGTTTTTGACGGGCGCCATCCTGACCGAGGTGGCCGGCACCTCCAGCATGGCCCTGATCCCGGAGAACGAGGCCGGATGGCTCAACTATCTGCCGATGTGGATCCTCATCTCTTTCTCATATCTGCTGCTGGCCAAAGCCGCCAAAACAATCTCCATTGGTATTGCGTTTGCACTGTGGGAAGGCTTGGGGATCGGCCTGATCACCCTGGTCTCCATCCTGTTTCTGGGTTACGACATAGGTACCCAGGAGCTGATAGGTCTGGTGCTGGCAATAGTGGGTATTGTTATGGTGACAATGGGTGAAACCCACGATGAGCCGGTTGCCCGCCCACGTGGCACGGCCAGCCTCAGCAAGATAAAGGAGGCCACATGCACCCGTTGATTATCGTGCTCGGCGCGGCCCTGCTGGATATAGGCGCCAACATGGCGATCAACCGCTCGGTGGGTTTCCGCTACAAGGGCTGGGGCTTCCTCGGCATCCTGCTGGTGCTGTGCGCCTTTACCCTGCTCTCGGAGGCCGTGAGCACCGGCAAGATCGACCTGGCGGTCGCCTATGCCACCTGGGGTGCCATCGGCATTCTCGGTACCGCGCTCGGGGGTCTGCTGCTGTTTGGCGAGCGCCTCAAGCCCATCGGCTGGGTCGGCATGGTGGTGATGGCCGTCGCGGTGGCACTGCTGACCACGGCTTAACTCTCTTTTGCTCACACAATAAAAAAGCCGCCCGGTTCGCCGGGCGGCTTTTTTGCGAATGGTTACGGGCAACCAAGCGGGTTAACGGGCCGTTTCGTACAGCTCCAGCGGCAGACCATCGGGATCGGCGAAGAAGGTGAAGCGCTTGCCGGTCAGTTCATCCACCCGCACCGGCTCCACCTCGATCTGATGGATCTGCAGATGCCGGATGACGCGGTCGAGCTCGCTGACCCGAAAGGCCAGGTGGCGCAGACCACAGGCCTCCGGCCTAGAGGGGCGCGCGGGCGGTGCCGGGAAGCTGAACAGCTCCAGCTGGCTGCCATCGGGCAGGCCCAGATCCAGCTTCCAGGATTGGCGCGCCTCGCGCAGGGTCTCGGCCAGGATGGGCAGCCCCAGCACCTGGTGATAGAAGTGGCGCGAGCGGTCATAGTCGCTGGCGATGATGGCCACATGATGGATGGCGTCAAACAACGGGAAAGTCATATGCACTCCAGTCAAACGGGCAGCCAGGGCTGCCCGTTTCGTCTATCAGTTGAAGAAGCCGCCGAACCAGTCATCCAGCGCGCTGCGCGGTGAGGAGCTGCCACAGCTCATGGGCTCGGCCAGCCCGGCCAGTTTGGCCGGCACCTGCAGGCTGCCCGGGCAGTCGCTGACCACGCGGGATCCGCTGGCACGGGAGAAGTTGGCCCAGCTCACCCCTTGCGGCATCTTCAGCGCCAGGCTGTTGACGCCGCGCTGGCTCATGTAGCCGCTAAAGAGCTGCAAGGCGCCGCTGGCCCCGGTCAGCCCGGCGGATGTGTTGTCGTCACGACCCACCCAGATGCTGACCAGCTCGTTGTTGTCCAGCCCGGCAAACCAGGAGTCGCGCAGCTCGTTGGTGGTGCCCGTCTTGGCCGCCATGGTGGCGCCAGGGAACTTGGCATTCAATGCGCGGGCCGTGCCCTGGCTCACCGTCTTGGTCATGGCGAACAGGGTCAGCCAGCTGGCCTGCTCGTCGGTGACCCGCTTGGCGGTCTGATCATGCTGATAGAGAGTGCTGCCATCGCTGTTGACCACGGCGCGGATCGCCGACAGCGGCTGGGTCAGCCCCTGGTTGGCGATGGGCAGGTACATCTGGTTCACCTCCATTGGCGACAGGGCCACGGCCCCCAACACCAGCGACGGATAGGGCTGGATCTCCTGCTCGACCCCCAGCTTGTGCAGGGTATCCACCACCTTGTCCAGCCCCACCTGCAGACCCAGATTGACGGTCGGCACGTTGAGCGAGCTGGCCAGCGCATCCATCAGCGGCACGCTCTGGCGGAACTTGCGATCGTAGTTCTGCGGCGTCCAGATCTGGCCATCCTTGCCCCGGATGCGGATCGGCTGATCTTTCAGCGGGGTCGCCAGGGTCAGGCCGTTGGAGAGGCCGGTCAGGTAGACCGCCGGCTTGACCAGGGAACCTATCTGGCGACGGGCATCCAGCGCCCGGTTGAAGCCGGCGTAGCGGGGATCCCGCCCCCCCACCAGCGCAACCACTTCGCCCTTGTGCCAGTCGGAGACCACCATGGCCGCCTCCAGCTTCTTCTTACCGCGCTGTTTCTCGATCAGCGTCAGACCCGATGCCACCGCCTGCTCGGCGGCGTGCTGGGCGATGGGATCCAGGCTGGTGAAGATCTTGAGGCCGGACTGCTTGAGCAGATCCGCGCCGAAACGGCTCTGGATCTCGCGCTTGAGCAGCCCCATGAAGGCCGGGGTACGACCATAGCTCATCTGGCCACGGGTGATGATGCCGAGCGGCTGCTTGCTGGCGAGTTCGTACTCGGCCGGTTGCAGGCTGCCGTGATCCATCAGCAGCTTGAGCACTAGGTCACGCCGGGTCTTGGCCCGCTCGGGGAAGCGCCAGGGATCGTAATAGGAAGGTCCCTTCACCAGCCCCACCAGCAACGCCACCTGATCTATGTCCAGCTCGTTGACCGGAATGCCGAAGTAGAAATAGGAGGCGAGCCCGAAACCGTACACCCCTTGCGAGAAGTTCTGCCCCAGATAGACCTCGTTGAGGTAGGCCTCCAGGATCTCGTCCTTGCTGTAGCGATAGTCGATCAGCACCGCCATGTAGGCTTCCTGCGCCTTGCGCCACAGACTGCGCTCGCGGGTCAGGAAGAAGTTCTTGGCCAGCTGCTGAGTGAGGGTACTGCCCCCCTGCACGGTGCGACCGGCCAGCACGTTGGCCGCCATGGCGCGCAGTATGGCCACCGGCGAGACGCCGCCGTGCTGATAGAAGTCGCGATCTTCGGTGGTGAGCAGAGTCACCAGCAGGCTGTCGGGTACCTCGGCGATGCGCACCAGCAGGCGATCCTCCCGATCCTCGGTATTGAGGCGATCGAGCAGCACAGGGTCCATCTGGGCGTAGCCGAGCTGGCGCTGGTTCTCCAGCGACTGGATCCCCTCCAGCCGCGCGCCGTTGAAGGTGAGGCGCAGGCCGCGGGCACCGTCGGCGCCATCGTGGAAGGCGAACGGGCGGCGAATAAGCTCGATGCGGTTGCCGTTGATCGCATACTCGCCCGGCGTGTGAGGCTGGCGCACCTGCTTGTAGCTCAGCATGTTGAGCTCACGCAGCATCTGGGTCTGGGAGAGGCGCTGGCTGGGGTAGAGCTCCAGCGGACGGCTGTAGACCATCACCGGCAGTTGCCACTTCTCGCCATCGAAGCGCTCGCGCACCTTGGTATCCAGGTAGATGCCAAACACCACCATGAAGGCGGCCACCACCAGGGAGAGCTTGAAGCCAAGCCAGAACAGCTTGCGCCAGATGGTGCGTTTGGGCGCCACCTTCTTGGGTGCGCGCTTGCGTCGTTGCGTTGCCATGAATCCTCTTTGCTATTAGTTATGTCGCCATCGCGGGCGTAGTCATTATCTCATTGGTCTTGGCGAGCGCCGCAGGCTGATTAACCGCGCAGCGCCCTAGTCAAGCGGCCGTGATCCACAGGTTCGCTCAGGCTGCGCCAATCACAGCTAGATGCCCATCTTCTTCTTGGTCACCTTGGTCGGCATCGCCTCCAGCGGGTTATCCGGCCAGTAGTGACGGGGATAACGCCCCTTCATCTCTTTTTTTACCAGCTCGTAGGAACCGGCCCAGAAGGCGGCGAGATCGGCGGTGATCTGCAGCGGCCGCTGGGCCGGCGAGAGCAGCTCCACCACCAGCGCCACCCGGCCGTCGGCCACGCAGGGGGTGGTGCCTTGCCCGAACATCTCCTGAATGCGCACCGGGATCACAGGCGCCTGACCCGGCTGATAGCGAATGCGCACCCGGCTGGCGGTCGGCGCCGTGAAGTGGCTCGGCAGCGCCTCGTCCAGCCGTTTGGGCAGCGGCCAGGGCAGGGATTGACGCAGGATGTCGTTGAGGTTGAGCCGCTTCAGCTGCTCCAGCCGGGTCATGCCGCTCAGGGCAGGCAACAACCACTCTTCCAGCCGGTCCAGCAGGCTTTCGTCGTCCATGGCGGGCCAGCCGTCATCCGGCAACCAGTCACGGGCGCAGCGCAGACGGGCCAGCAGCCCTTCGCTCTGTTCATCCCAGGGCAGCACATGCAACCCCTTGCGGCGGATCCCCTGCAGCAGGCAACGCCCCTTCTGCTCATCGGAGAGCTCGGTCAGCGGCCGCTGGCTTAGCACCAGCTCGCCGATCACCTGCTGGCGCTCGGCCCGCACCCGCTCCTCCCGTTCGTCCCAGTCAAACCACTGGCGCTCGCTCACCAGCTCCGGCAGCTGGCGCGCCAGCTCGTCCAGCTCCACCGGCTCGGCGATGAAGATGCGGCTGCCACGATCGTTTTGCCCCATCTCGATGGCGATCAGGGCCCCTTGTCCCTGGCATGGGTGACCTTCTACCAGATCGCAGCTCACCCCACCACTGAGTTGATAGCGGCTACCGCTGCGCAGCTTGCCGATCCTGTCCGGCCAGGCGAGGGCGCACAGCAGTCCCAGCCACTGCCCCTGGGCCTGACGTTGTGACGCGCCAGACCTGACACCGAGGCGCTCGAACCAGCGGGCAGCCCCCTGCCGCAGGGCGCCAAGCCGGCGGTGAAACAGCACACAGAGGCGTTCAGATCCTCGCAGATCTTCTTCCAGCAGCGCCACCAGGAAAGCGGCATCGGCGACAATCCCTGTCAGACCCTCGGCCTCCAGCGCGCGGGCCCGCAGCAGCATGCGCGCCAGCCGGGGATGAGTGCCGAAGGCCGCCATGGCACGGCCGGCGGGAGTAAGTTGTTGCTCACCTTCGGGCGTCATGGCGCCCAGGCTGACCAGCAGCCGCTGGGCACTGGCCACGGCGGCGGCGGGGGGCATGTCCAGCAGTGGCAGGCTCTCCACCCTGGCGCCCCACTGGGCGGCGTCCAGCAGCAGGCCGGTCAGCTCCTGGGTCAGTATGTCCGGCGGGCTCTGCTCGGCGAGACGCTCCTGCACCTCGCCGCTCCAGAGCCGGTAGCAGACACCGGGGCCGAGCCGGCCGGCGCGGCCCGCCCGCTGGGTGGCGGAAGCCCTGGCGATCTGGCGGGTCTCCAGCCGGGTGACGCCGCTTTTCAGATCAAAGCTGGCGCGCCGCTCCAGCCCGCTGTCGATGACCATGTGTATGCCCTCTATGGTGAGGGAGGTCTCCGCCACATTGGTTGTGAGTACCAGCTTACGGCGGCCCGCAGGCGCCGGCTCGATGGCGGCCTGCTGCGCCGCCATGTCGAGGCGCCCATAGAGCGGTGCGAGGCGCACGTCATCCGGCAGCCGTCCCTCCAGCCACTGGGCAAGCCGCTCTATCTCCCCCTGCCCCGGCAGGAACACCAGGGCGCTGCCGGCGTGACTGGCCAGCGCCTCCAGCACGACGGCGCCGACTTGCGGCTCCAGCCACTGCTGGCGATTGATGGGGCGATAGTGATAGTCGATGGGAAAACCGCGCCCCTCGGAACGGATCACCGGGGCGTCCGGCAACAGGGCCTCCAGCGCCATGCCATCCAGGGTGGCGGACATGATGAGCAGCTTGAGATCGTCCCGCAGCCCCTGCTGGCTCTCGATGGCAAAGGCCAGGGCGGTATCGGCGTGCAGGCTGCGCTCGTGGAACTCATCGAAGATGACGAGCGACACGCCCGCCAGCTCGGGAGCCTGTTGCAGCATCCGGGTCAGCACCCCCTCGGTGACGATCTCGAGTCGGGTCCGGGCACTGGTTCGACTCTCGCCCCTTACCCGCAGGCCGATGCGCTCGCCCACTTGCTCCCCCAGCTGACGAGCCAGAAAGCCGGCTATGTTGCGCGCCGCCAGACGACGGGGCTCCAGCATGATGATGCGACCGGGCAGCCGGTTCTGGCGGACCAGCTCCAGCGGCAGCAGGGTCGACTTGCCCGCGCCTGGCGGCGCCTGCAGGATCACGCTGGCATGGCTGTCGATGGCGGCAAACAGCGCCGGCAACACGGACACTATGGGGAGTTGGGACAAAGCGACGAGCACCTTCTGTGATGACCTTAAAAACGGCGCCCATTCTGCCATAGCATCCGCCACCACCGTGAGCAGATGTCGCCAGCGAGACATAACCGCCACGGCTGCCCTGGCATTCACGGCCATGTCGCCGGGATACGCTGCGGCGAGACATAACCACCACGGCTGCCCTGGCATTCACGGCCATGTCGCCGAGATACGCTGCGGCGAGACATGACCACCACGGCTGCCATAGCATTCACGGCCATGGCACCGAGATACGCTGCGGCGAGACATGACCACCACGGCTACCACAGCATTCACGGCCATGGCGCCGAGATACGCTGCGGCGAGACATGACCACCACGGCTGCCATAGAATGGGGGCCATGTCATGAGCGTAAAAAGGCACACTCCCCAGAAATGGCCAAACTCTTCTTTGCCCTGCCCCTGCACCGGCTCGCCCCCGAGCTGATCGACTGGCGTGACCAGCTCCCCTGGCCGGGCCAGCCGGTCCCCGAAGCCAACCTCCACCTGACGCTGGCCTTTCTGGGTGAAGCCGATCAGGTCACCACTGCCCGCCTGATGGCCGCCGCCGATCGGCAGCACTGTCCGCCGCTGACCATCAGGCTGGATGAGACCGGCTGGTTCAGCCGTGCCAAGGCGGCCTGGGTGGGGCCGGGTGACTGGCCGAACGAGCTGAACGTGCTGGCCAGGGCGCTGCGCCGTCACGGCGAGAAGCTGGGGCTTGGCAACGGCGAGCAGGGCTATCGTCCCCACGTCACCCTGTCGCGCAAGGCGAGCGAGGCGCCCGGCACCTTGCCGGCGCCGGATTTTTTGCTGCATGCGGATCACTTCTGCCTCTATCAATCCATTGCAACCCCGGACGGGGTTCGCTATGAGCCGCTCGCCTGCTGGCCCCTGCGCGCCAGAGAGAAGATGGTGTCGTGACAGTCGCTCGGCCTCGCTTCCTGCCTATAAAAGAGAGAACAGCACCATGATTTTCGATCCCCCCCTGCAATCCGGGCAGCTCATCTCCCGCTACAAGCGCTTCCTGACCGACGTGCTGCTCGACAATGGCGAGCAGCTCACCATCCACTGCGCCAATACCGGCGCCATGACCGGCTGCGCCGAGCCGGGCACCCGGGTCTGGTACTCCACCTCCGACAACCCCAAGCGCAAGCTGCCCCACAGCTGGGAAATCGCCGAGAGCACGGCGGGGCACTTCATCTGCGTCAACACGGCGCGCGCCAACCAGATAGCCCGCGAGCTGATCGAACAGGGGGCGCTGGCCCCGCTCGCCGGTTACGCCAGGCTGCGCACAGAAGTGAAATACGGTGAAGAGAACAGTCGCATCGACCTGCTGCTGGAGGATGACCACAGGCCCTCATGCTACATAGAGGTGAAATCCGTGACCCTGCTCGATGAGCGGGAGCAAGCCGGCATGGGCTACTTTCCCGATGCGGTAACCACCCGTGGCGCCAAGCATTTGCGTGAATTGATGGCCATGAAGGCGGCAGGGCACAGAGCCGTGCTGCTATTTATGGTTTTGCACTCTGGAATAGTGAGAATGCGCCCTGCAGCACACATAGATCCGCACTATAGTCTGCTTATTGAGCAAGCAATTGCGGCAGGGGTTGAAATTTTATGCTATCGACCCCATGTTGGGGTGCAGAGCATGGTGGCCCAAGATTTTATCCCGTTTGAATCTTGTCACCTGCTACCCGAGGGCAGCGAATAAATGTTGGGATGGGTAACATAATTGGTACGGCTTGTTTGCCTACGCGTTACCCTTCTGCTATAGATGTCGCCCTCAATTTATGGATGGCACGGGTAGCGTGCTGAATTAGGAGACAGGGCATGCCAACAGGCGAAAACAGGAAATCTCTGGGCCCCCTGGCCATTGCGGGTGTGGCGCCTTACCAGGAAAAACCGGGTGAGGAGTACATGAATGACCAACAAAAGGCACATTTTCGCAAGATCCTGGGAGCCTGGCGCAACCAACTGATGCAGGAAGTTGACCGCACCGTTGACCACATGAAGGATGAGGCAGCCAACTTTCCGGATCCCGTGGATCGCGCCGCGCAAGAAGAAGAGTTCGCTCTCGAATTGCGTACCCGCGACCGTGAACGCAAGCTGATCAAGAAGATCGAGAAGACCTTGGTGCTGCTTGAAGACGATGACTTCGGTTACTGCGAGCATTGCGGTATCGAGATCGGTATCCGTCGTCTGGAAGCCCGTCCGACAGCCGACCTCTGTGTCGACTGCAAGACACTCGCTGAAATCAAGGAAAAACAGATGGCCGGTTGATACCGACCACTGGCATAACTGAAAAAAGGGAGCTTGCGAGCTCCCTTTTTTATTGAGCTTTTGGTCTGGGCGTCCCAGAATGCAGCCTCAATGAATCGCTTGCCCTGATTGCCATGCCCGTGAATACAGTCCCGTCGCCCCAGACTCGCCCCTATACAGGTCGCTTTGCCCCCTCCCCGTCAGGCCCGCTCCATTTTGGCTCCCTGATTGCGGCGCTCGGCAGTTTCTTGCAGGCCAGGGCGCAACAGGGACGCTGGCTGGTGCGGATCGAAGACATAGATCCGCCGCGGGAGATGGCCGGTGCCGCCCCGCTCATACTGCAGACATTGGCGGCCCATGGCCTGGAGTGGGATGGGGAAGTGATGTACCAGAGCCGGCGTCATGGTCGTTATGACGAGATCATCGGGCAGCTCTATCAGGCTGGCGATCTCTACTGGTGCCGCTGTACCCGGCGCGAGATCATGGCGGGCGGCGGCTTGTACCTCGGCCACTGTCGTGAGCTTGGTCTCGGAGCCGAGGGATGCGCCGCCCGGCTGCGCCAGCACCATCCGGTCTACCATTTCGAGGATGGGTTGCAGGGCCGCATTGCGGTTCCTGCGGCGCTGGCCGAAGAGGACTTCATCATACGCCGCCGGGATGGCCTCTACGCCTATAACCTGGCGGTGGTGGTGGACGACATGGACAGCGGCATCACAGAGATAGTGCGCGGTGCCGATCTGCTGGAGCCCACGGTGCGCCAGGTTGCCCTCTACCAGACGCTGGGGGCCAGCATACCCGCCTGGGTGCACCTGCCACTGGCAGTGCTGGCGGATGGCCACAAGCTGTCGAAGCAGAACCATGCGCCGGCACTGGCGCTGGACGAGGTCAGGCCGGCCCTGTGGCAGGCGCTGCACTTTCTCGGCCAGTGCCCGCCCCCCGAGCTGATGGCGAGCCGCATTGACGAGATCATCGGCTGGGGCATTGCCCACTGGCGGCTCGACCGGGTTCCAGCCAGAGAGAAGATCAGCCTGGGACAGGGAACGCCGGGCTTTGCATTGGGTCAGGCCTGAGCGCGCTGACATGGACAACACAGTTTTTTGGTTAGCCAAGCCTGAACTTTTTGAATGAACCACATCGTTTTTCATTTGGTCAGGCCTGAGCTATGATAGGCCGCTATTTTTTGGCCTCCCGTCAATTTGAAGTCATGAAGAGGTGTACCATTTTTTCCCAGATCGCAAACTTTTGCCGCAAGGTGCTCGGCAAGGAAGACGGCGAGCAGTCGGTGAAGTCTCCCATCCCGGCCCACGTAACCGGGCAACGCCGTACCTTAAGCCGTGACCAGCACCCCATCTCGCGCAAAGAGATCAGCGAGAATGCGCTCAAGGTGCTCTATCGCCTGAACAAGGGTGGCTATGATGCCTACCTGGTCGGCGGGGGTGTCCGGGATCTGCTGCTCGGGAAGACGCCAAAGGATTTCGACATCGCTACCAACGCGACGCCGGAGCAGATCAAGGCGCTGTTCAGCAACTGCCGCCTGATCGGCCGCCGCTTCCGCCTGGCCCACATCGTCTTTGGTCGTGACGTGATCGAAGTGGCCACCTTCAGGGGTCACCACCATCAGGTCAATACCAGCAAGCATGTGTCGGCCCAGTCTGATGAAGGCATGCTGCTGCGCGACAACGTCTACGGCACCATAGAAGAGGATGCCGAGCGTCGCGATTTCACCGTCAACGCCCTCTATTACAGTGCCAGGGATTTCACCCTGCACGATTTCGAGGGTGGCATCGAGGACCTCGCCCAGCGCAAGCTGGAGCTGATCGGCGACCCCGAGACCCGCTATCGCGAGGATCCGGTGCGCATGCTGCGCGCCGTGCGTTTCGCCGCCAAGCTGGACATGACCATAAGCCCGCGCAGCGCCGCCCCCATCAAGGAGCTGGCATCCCTGCTGCAGGACATCCCCGCCGCCCGCCTGTTTGAGGAGACCCTCAAGCTGTTCCTGGCTGGCGATGGCCTGGCGACCTACAAGCTGATGCGCGAATACGGGCTGTTCCAGCCGCTGTTCCCGCAGGTGGCCGCCCTGTTCACGCCCCACGGTACCTCGCCGTTCGAGCAGTTCATCGAACTGGCGCTGCTCGATACCGACACCCGGGTGCGGGCAGACAAGCGAGTCACCCCGGCCTTCCTCTACGCCACCCTGCTGTGGGGCTGTGTCGAAGCCCGCGCCCGCGTGCTGGAAAACGAGAGCGGCCTGCCCTGGCACGACGCCTTCATGCTGGCCATCAACGAGGTGCTGGACAACCAGGTGCGGATCATCGCCGTACCGCGCAGGTTCACCACGGATGTGCGCGACATCTGGGCCCTGCAACAGCGACTGACCCGCCGTCAGGGTCGTCACCCCGAGCGGGCCATGGAGCACCCGAAATTCCGCGCCGCCTACGACTTCCTGTTGCTGCGCAACCGGGTCGAGCGCGGCCTCGGCGAGCTCGCCAGCTGGTGGGAACGCTACGTGGAGTCCAATCCGGACGTGCGCCCGCAACTGCAACGGGAAGCGACCCGGGGCGGTGAACGCGCACCTGCGACCGACGAAAAGCGCAGCGGTAACAGCAACAGCCGCAACCGTCGTCGCCCCCGTCGTCGCAAGCCGAAAGCGGCCGAGTAATGACCGAGGTCTTCGTTGCCATCGGCTCCAATCTGGCTGACCCGCTCGGCCAGGCCCGCCGCGCAGTGGTCGCACTGGCGGCGCTGCCGGAGTCCGAGTTGCAACAGGCCTCCTCGTTTTACAGCAGTCGCCCCATGGGCCCTGCGGATCAGCCGGACTACGTCAATGCCGTGGTGCGGCTGAACACCCGGCTCGGCCCCCTGGCCTTGCTGGATCAACTGCAAAAAATCGAGCTGGAACAGGGACGTGTGCGCAAGGATGAACGTTGGGGCCCCAGAACCCTGGATCTCGATCTGCTGCTCTATGGCGATCGGATCATCAGGCATGAGCGCCTCGTCGTTCCCCATTACGGCATGAAGGAGCGGGAGTTCGTGCTGCTGCCCCTTGCCGAGATTGCGCCCGCTCTGGTGCTGCCCTGCGGCACCCCGCTCGCACAACTGGTTGCCCGCTGCCCGCACAATGATCTTGCCATCATTGCCCCCGTGGCAGCACTTGGGGAACCCTGATGAGCAGAGCCATCGACGCCCTTGTGATCCTCACGGACACACGCGGCGAGTAGGAGCAACGTTATGAGCAAGATCACCACCGCCAGCCTGCTGAAGATGAAGCAGGAAGGGCAACGCATCACCGCCATCACCGCCTATGATGCCAGCTTCGCCAAGCTGTTCGACGACGAGGGCGCCCACGTGCTGCTCATCGGCGATTCGCTGGGCATGGTGTTGCAGGGGGGCCAGGACACGCTGGCGGTCAACATGGATGAGATGGTCTATCACACCCGTTGTGTGGTGCGCGGCACCACCAATGCGCTGGTGGTGACCGACATGCCGTTCATGAGCTATGCCACCCCGGATCAGACCTACCAGAACGCCGCCCGGCTGATGGCCGCCGGTGCCCGCATGGTGAAGATGGAAGGGGGCGACTGGCTGTGTGACAGCATTCGCCACCTGACTCGCAATGGCGTGCCTGTCTGTGGCCACCTCGGCCTCACCCCGCAATCCGTCCATGTGTTTGGCGGCTTCAAGGTGCAGGGGCGCGACGAGTTCCAGGCCCAGGAGATCTACCGCCAGGCGCTCTGCCTGCAGGAAGCCGGCATCCAGATGCTGGTGCTCGAGTGCGTGCCGGTCGCCCTGGCCGAGCGCATCACCAAGGCACTGCGCATCCCGGTGATCGGCATAGGTGCCGGTCCCGCCACCGATGGCCAGATCCTGGTGATGCACGATGCCTTCGGCATCACCTCGGGTTACGTGCCCAAGTTCACCAAGAACTTCCTGGCCGAAACTGGCGACATGCATGCCGCCATCCGGCTCTATGTGCAGCAGGTGAGCGAGGGCACCTTCCCCGGCCCCGAACACTGCTTCAACTGATCCGGCGGTATGGATGAGAGCGGGGGCACAGGCCCCCGTTTCGCCATCCCTTTCCCGCCGATGCAACCCGTTTCCTCTGTTTGATATTTCCGAAGGTAAACTGCCGATGTTGGTCGTTAACAATCCTGCCGCTCTGCGTGAACAGATCGGCCAATGGCGCCGTGAAGGGCGTGCCATCGCATTCGTGCCCACCATGGGCAACCTGCATCAGGGGCACCTGACCCTGGTGAAAGAGGCGCACAGCCACGCCGAGAAGGTGGTGGTCAGCATCTTCGTCAACCCCATGCAGTTCGACAAGGCAGCGGATCTCGTCAACTATCCGCGCACCCTGGAGCAGGATTGCGCCGCGCTGGAGAGCGCCGGCGTGGATCTGGTGTTCACCCCGACCCCGGAGATCATGTATCCGCAGGGGCTGGCCAGCCAGACCTTCGTCGAGGTGCCGGGTCTCTCCGGTCTGCTGGAAGGGGCGCTGCGTCCTGGCCACTTCCGCGGTGTCAGCACCGTCGTCACCAAGCTGTTCAACCTGGTGCAGCCTGACGTGGCCTGCTTCGGCCAGAAGGATTACCAGCAGCTGGCACTCATTCGCAAGATGGTGGCCGACATGGCCATGCCCATCGAGATCGTCGGCGTGCCCACGGTGCGGGCCGAGGACGGGCTGGCACTGTCGTCGCGCAACGGCTATCTGACCGCTGCCGAGCGGGCGCTGGCCCCCGAGCTGGCACGCACCATGAACTGGATCGCCGGAGAGATTGAAGCGGGGGATCACCACCTGCCCTCCCTGGTGGCGCAGGCCAGCCAGCGCCTCGACAACGCCGGTTTTCGCACCGATGCCATCGACATCGTCGATGCCGTGACCCTGGAATCCGCCACCGAGCAAAGCCAGCAACTGGTGATCCTGATGGCGGCCTATCTCGGCAAGGCCCGCCTCATCGACAACCGCGTGGTCACGCTTCAGCAAGCCTGAATCAGCCACAACCAGGAGAGTCTCATGTCCAAGAAGGTTTATTGCATCGCCCAGTTCCTGCCCAAGCCCGGTCAGGAGCAGGCCCTGTTTCAGGTGCTGCAGGCCCTCGAGCCCAATACCCTGCGCGAAGATGGCTGTCTGCAGTATCGGGTGACCCGCCACATCGCCAGTCCGTTTGCCGAAGGGGAGAGCTTCCCCATCGTCTTCAACGAGATCTGGCAAGATATGGCCAGCTTCGAGGCCCACTGCCAGCGCGCGGAAATCAAAACCTTCTTCGAACGTTACTGCCTGGCCGATGAGGGGCTGGCCGCCAAGTGGAACGTCTGTGTCTATAGCGACGAACCCGAGCAGTACGACGCCCCCGTAAAGAAGTAATTCCCCTGATTGCCAGCGGACGCCCCTTCGGGCGTCCGCTGCTTTTTCACGCCCGCGATCCGGCGTTTTTCCTTGCGACCCTGCTCGCACCCTCTGCTCTCTCTGTCCACAATCGGCCCTGACGGCCGCTACAGGTGTTTATTTATGTTTACCTTGTTTGCTTCCTTGCTCTTCTGTCTGCTCTGTTTCGCCCTGACCCGGCTGCCCGCCGGGGTGCCGCTGTCGCGCAAGGTGCTCGCCGGTCTGGTGCTGGGGGGACTGTTTGGCCTCGGTCTGCAACTGGGCTGGGGCGCCGATGATGCCGGTGTCCAGCAGACCCTGGAGTGGGTCAATATCGTCGGAGGCGGCTATGTCAGCCTGCTCAAGGTGGTGATGATGCCGCTGGTGTTCACCTCCATTCTCTCCGCCATCAACAAGCTGGAACAGGCCCAGTCTCTCGGCAAGATCAGCGCCCTGCTGATTGGCACCATGCTGACCCTGGTGATGATTGCCGGTCTGGTGGGGATGACCATCACCCACCTGAGCGGCCTCACCGCCGAGGGGTTGCTGAGCCACGGCAGCGACAGCGCCGCCCTGCAACAGAGCATGAGCACCATCGACAGCGCCCAGACCCTGCCCGCCCTGCTGCTCTCGCTGGTCCCCACCAACTTTGCCGCCGACATGGCGGGTAGCCGCACCCTCTCTGTGATCGGGGTAGTGATCTTCACCGTGCTGGCCGGAGTTGCCCTGCTGCAGATGAAGGCGGAACACCCGCAGGCCGGTGCCCGCGCCGCCGTGGCCATAGATACCCTGCAGTTGTGGGTGATGAAGATGGTGCGGGTGGTGATTGCGCTCACCCCTTATGGCGTGATGGCGCTCATCGCCCGGGTGGTGGCCCACTATCCCCTGAGCGAGATCCTCAATCTGCTCGGCTTTATTCTGGTCTGCTACGTCGCCATTCTCGCGATGTTTGCGGTGCACATGGTGATCCTGCTGCTGATCGGCCAGAACCCGCTGCACTATCTGCGGGAAGTGTGGGGCCTGCTCACCTTCGCCTTTATCTCCCGCAGCAGCGCCGCCTCCATCCCCCTCAGCATCGAGACCCAGCAGCGCCTTGGCGTGCCCAGCAGCATAGCCAACTTTGCCGCATCGTTTGGTGCCAATCTGGGTCAGAATGGCTGTGCCGGCATCTATCCGGCCATGATGGTGGCAATGATTGCCCCCATGCTCGGCATCAATCCGTTTGATCCCCTGTTCTTGCTGACCCTGCTGCCGGTGATTGCGCTCGGCTCCATCGGGGTGGCGGGCGTCGGCGGTGGTGGCACCTTCGCCGCGCTGATCGTGCTCTCCACCCTCAACTTCCCCATCGCGCTGGTGGGGGTGATGATCGCCATAGAGCCGCTGGTGGACATGGGCCGTACCGCCCTCAACGTCAATGGCTCCATCATGGCGGCTATGATCACCAAGCGCTTGCTGGGCAAACAACAGCTGGCCAAAGTGGAGACGGTGCAGACGCTGGAACAGCCGCAGGCCGCCAGCTAACCCTGTACACCACGCCATATGAGAGAAGCCCGCAATGGCGGGCTTCTACGTTTCAGCGGTTCTGCCCCTGTTGGCAGGGCGCGTTTACTCGGCCGTGACGGGGTAACCGGCGCCTTTCCAGGCGAAGATACCGCCCGGCACCCGATAGACCTGCTGATAGCCCTGGGTCACGGCCCAGGCGGCGGCGTTGTGGCTGCGGCCGCACTTGACGAAACCGCAGTAAATCACCACGGGGCGGGTCTTGTCGTCCCCCAGCAGCGCCTGGAACTGTTCAGGCGTACCGCTCCCCTCCACGATCTGGCTCCAGTTGTCGCCTGACTTGGCCTCTTTCACGAAGACGAAGTTCTTGGCCCCAGGGATGTGCTCCTTCTTGAAGGCGTCCTCATAGGGCATGGTGTCGATGATCACCAGCTCCTCCCCCTTGTCCATCCGGGTCTTCAGCTCGGCCACGGTCAACAGCTGATAACCCCCCTGCTGGACCTCCTGGGCAAGCTGCACCGCCGCCTGCTCCAGCTTGGTCTCCTGCTCGAACTGATTGTCACCGCAGCCACTCAGGGCAAAGCTCGCGGCGATCAGCGAGGCAACCAGGGTATGGGATCGCAATCTCATCATGTCACTACTCCTTGCTAACGATTGAAACGGGGCGGGAGCGTCGCAGCAGGGCGCCCGCGAGCGTCAGTAGCAGCAGATCCCGCACTATGGCTTCCGGCAGCGAGCCGAGATCGGCACGGCCCAGACAGCCACAAGCGATGTCGAGCCCGATGGCGACGCCATAGCCCAACACGGGAATAAACAGGGCCAGCAGCGCCATCACCAGCCAGAGCCCCCAGCGCCGGTTGGCGATCACCGCCAGTCCCGCGCAGAGCTCAAGCGCGATCAGCCCCCAGGCAACCGCCGGGATCAGCGACGACCAGACCAGGCCGAAGGCACCGATCTGCTCGACGAACAACGCCGGGGATGCCAGCTTGAAAGCCGCCGAGGCCACGAAGAATCCCCCAAGGGCCAGGTTGGCCAGCATGCGCAAATACGCGGGCATGGGCTACCTCTTTATAGAGAGAGCTAGATTCTAACCCTTCCCGACTGAGCCGCAATAGCTAACCCCATGGTGGGAAAGATAAATCTCATCGCCGGATACCAAGGGCCAGTAAAACGGGATTTACACCCTGATGGTTGAAGAGGGGATTTGCGGAGATATCTGGTTATCACTCTGTGGCCTGTCATGTTGATGCGCCAGCAGTTCGGCAGCCAAATCGATAGCCTGCTCCAGCAGCTCCAGCAGATTCTCGACCGTCAGGTGATCTAGCCACTCGCGGGTCCAGATCAGAGTCTCACCCTGTTCAGTCTGATCCAGTAAAAATACGGGCTCGTCACTGAGGTGCGTGAGCAGGGGCGCATTTGGCATGGCGTGGCCCGGCAGCAGCAGATAGATCACTAGATGGGACTCATCTTCCGCCAGGGTCAACACCAGCTCATCGTTGATGGCCAGGGTGGTAGCGGTTTGTCCCGTGATGGGTGCAGGTAAGCCGAGCTGGTTGTAGAGGGCAGAGATTAGTGCGTGATACATGTGTGAACCTCAAACTGGGAGAGAATGACACCCTATGTGGCAGGCCTGCAGTTGCTTATCAGTCATCGTCCTTTTTTTTTAGTCAGGGGTCGGCAAGGGATACCCAGTTGCTGAAGTTGTGAGCTAACTGACATCTTCTACGGGTTTGTCCGAATCCTAAAAAAGCGGGACCATCGCTGACAGGGCAATGGGAGAATGGCGCGTACACTGGGGGTCTTCCCCCTCTTGTCAGCAGGATCCTCGTCATGAAAATTGCTTCTCAGGATATCAATGCCACCCAGCATCAGCCGCTAGCGTCTGGCTCAACACCTCCGGCTACAACCCAACTTGGCAGCGCCAGACTGCGCTTGCTGGATACCGGCAACCGGGAGTTCGAGGATGGGATCCGTCGTGGGGCTGGTCATGTGCAGAGCCCTGAACTCAAGGCGGTCAAACAGGCGGTACGACACTATCAATCCCAGCAACCCCCTTCACTGGCAGGGCTGGAAAAGATTGAGCAGGCGCTGAAGTTCTGGATCGACTCCGGAAAAAACCGCTCTCGTCAGCAGGATCCTGTGCTGCAGAGGCTGGTGGATGACATTGCGACCCGTCGCCAGGCTATGAGTCAGGGAGGGAGAACGCTCTCTTTTCAGTTGGGATGGGTCTGTGATCCACAAGGGCGGGTCAACCAACCTATCGAGAGCAACCAACAGATCCGCCAGTGGGCCAGTGAGCTGGCCCGTTTGCAAAAAGAGGGGGCCAACGACTTGTTCCTGCAGGAGCTGCAGGGTGGGCTTGATCTGATGTTCGGGGTAAGCGAGGGAATGACGGCACGACGGCTGGAA
This sequence comes from Aeromonas sp. MR7, assembly GCF_963899385.1. Taxonomy (NCBI): domain Bacteria; kingdom Pseudomonadati; phylum Pseudomonadota; class Gammaproteobacteria; order Aeromonadales; family Aeromonadaceae; genus Aeromonas; species Aeromonas sp. MR7. The sequence continues at coordinate 28,815 of NZ_CAWQXH010000005.1, forward strand.
CGGGCGCCGACCCGGGAGGAGGTGGCCGACAGCCACGAATGGAAGGTGTTCTGTGGCGCGCTGCGCCAGGCGCTGCCAACGTTGGGAGAACTCAAACCTCAAGCCACCGCTGAGGAGAACGGCCGCGACATCCTGCTGACTCACAGCCAACTGCTGGAGATGAGCCACCTCAAGGAGGTACTGGCGCTCAGCCTGACCCAAAAAGTGAGCCAACAGGGGGAAATAGGCCTGCTCAGAACCGAGCTGCTGACTGCGCTGGTTGACGGACTGGATGAGCCCTATCTGGCCAGGACAGAGCAGGAGTCTGCCCTCTGGCTGGGTGAACAGAAGTCTGGAAAGCGCTATCAAACCGGGGTGCGGGCCGAGCTCAAGAGCCCGCAGACAACAACCAGTCAGGAGCTAAAACCCGGCCAGCCAGTCAACCAGAAAGCGTTCAGCGGGATGGGACTGGTCAGTGCCAGTGCGCTGGTAGAGGCCTTCGCCAAGATCGAGATCGGCAAGTGGGAGGGAAACCGCGAGACCCCGATCGGCGAGTTCTCCGCCAAAGCAACCCTGAGCCAGGAGAACAAGGCTAGTACCAAGGCTGAGCTGGTGATCGGCAAAGCGGAGGGATCGCTGGCCTTCAATCCCCCCCCCAAGATCCTGAGCGAGACTGAAGGCGAGCGCTATAAACCTGGCCCCCATGATCTGAGCCTGCTACGCATCGGTGCCAGCGCCGAGCTGGTGAGCAAACTTGGGCTATCGGTGGAGGGGAGCTGGACGATCGGCAACCTGCTCAATGCCAAGCTGGCGGGGTCTGCCGAGGTGGGGGTCAATGCCAAGCTGGAAGCTGGGGCTGCAGTGATCATGACCCCGGCGGGGCCCATGGCCAGCGTGACCGCCAGTGCATCAGCCTTTGCGGGGTTGAAAGCGGAGGGGAGTGCCCAGCTCAACCTGCTCAAGAGCCAATATGCCGATGCTTATAGCCTCTCGGCCAAGGTGCGTGCCTCTGCCAATCTGGGGATTGGTGCATCAGCCGGAGCCACCGCAGCCATAGGCCCTGCGGGTGCCAAGTTTCATACAACCCTCGGCGTAACACTGGGAGTCGGCTCCGATATTGGTTGGGAAGGAGGCGTCAACGCCATGGCTACCAAGGCCTATGCGCTGGAGCTGGCGGCCCGCGCCGTGACCAACTTTGACCAGAGCAAGGGGCAGTATCTCGATGGACTGGCGATGGCTGCAGGTACCGAGAGTCGTCTCAATGAGCTGACGCAGCGGATCGACGATCGTCTTGCTACCCTTGGTGCCGCGCTGGATGAGTTGCAACTGGCAGCCAGTGAGAATCGGATACGTCTGCAGGATAGCGTGACAGACCCCGATGTCGAAATCGGTCGCAGTGCCATGACTCAGGCCATAGATGATGTCTTCGGTCAGGATCGAACGGATGAACATGGCATCGTCACCGTCCCCGAGCGGGCGATAGAGCGTAACGACAAGCTGGAGCTCACAGCGCGTTTGCTGAAAGATCACCACATCAGAGTCTGATCTGCTGGCAAATAAAATAGATAAGGGCCCACTGATGGACCCTTATCTTATTGCTTGCAGTGAGTGCAGGGCAGCAGCGACAAATCTCAACTGAGCCTGACCAAACAATTCAGTGCCGCAGCCCGGTGCCGCGGGAGATGAGCCACCAGGCCAGTCCGTAGAGGGCCACGATGAAGCCAATGATGATGAGGTAGGCGGTGCCGAGCGGCACGTCCGAGATGCCGAGGAAGCCGTAACGGAACGCGTTCACCATGTAGATGATGGGGTTCACCTGGGAGACCCCCTGCCAGAAGGGGGGCAGCAGGCTGATGGAGTAGAAGACCCCGCCCAGGTAGGTGAGTGGCGTCAGCACGAAGGTGGGAATGATGCTGATGTCGTCGAAGGTCTTGGCAAACACGGCGTTGATGAGGCCGCCCAGCGAGAAGAGGATGGCGGTCAGCAGCACGGTGAAGCAGACGCTGAACAGGTGGTGGATCTGCAGCGGCACGAAGAACAGCGACACCAGGGTGACGATGAGGCCGACGCAGAGGCCGCGCGCCACGCCACCGCCCACGTAACCGGCGATGATGACGTAGTTGGGCACAGGCGCCACCAGCAGCTCCTCCACGTTGCGCTGGAACTTGGCACTGAAGAAGGAGGAGGCGACGTTGGAGTAGGAGTTGGTGATCACCGACATCATGATGAGGCCGGGCACGATGAACTCCATGTAGCTGAAGCCCCCCATGTCACCGATGCGCGAACCTATCAGGTTGCCGAAGATGACAAAATAGAGGCTCATGGTGATGGCGGGCGGCACCAGGGTCTGGATCCAGATCCGGGTGAAGCGGCTCACTTCCTTGGCCAGAATGCTCTTGAAGGCGATGTAATAAGTGGTCAGATTCATGCTTTTCTCCCCTCCTCGACCAGGCTGACGAACAGCTCTTCCAGTCGATTGGCCTTGTTGCGCATGCTCAGTACCTGCACCTGCTGGCCCGACAGCTGCTCGAACAGGCTGTTGAGGGACTGGCTCTTGTCCAGATCCACCTCCAGGGTGCGCTCGTCCTGCATGCGGCCGTTGAACTCGGGCACGTTCGGCACGGCGGAGCCCGGTGCCAGATCCAGCATGAAGGTCTCGCGGCTCAGCTTGCCGAGCAGCTTCTTCATGCTGGTGTTTTCAATCAGCCGACCCTTGTCGATGATGCCTATGTTGCGGCACAGCATCTCGGCCTCTTCCAGATAGTGAGTGGTGAGTATGATGGTGACCCCCTGCTCGTTGAGCTCCTTGAGGAAGGTCCACATGGAGCGGCGGATCTCGATATCCACCCCGGCGGTCGGTTCGTCCAGGATCAGCAGTCTGGGCTCGTGCATCAGGGCACGGGCTATCATCAGCCGGCGCTTCATGCCGCCGGAGAGGGTGCGGGCTGGCATGTCGCGCTTGTCCCACAGATCGAGCTGGCGCAGGTACTTCTCGGCGCGGATCTTGGCTTCGGCCCTGGGCACGCCGTAGAAACCGGCCTGATGGATGACGATCTGGCTCACCTTCTCGAACTGGCTGAAGTTGAACTCCTGCGGCACTAGGCCGAGCTGGGCCTTGGCCTGCTCCAGCTGGTTGTCTATGTCGTAGCCGAACACCTTCACCTTGCCGGCGCTCTTGTTCACCAACGAGCTGATGATGCCTATGGTGGTGGACTTGCCTGCCCCATTGGGGCCGAGCAGGGCGAAGAAATCCCCCTGCTTGACGGTCAGATCTATGCCTTTAAGGGCTTCTACGCCCCCCTGATAGGTCTTTTTCAGGCCGCTGATTTCCAGTGCGTTCATTGCAACCCCTGTGATGGCGGATCCCATCTCGATACAGAAAAGGCGGCCGGGGCCGCCTTGCAGACAAAAAATGGCGCTCGGCCACCTCGCCCGTGATATTCCTGGACCTTGCTTACTCTTGCGGTACTACCTTGCCGATGAACGGCAGGTTGCGGTACTTCTGGGCGTAGTCGATACCACAACCCACCACGAATTCGTCCGGAATGGAGAAACCGATCCAGTCCACCGGCACCTGCACCTCGCGGCGGGACGGTTTATCCAGCAGGGTGCAGATGGCGAGGGATTTAGGCTCGCGCAGTGACAGGATTTCACGCACCTTGTTGAGGGTGTAGCCGGTGTCGATGATGTCCTCGACGATCAGCACGTCCTTGCCCTTGATGTCGTCATCCAGATCTTTGAGGATGCGAACGTCACGGGTACTGCGCATGCCGGAGCCATAGCTGGAGGCGGTCATAAAATCCAGGGTGACGGGCAGCGGGGTCTGGCGGCACAGGTCGGCCAGGAAGACGCAGGAGCCACGCAGCAGGCCAATCATGACCACTTCGTCAGAACCCTGATAACGGGCGGTGATCTCTTCACCCAATTTGGCGATCCGGGCGGCCACGTCGGCCTCGGAGATCATCACCTCGACGGTGTGTTTCATCACTTACTCCCTCATGGCCAAAGGGGATTTGGCCGTTCATTAACGTCAAAACCGAGGATTCTACCATCCAAGCCGAGAGGCGTCAGGCATACGTGATGCTTTTATCGGCTTATTTTAATTGATAGAGTTAGCAGGCCCTCGGGCATTATCGGTGACAATACTATAAACACCATAATCAATAACTATTAGATGAAAAAACTATGGAACCACGCGCAGAAATAAGACGTCGAACCCGGCTTTCTCCGGAAGCTCGTCGCAATCAATTGATGGAATGTGCCATCGAGGTGTTCTCCCGTCGCGGCATAGGCCGTGCGGGTCACGCCGAGATAGCAGAACAGGCCAAAGTCTCGGTAGCTACCGTGTTCAACTATTTCAACACCCGCGAAGAGCTGGTGGATGAAGTGTTGGCCGAGATCGAACGTTTCGTTCACCAGATGCTGGAACAGGCCTATACCGGCCAGGGTCCGATCAACGACAGCATTCGCCGTCACGTGAAGCTGTTTGTCGATGCCGCCTACGATCAACCCGACCACGCCAGCATCTGGCTGGAGTGGAGTTCATCGGTGCGGGAAGAGGTCTGGCCCCGTTATGCCAAGCTGCTGGACAAGGCATTGGAGCGCATCGCGCCCCATTTGCAACGCGCCATGGATGCCGGTGAGATCCGGAGTGTGCTGTCCGCCCAGGACCTGGCCCGCTCCCTGACCGGTTTTGGTTACGTCATGATGCAGATGATCAATCAGCCACAACGCCCGTCCCGGGAAGATGTGACCGATTTTCTGTTCAAGTACGTAACGGCCCCCATCCAGGCCGCATAACCCGCCTCGTGAATGACAAGCGGCGCCGGACTGTTCAGGTCGGCGCCGCTTTTGTTTGTCCGTTTGCGGCCGGTTCAGCCTCTGTCGCGAGAGACAGCCAGCAGGGTGATGCACCACAGGTCAGGAATTGGCGTAACCCCAGCGGCTGGTCAGCGCGTGCTCGACCCCGAGGTGATCCAGGATCCGCGCCACCATGAAGTCCACCAGATCCGCGATGCTTTTCGGCTCATGATAGAAACCGGGCGCGGCCGGCATTATGGTCACGCCAAGTCTCGCCAGTTTCAGCATGTTCTCCAGATGGATGGCGGAGAAGGGGCTCTCGCGGGGCACCAGGATCAGCTGGCCGCGCTCCTTGATCACCACATCCGCCGCCCGCTCCAGCAGGTTGTCGGAGGCGCCGTTGGCGATGGCCGACACGGTTCCCATGGAGCAGGGGCAAACCACCATCTGTTTCGGCGCCGCCGACCCCGAGGCCACCGGCGAGAACCACTCCTCCTTGCCGCAGGCCACTATCTGACCCTCTTTGGCGCCGTACTGGCGACAGAGATAGGCGGATAGCTCCCTGGGTGAGCCCGGCCACTCCTGCTGCTGCTCTGTCTTGAGCACCACACGGGCGGCGGAGGAGGCCAGCAGATAGACCCGATAGTCCGCCTGCACCAGACACTCAAGCAGGCGCAGGGCGTAAGGGGCGCCGGAGGCGCCGGTCAGCGCCAGGGTGACGTGTTTATTCATGCGGGCCTCTGTGAACCTGAAAACCAAAGCGGACTCATCAAGGGCGTCATAGTTGACCGTGATAATCCTTGAGGCGAGCGATCAACTTGTCATGAATGCCGCCGAAGCCGCCGTTGCTCATGATCAGAATATGATCGCCATCGCGACACTCGGCCACCAGCCGGTTGATCAGGGTCTCCAGATCGTTGAACACCTTGGCCGGTCGGCTCATGTGAGCCGTCACCTCGCCGAGATCCCAGCCGATATTGGGCGGCTGGAAGAAGAACACCTCGTCGGCACCATCGAAGCAGCCGGCCAGCTCTTCCTTGTGCACACCCAGCTTCATGGTATTGGAGCGCGGCTCCAGCACCGCCAGGATGCGGGCCTTGCCCACCTTGGCACGCAGACCGCCGAGGGTGGTCTCGATGGCGGTCGGGTGGTGGGCAAAGTCGTCATAGATGCTGATGCCTGCCACCTCACCCTTGAGCTCCATCCGCCGCTTGGGGGACTTGAACTGGCAGAGGGCGGCTATGCCGTGCTCCACCATGACACCGGCGTGACGGGCGGCGGCGATGGCCATCAGGCCGTTGTTGACGTTGTGCTCGCCGATGCACTCCCAGTGCACCTCGCCCTGCTTCTGCCCATCCAGCCACACCTCGAAGGCGGAACCGTCGTCGGCCAGCTTGACCGCCTTCCACTTGGCATCGTCCTGACCCACCAGCTCCACCTCGCTCCAGCAGCCCATCTTGCGCACCGCGGTGAGGTTGTCATCGGCTTGCGGGAACAGCACCCGGCCGTTGCTCGGCACGGTGCGCATCAGGTGGTGGAACTGGCGCTGGATGGCGGCCAGATCAGGGAATATGTCCGCGTGATCGAATTCCAGGTTGTTCATCACCAGGGTACGCGGATGGTAGTGGACGAACTTGGAACGCTTGTCGAAGAAGGCGCAGTCATACTCGTCCGCTTCGATGACGAAGAAGGGGGCAGAGCCAAGACGGGCGGAAACCGGGAAGTTGCCCGGCACGCCACCGATGAGGAAACCCGGCTCCAGCTTGGCGTATTCGAGCACCCAGGCCAGCATGCTGGCGGTGGTGGTCTTGCCATGGGTGCCTGCCACGGCCAGCACCCAGCGATCCTGCAGCACATGCTCCAGCAGCCACTGGGGGCCTGAGATATAGGGCAGATTGCGGTCCAGCACATATTCCACGCAGGGATTGCCACGACTCATGGCATTGCCGACCACCACCAGATCCGGCGCCGGATCGAGCTGGGACGGGTCATAGCCCTCGGTCAGCTCTATGCCCTGTTGCTCGAGCTGGGTACTCATGGGGGGATAGACGTTGGCATCCGAGCCTGTGACTCGATAACCAAGCTGTTTTGCCAACACCGCCAGACCACCCATGAAGGTGCCGCAGATCCCGAGGATGTGAATGTGCATACCGCTGCCTTTTCCAGTAAAGGGAGTGCGCATTCTAGGGTCTGTTGAGGTTGGGTCGCAAGCCGCGGGCGTGACGAGACGTCAATCGACCCAGACAAGCGGGCCGCCATTTGACCGACCCGGGCAGCACGGCATCAGCCAGGGCGGTCACAGTGCCCTTGAAATATGGTCATTTGACGCGACATCGCTATAATATCGGCCTGCAAACTTGACTCCAACACTGAAGGAAACGTCATGAGCCTGAACCTGGTACCGGCTGGCAAGAGCCTGCCCGACGACATCTACGTCATCATCGAAATCCCGCAGAATGCCGACCCGATCAAATACGAAGTCGACAAGGACAGCGGTGCCATCTTCGTTGATCGCTTCATGTCGACCCCTATGTTCTACCCGTGCAACTACGGTTACGTGAACGCCACCCTGTCTCTGGATGGTGATCCGGTCGACGTTCTGGTTCCGACTCCCTACCCGCTGCTGGCCGGCTCCGTCATTCGCTGCCGCCCGGTCGGCGTGCTGAAGATGACCGACGAATCTGGCGAAGATGCCAAGATCGTGGCCGTGCCGCACTCCAAGCTGACCAAGCAGTACGACCACATCAAGGATGTGAACGATCTGCCCGAGCTGCTGCGCGCCCAGATCCAGCACTTCTTCGAGCGCTACAAAGAGCTGGAAGCGGGCAAGTGGGTCAAGGTGGAAGGTTGGGGCGACAAGGCTGCTGCCGAAGCCGAGATCGTTACCTCTGCCGAGCGTTACGCTGCCAAGTAAGCGTACCCTCGCAAAAAAGGCGCCTCAGGGCGCCTTTTCTATTGGCTGTTGCGGGCGCTGACCCGGCGTCACACCACTGGGATCCCCCTGGATATAGATGTCACGGCCATCCTGCCGATAGGGCCGGTAATAGTCGCCACCGCAGCGATAACCCCCGCCCTGCTCACTCATCAGCTCGCAGTTGACCGGCAACACCTCCAGCCACTTGATGGCCTGCTGGAAACGCAGCCACTCCTGCCATTCATGCTCCCGCGCCAGCTTGTCCCGCAGGGCAAAGGTATCCGCGCTGGACATCCCCTTGTTGACGATCACCTGGCCCGCCGCCGCAGGCAAGGCGGCCAACAGCAACAACAGCAGTGGAATTCGCTTCATGACGGTTTCCTGTATGACTTATTTCCAGAATTAAATTTAAAGTCTTATCAGACTGTTACCCAGATCATCAAAACTAAGCTCATCCAAATCCGGCTGGCTCACCTAGTTGTTTATTATCACCCCGAGCAGGATGCACATCATGAAACTGGCACAAGGTCTGTTGTTGAGTCTAGTGTTCGCATCCACGGTCGGCGCCAACGAAGTCAACCTGAGCTGGCAGTGGCAGTCTGCCGACGGCCAGCAGAAGCACCTGCAACTGAATGCAGACGAGCGCATCATGTCCGCCAGCCGCCACCAGATGACCCAGCTCGACGCCTCTCTCAACTATCCGCTGGAGACACTCTACTCCTACATAAGCCCGCGCCTTTACAACAGCATCAACCTGATCAACCAGACCAGTCCCGAAACCGCCACCAAGTTTCGCAATCTGGAACAAGCCTTCACCCTGCACGACGACAGCATGGAGTCGACCCTGTTCTGGCAGGCCTACCAGCAATATCAGGAAGATGCCTTCTACCAGATGCGGGTGGTGCCCTGCGTTCATCCAGCCAATCGCAAGCTGCCCTGTGTGCGCCCCAACTACTCCCAGCTGTTCTACCAGTTCAAGGGCGACCTCAGGCCCCTGGCGCAGCAGTTTTCCGCCAAGGATCTGGCCACCAGCGTCGGCCTGCTGCAGGAGTGGCTGAGCGCAATCCCCACGCCTCCCGAGCAGATGGATCACTTCGCCCCGCCCCTGCAGGCCTTGCAGGATAACAAGGCCGACAGCGACGAGAAGGCACTGCTGATGGCAAGCCTCTTGGCCGAGCTGGCACCGCAATACATGCTCAGCATCATATACCCCAACATCAGCATCGGCAGCGTCTCGCCAGCCTGGCTGGCCATCACGGCCGACAGCGGCCTGAAGGGCGATACCCTGATGATCGGCAATCAGCGCCACGTCTTGCTGACCGGCTCGCCCCTGCTGGCCCAGCAGATGACCATGGCCAAGATCCCGCTGATCAGCGAACCCTTGTATTGAGCCACGCCCGCCATGCCAGTTGAACCGCAACCGGTTCAACTGAAGCTCACTCCTCAAACCAGTTGATAACTAATTGATTTTTATCGACTGCGTGCCATCCTAGCCGCCTTTGCCAGCCGCTATCTGCGCTGGCGGGCGGCCCGCTCGGCTCATTCGCTAGCTTATTTAACACTTTTTAAACAGATCCGATCAGTTTAGGATGAGTTCTGCCCCATTCCCTCAAGTGAAAAATCGTTATAACATAACAAAAGGAGTGTCATCAGGATGAAACATCTCGTACTTACTCTGGCGCTACTGCCAACACTGGTCATGGCTCACAACATCAAGGAGTCTGCCCAGGTGCCGCTGGTCAACATCAGCGACAAGGGTGAGCTGGTACTGCAAGAGAAAGCGGTCAGCTACCACCCCTGGCAAAGCAAGGTACTGACTGGCAAAGTCTTTTTGATCCAGCACATCGCGGGTCGCTCCAGTGCCAAGGAGCTGAACGCCCCCATGATCGAGGCGATCAAGGCGGCCAAGCTGCCCCACGACAAGTACCAGACGGTCACCATCATCAACAGCAATGACGCCATCTGGGGTACCTCCGGTTTTGTGAAGAGCAGTGCCGAAGACAGCAAGAAAGAGTTCCCCTGGTCCGCCATGGTGCTGGATGCCAAGGGCATGGCCCGCAATGCCTGGGATCTCGCGCCGGAAAGCTCGGCCATCATACTGCTGGATAAAGAGGGCAAGGTGCTGTTTGCCAAAGATGGCCAGCTCGATGCCAACAACATTGCTACCGTGATGGGGCTCATCCAGTCCCATCTCTGAATCAGAGAGAAGGGGCGCTGATGGCGCCCCTTTCATAAGGGTCTATGGGTCGTTTCAAGCTGAAAATCTGGTTGTTGCTGCTGGGCTGGTTGTGGTTGCAACCGGCGCTGGCACAACACCCGCTGGAAGCCGACCTGCCCGGTCATAGCCACACTTGCGTCCTCTGCGCCCTCCATCTCGATGGCAAGCTGGCACTGACGCCCAACTTGCCCATCCCAGTCCCGCATGCGGTCATCGGCAAGCTAGCTGATATCGCCTTGCCCACCACCGATTCCACCTTTTCAGGCCAGTGCCGCATTCGTGCCCCGCCTCACTTTCATTGCTTCTCCCACTGAACATTTCTCTTATCAATTGTTTCAAAAGGATTAACGATGAAAGCAGTCACACTGTTACTGGCGGCAGCCGCCTTTGGCGTGCAAGCAAATCACGACGAGCATGAGAGTCACGGCCACGGTGCCCACGAGCACGGCCACGGCCACCTCAACCTGGTGCTCGATGGCAACCAGTTGATGCTCGAGCTGCAGGCTCCCGCCGCCGATCTGGTGGGCTTCGAGCACGCCGCCAAGAGCGACGAGGAGAAGGCGCAATACGCCAAGGCCATGGCTCAGCTCAAGCAAGCCGATACCCTGTTTCGCTTCGACCCGGCGGCCGGCTGCAAGCTGACCCAGCAGGAACTCAATGCGGCCAAGGAAGATCATGATCACGACCATGACCATGACCATGACCATGACCATGAAAAGGCTGGCAGCAGTCATGATGACCACCACCATGATGATGCGGGTCACGCCGATGTGGGTGCCATGTACACCTACACCTGTGAGGCTCCGACCAAGCTGACCGGACTGGAAGCCACCCTGTTCAGCGTCTATCCGAGCCTGGAAAAGCTGAGCGTGCAGGGCATACTGCCCACCGGCCAGACTGCGGCCGAGCTGACCCCATCCGCCAACAAGCTGAGCTGGTAACACCATGAAAAAAGCCGTGGTTGAGATCCGCGATCTGGCCTTCGCCTGGCCGGATCACCAGCCTGTACTCGATCTGCCAGCCCTCACCATCGGCGCGGGGGAGCGGGTGTTCATCAAGGGGCCATCGGGCTCCGGCAAGTCGACCCTGCTTGGTTTGCTTGCCGGGATCCAGACCGCCAACCACGGCACCCTGGACGTGCTGGGCCAGCCATTGGCCCGGCTCTCCGGCCGTGCCCGTGACCACTTCCGGGCGGCCAATCTGGGTTATATCTTCCAGCAGTTCAATCTGCTGCCATTTTTATCCGTGTTGGACAATGTCACCGCCGCCCTCACCTTCTCGCCCGAGAAACGGGCTCGTCTGCAGGGAAGTCCCGAGCAGGAGGCGCGCCGCCTGCTGGCGGAGCTGCAACTGCCGGCCGAGGCGCTGCACAGACCCGTCCACGCCCTCAGCATAGGCCAGCAGCAGCGGGTGGCCGCCGCGCGGGCGCTGATCGGCTCGCCACCGCTGGTGATCGCCGATGAACCCACCTCGGCCCTGGATACCGACAACCGGGCCGCCTTCATCAAGCTGTTGTTCGAGGAGTGCGACAAGCAGGGGTCGACCCTCATCTTCGTCAGTCACGATCCCTATCTCGAGCCGCTCTTTCCGCGAGTGGAGAATCTGCAACTGCTCAACCGGAGGGCCATATGCTGAATCCCAATAGCTGTGCCATCTACCCGACCAGACCCGCACCAAAGGGTGCATCCCAGCCACAACACCGGAGGCCGGTATGCTGAAGCTCGCCCTGCAAAGTCTCTGGGCCCGTCGCCTCACCGCAGGGCTGACCCTCTTGGCGGTGGCCATCAGCGTCACCCTGCTGCTCGGGGTGGAGCGGGTGCGCACCCAGGCCCGCGAGAGTTTCTCCAATACCGTCTCGGGCACGGACCTTATCGTCGGCGCCCGCTCCGGCCAGGTGAACCTGCTGCTCTACTCGGTATTTCGCATCGGCAACCCCACCAACAACGTGGGCTGGGAGGCCTATCAGGCCATCAAGACCAAACCCGGCGTCGCCTGGACCATACCCCTCTCCCTCGGTGATTCTCACAAGGGCTTTCGGGTGCTCGGCACCAATGGCGACTACTTCACCCATCTGAAGTACGGCCAGCAGCAGGCGCTGCAACTGCGGGAGGGGCGGCCGTTCGACACGCCGTTCGAGGCGGTACTCGGCGCCCAGGTGGCCGAGAGGCTCGGCTACAAGCTGGAGCAGTCCATCGTCATCGCCCACGGCGCAGGCAACACCTCCTTCAGCCAGCACGACAACCTGCCGTTCAAGGTGGTGGGGATACTGGCACCGACCGGCACCCCCATCGATCGCACCATCCACGTGCCGCTGGCCGGGATAGAGGCGATCCACCTGGGCTGGGACACGGGCAGGCACAGCAAGAACGTGACCGCCGAACAGGCGCTGGCGCAGGATCTGACCCCCAAAACCATCACCGCCTTCATGGTGGGTCTCAGCAATCGAATATTGGCGTTCCAACTGCAGCGCAGCGTCAACACCTATCGGGGCGAGCCGCTGATGGCCATACTGCCGGGGGCCGCCCTGCAGGAGCTGTGGAGCCTGATGAGCGTGGCTGAAACCGCGCTCTCTGTGATCGCCGGTTTCGTGGTGGTGGCGGGCCTCATCGGCATGCTGACCACCTTGCTGGCGGGGCTCAACGAGCGGCGCCGCGAGCTGGCCATCCTGCGCTCCCTGGGGGCAGGCCCCGCCCACCTGTTCCTGTTGCTGGCGCTGGAGGCGATGGCCCTCACCACCGCAGGCATAGCCCTCGGGGTGGCCGTGCTCTATCTGGGACAGGGGCTTGCCACCCCCTGGCTGCTCAGCCACTATGGCCTGCAATTGAGCCTGGGGCTGCCGAGCGCCTACGAATGGCAGTTGCTGGGGCTGGTATGGCTGGCGGGCATGGTGATCGGCCTGCTGCCCGCGGCCAGAGCCTACCGCTACAGCCTGAGTGATGGCATGAGCATTCGCGTCTAGCCCGCATAAAAAGAGAGAAGGACAGATGATGAAGTGGAAAATTGTGGTGCTGCTGGCCAGCCTGCTGGCGCTGCCGGCCCTGGCCGCCGATTACAAGACCATCGACTGGGACGTGCTGATCCCGCAAGGGGAGCGGCTGTTGCCACCGCCCCAGGTGAGCCACGATGGCGATTTCTCCTCGGTGCCGCAGCCGGTAGGCGGGGTTAATCAGAAGCTGGACAACCAAGACGTGCGGATCCCGGGGTTCGTGGTACCGCTGGAGGGGGATGCCAAGAAGATCACCGCCTTCCTGCTGGTGCCCTACTTCGGCGCCTGCATCCATGTGCCGCCGCCCCCCACCAACCAGGTGGTCTATGTGAGCTACCCCAAGGGCGCCCCCGTGGATGATCTCTGGGATGCCATCTGGGTGAAGGGCAAGATGCGCACCATCAGTTCCAGCCATGAGATGGCCACCGCCTCCTACTCCATGGAGGCGGTCGAGGTCAGCGTCTACGAAGAGGAATAAATCAGGCATCATGATGCGCGCCGGCCTCCCTGGGCCGAGCTAAGCATCCAGCAACAGTGGCCTTCGAACGAAGGCCATTTTTTATCCCCTTGCCGGCCGAAACCGGGACCAGCCCCTGCTTGAGGGATTGCCCGCCATCCCGGTTGGAGTAACATTCAAGGCTAGACCTTGCGATCACGGAGCCAGCATGGCTGACCTGCCCCCGCCCAAGAAAGAGAGTTCCATCCTGAGCAGCCAGGAGCAAACCCTGCGCCTGGCCCGCAGCCGCGGCATAGACGGCATGCTCACCCGCAACAGCGACAGCACCTTCGAACAGCGCGCCACCTTTCGCCATCTGGCGGATCAGGCCGCGCGCCAGCGCAATCTGGAAGCCATCATGGTGATGGCCTCCCGCCACTGCGAGGAGACGGCCGCCGGCGGCGAGATGGACAGCGACTGGCTGACCCGCTTCCTGCAACTGGCGGAAGACATCAGCATGGTCCCCATGCAGCAGCTGTGGGGCCGCATCTTCGCCATCGAGATCGCCACCCCAGGCCGTTTCTCCATCCGCGCCCTCACCACCCTCAAGGAGATGACCCAGCGCGAGGCCCAGCTGTTCCAGCGGATCTGCGCCCTCGCCTGCCACTATTCGGGCAGCGATGAGCAGCGCCTGCTGCTGGGGCTGCACAAGGGCGCCAGCCTGCTCAGCCGCGCCAAGGTGACCCGGCTTGGTCTGGGCAAATACCGATTGCCCTACAATGCCCTGTTGCAGTTGTTCGAGCTCGGCCTGCTGCACAAGGGAGAGCTGGAATCCGGCCCGCTGCCCGCCGACGGGGTCGAGCTGGCATTCGGCGACCAGCGCTGGCGCCTGCATCGCAAGCAGACCAATATCACCCTGCTCTACTACCGGCTGACCCCGGTGGGCAACGAGCTCGCCCAGCTGTTGCAGGAGCCGCCGCTGGAGGAGTACCTGCAGGATCTGAAAACCGTGCTGGTGCAGGGGCTGCAGATAGAGACCATGATGCAGCCTCCCGAGTCCGAGCTGGAGAGAGTGCCGCCGACTGCCGCCGTCTGAACCCCGGGGCCCCTGTTGGCCCCCTTTCTCTTCTCCCTTGTGGCACGCCAGCCGCACCATATTGCGAAATGCCGCCCTGCTCATTGCCAAATCGATTCTCGAAATGCGAATCGATCTCCTTGCCCACCCCCTCCTGATCCGGATTTGCCGCAAAATCTGACCATTTTGGTCGGATAAACACACTACTAACAAAATCATCATCACCCATGGCGCCATGGTGCATAACTTGCACTGCCCATACATCTTTCCCATCACCGCGTGCAGGACCACACAATGAGAGTCAACCAACCCGTTACCCAGCGTGAGCGTCTCTACCCGGAGCACCAGAGTCTTATTTCCACCACTGACCTGGAAAGCCGCATCACCTATGCCAACGAGGAGTTCTGCAACATAGCGGGGTTCAGCCTGGACGAGCTGCAAGGTGAGCATCACAACCTGGTGCGCCATCCGGACATGCCCAAGCAGGCCTTCGCCGATCTCTGGCATCACATCAAGGACGGCAAGAGCTGGATGGGGCCGGTGAAGAACCGCTGCAAGAATGGCGATCACTACTGGGTCAGCGCCTTCGTCACTCCCATCAAGGATGCCAGCGGCAAGGTGGTGGAATACCAGTCCGTGCGCACGGCCCCCAGCGAGGAGATCAAGCAGCGGGCCGAGCGCATCTATGCCGACCTGCGCAATGACAAGACTCCCCTGGCCCTCAGGCTGCCGACCTTCTCCCACACGCAGGCAGTCACGCTCTGCCTGCTGCTGAGTCTGGCGGCCATGGTCGCGCTGGGGTACGAGCAGGCTGCGGGCTGGCCGTTGGCACTGGCGGCCATACCGCTGCTGCTGGCAGCCATGATCACCCATGCCCTGGCCCGTCGCCTCGGCAAGCTCGACAAAATGGCCCGCAGCCGCTTCGACAACCCGCTGATGCAACTGCTCTACACCAACAAGGTCGACAACCTGGCTGCCATCGAGCTCGCCATGTTGATGAACCGGGCCGAGTTCAATGCCGTGCTGGCTCGCACCCAGCAGACCTGCGCCCAGATCTTGCGTGCCGCAGAAGGGGATCTGCACAACGCCGAGTCCATCACCAGCAACCTGCAACAACAGCAGGCCGAGACCAACCTGGTCGCCACCGCCATCACCCAGATGTCAGAGTCGATCAGAGAGGTCTCTCACAGCTCCACCGCCGCCTCCGGCCTGCTGGACGAGACTTCCGAGTTGTTCAAGGAGGGCAACCGCAGCGTGCTGGACACCATAGGCGCGGTCGAGGGGATGCACGACGAGATCACCACCTCCAAGACGGTGATCCACACCCTGGCGGGGCAGTGCCGGGATATAGACGGCATTCTCGATGTCATCAACAGCATCGCCAACCAGACCAATCTGCTGGCCCTCAACGCGGCCATAGAGGCGGCCCGGGCCGGCGAGGCGGGCCGTGGCTTCTCTGTGGTGGCCGACGAGATCCGCTCGCTGGCCATCAAGACCCAGTCCTCCACCGGCGAGATCCAGAAGATGATCAGCCTGTTGCAGGCCAGTGCGGGCAATGCGGAGCAGGCGATGGAGAAAGGGGGGCAACTCTCGGCCAGCTGCCAGCAGAAGGCCTCAGCCACCGGCACCATATTGCAGCAGATCAACAGCATGCTGCAGCAGGTCTCCTCCGGCAGTGGCCAGATAGCCCAGGCGGTACAGGAGCAGTCCCAGGTCACGGCCGACATCAATCGCAACGTGCTCAGCATCAAGACCCTGGCCGATGACTCAAGCCAGGGCAGCCAGCATGCCGTGCACGGCATCATCCAGCTGGTACGGCAGCTGAGCGAGCTGGATCGGCTGGTGTGCCAGTTCCAGCAACAGCCCGCCCCCCGTCAACTCAGCGAGCAACTCGCCAACGGACGGGTTGTACTCGCCCGCTGACGCCTGCCGTGCGCTAACAACAAGATGGGCCCCTGTCGTCACCGGCAGCGGGCCCATTTATATCTTGTGGAAAATGCGGACCTGACCGGATTGGTACGCCCATACCATCACTGACCCAGCCTTGATGCCCTCACCATGGCGTCTGCGCTGCGCCACTCTCAACAGGGTGACGACCCCTGAGTTCATTTCCCCGCCCAAATGCGCTGCGAGCGTTGAGAAAGCAAGGGCATTGAGATACCTCCACCGCCCGACCACCACCCCATGGCAGCTCAATTTATTGATCTTGCCCGAGAAATCACCCACTCCCCCTTCCCTAACCGGCTCCGTTCGGTAACATGGCCATCAGATCCCCTCTTGTCGGAGCAGCCATGAACCAGACCGGAGCCACACCACAGGGAAAGCGCAGCAAGCTGGAGGCTGGAATTCAGGGGCGGTAGCGTGGTTTTTGTAGGTTGGCGCAGAGCGTAGAGAAACCCAACAGACGAGCATGTTCACCTCAACCAGAGCGGGATAAACACGGATTGGAGCGTTCGGTAAAACTGATGTGCAGATACGTTTCGCGGTAAACGTTGGGCTTCACTTCGTTCAGCTCCAACCTACGATTTTTAGCCCAACATACGAGATGTTTTTTCATACCGTAGTAACAGTGGCATAAAAAGAAGAAGTCAAGCGAATACGCCCAGCACGAGAAGGAAGCTGATAACATCATGATTTAATGATTATTTTTACTTAGCGGCAGTGAATATGTTACGGAGTTATATGGAATGCTTTGCTAACGGATTAGTGCCGCCTTCCATCTAATCACTGTTACAAGTCTTCAGCAGGCAGCAGGGAACAATGAGTTGAAATATGCAAATTAATGATAGGCCGATTGAACTTTCACGAAGAGCGGAAGTTACACTAGATCGACTTCCGGAATCTGATAGGAAAAAAGTCCTCCGTAGCATCGAAAAAGTTCTAGCTCTTGGTCTGGAGCCACCCTATGCGGCCAAGCTAAAAGGTATGGAAAATACCTTTGTAATCCGTGCCGGGTTGGACTTAAGAATAATTTTTCAAGTAACTAGCGAGTTCGTTAGAATATCGGATATCGCTAGACATGACAAATTAGAGCAGTTGGTAAAAAAAAATATGCAGGGGGATTTATGAAGTCCTTTGTGCCGCATATTTTTGATTTTGATCAGTGTAAGAAGGAAGTTCGAGAACTGGAAGAATTGCTTTCAAGTAGTGCCGAGCTTTCTGAGAAGAATGATTTGTCACCATTCTTCAAAGCTCGAATAAATCTCGTTTCTCTAATCGGGCACTTGCATCCTGGAATAACAAAAACTGATAGATATGCACATGAGTATGACGTGTTCGGCGATTTCGCAAGCGACTTTACCGTAGGTGATTCCCGTAGAGACGCTTATTGCTTTATTGAGCTTGAGGATGCCAGAAAAAATAGTATTTTCAAAAATACAGGTCGTGCCACTAGTGATTGGTCAGAAAGATTTGAACATGGGTACAGCCAAATAATCGATTGGAGCTACAAGATTGATGACACAAAGAACTCTAAAGCATTCGCAGATCGATTCAACTCGATGGAAATTGACCTCTTTAGTATTCTAATAGTAGGAAGATGTCAGTTTTTAGATGCGTCCGAAAAAAGGCGGTTACGTTGGAGAGAAAGAAATGTAGTTGTCGGATCGATGAGAGTTCTCTGTTTGACTTATGACGAACTACTTGTAGAGCTTAAAGAGTGTCTTGGGTTGCCTGCTTTAGCTATTGAGGCAGAGAGCCGGATAGATACAATTAATTTAGACAACTTGTAACAAGCGGTTGCAGCGGATTTGCTCTGCTCACCGCTGAACCGAGCGTTATGCCTCAAATTGACAATGCTTGTGCAAGGAGAAATAAATATTGAGTAGCTTCACTAAGTTGTACTGTATGGATGCAAAGATCGAACGGCTATACAAATACTGCAAGGCTTTTTTGGATGCTGACGCAAGTCAAGTATCGAAGTTTTCACAGCTGTCGATATATCCGACGTTTTTATTTGATGGATACCCTGGCACAGGGAAAAGCTCGGTTGCAAGCATTGTTCATGAAAAGCTCAAGCGTGAGTATAATATTGACATTAAAAGGTTAAATGTTGACGAACTAATATCTCATAATTTTGGAGAGTCCTCCTCCAATTTGAGGGATTACTTTAAGTCGATAAATAAGGAAATAGAACAAAACAATTCATACTGCTTTATCGTAATGGATGAGGTGGACTCATTCACAATAAGTAGGTATCAAAATGACAACGAAAGCATAAAAAGAATATTACTTACCTTTAACACGATTATTGATGAGTTGGTGCGTAGCAATCAGATCTACAGACACATAATTATCGCCACCACCAATGTTAAAGATAACATTGACACCTCGATTCTTAGGAGATTTTTCTTTGACGAAGACTTTAATATAGAGCTTGATAAATCATCTTTCAATGAACTTTTCAGAGAGCTGTCCGAGTTGACAGGGCTTTATCTTGAAGAAAAATTAATTTAGGAAGTATTCGATGACTATATTAAAAGAAAGCACACCTTGGGCGAGATAAAATCAATCTTCTCAAAAGCTTACATGAAAAATTTAATTTCAGAGGGCAAGGAAGGATTGAGCAAAAATCATTTTTTAGATCACAAAACGTTTTATGAAATTACTCAGAGACAGAAACAAGGAGGTTAGCTTTGTGCACTGATGAAGATAAGATGATAAAAAAACTTGAGGAACACAGAGATACAATTAAACTTGTGGTAGAAATTGCTAGGCTACATGATATACCTGTCACTCCATCTATAAATAATGATTGCAGAGGAGACTTTGAATATCCTCCGGATAGAAAAAAAGATTTAATTAGTGCATTAGACAAGTACTTAGGCAAGTATAAATACACTAAGGATGGTAATGATGAGTAAATCCTTCGGAGAAGTAAAGACGAGGAAGAATATATTTCCGTCTCAAGCACAAGATATCGTAGACAAAGGAAGTGTTGGTATATTAATAATACAAGCAATCGCATCCCATAAGACGAAGGCGATTCTTGATAAGGGTGGGGTGACTTTGTATGAGGGCGTGGAGCCTGGTGAAGTTGAGCACATAAGAGAGACTGTCGCTAAGGAATTAGAGTTAAAAGAAAAAAAGGAGACTGAATAATGTTAGAGTTAACATTTTTTGATACAACGAGCGAACCTAAGATTATTCGTGTTTCCGAACATTGTTACGAGAGATTGGCAAAAATCGGATTTTCGAAAAAGGTAGCGTATGAAAGTAACGATCTTACAATAGAGGGAGAGGACTATAGCGTTCTTTCCGTAGAACTAACCGAAGATAATCGGAAGATCCTACTCGCTCTCATTGAAGATGAAAGGCAAGAAGAGCTGGAGAAAATATTTTGTCAAATTGACGATAATCTAACCATCAAAGAAATTAGAGAAAATCTTTCTTATGTGAAAGAGTTGACCGAAATTTATAAAGCCTTAAAAGCAGAAGATAATATTTACTTCTCCTATGAATAGATAAGGCATAACAAGTCAAATCACCCGGACGCAGCGAAGCTGCGCCGGTGTTTGAGGCGTTATGTGATATTGGAGTTTCGTGAATGAAAGAAGCTGCCAACTCATCAGCGCCTGTGGTGGCCAACTGACCGGTTACCCAGATAACAATCCAGCTCCCTTTATCAAATGGCGCAACTCAACAACTACAAATAATTCCCCTGCCTTAGCGCAGTCAGCAACTCATCCACCAGCACCTCCACCGGCTTGCCGGCGTTGAGCAGATGGATTTCCGGCTGTTCGGGGGCCTCGTAGGCGGAGTCGATGCCGGTAAAGTTGCGGATCTCCCCCGCCCGTGCCTTCTTGTAGAGCCCTTTGGGGTCGCGCTCCTCACAGACAGCGAGCGGCGCATCGACAAACACTTCGATAAACTCGTCCGGCCCCAGGAGGTTTCGCACCAGCTCCCGCTCGGCACGGAACGGCGAGATAAAGGCGGTGAGCACGATAAGTCCCGCATCCACCATGAGTTTTGCCACCTCGCCGACCCGGCGGATATTCTCCTGGCGGGCCGCGTCATCGAAGCCGAGATCGCCGCACAGGCCGTGGCGCACATTGTCCCCATCCAGCAGATAGGTGTGCTTGCCCTCGGCGGCCAGCGCCTGCTCCAGCGCCCCCGCCAGGGTGGATTTTCCCGCCCCCGACAGCCCGGTGAACCAGATCACCAACGGTTTCTGTCCCTTCAATTCGGCCCGGCTCCGTTTGTCGACGGCATGCTGGTGCCACACGATATTACTCATCCTAACTCCTCGATCACTCAGGCTCATCAACATGGGGAAGGAACCAGCGAGCCCCCCACCCTCTCCCTGAGGGAGAGGGAATATTAACCCCCTTCTCCCTCTCTTTTTAGCCAGCGGGAGCAGGGTTGGGGATGAGGGGAAGCGCTTCATCGCGCCCTCTCCCGAGGGAAAGGGCGCTTGGCTCTATTGCTTGCCGCTGTCGTTGCCGATGGCCAGCGCCTGCCAGTGCGGGAAGTGTTTGCGCACCAGGGCGTTGAGCTCTATCTCGAACTCGCTGTACTGCCCCTTAGCCACCTTGGCCGCCAGGCCTTCCACTATCATGCCGGCGCCCACGGTGACGTTGCTCAACCGATCTATCAGGATAAAGCTGCCGGTGTCGCGGATCTCCCGGTATGGGTCGAACGCCACCGGATCGGTCAGGCTCAGCTCGCACAGGCCTATCTCGTTGAGCTTGAGCTCGGAGGCCGCCAGCTCGTCCAGCTTGTTGATCTCGATGCGGTGGCGGATGGCCTCCACCTGACCACGGGTCTTCTTGGTGGCCAGCTTGATGTCATAGACCCGGCCCGGCTGCAGGGACTCCTCCCCCATCCAGACGATATGGGCCAGCACGTTCTGGGTCACCTGGGGTTGCCTTGCGGCATCCACCAGCAGATCGCCGCGACTAATATCGATTTCATCGGCAAAGGTCACAGTGATGGCCTGACCCGGCAGGGCATACTCCAGATCCCCGTCGAAGGTGACGATGCGGGTCACTGTGCTCTCTTTGCCGGACGGCAGCACAGCCAGCTTGTCGCCGACCCGCAGTATACCGGCCGCGAGCGTGCCCGCGAAGCCGCGAAAATCCAGGTTGGGGCGGTTCACGTACTGCACCGGCAGGCGTACCGGATGACGCTCCAGCTCGCGCTCCACCTCGGCATTTTCCAGCAGGGAGAGCAGGGTTTCGCCCTGATACCAGGCCAGCTTGTCGCTCGGGTTGACCACGTTGTCGCCGTCCAGCGCCGAGACAGGCACTATCTGGATGTTGTCAACGCTGAGCTTCTTGGCGAACTCGCGATAATCGGCACTGATGCGCTCGAACACCTCCTGGCTGAACTCCACCAGATCCATCTTGTTGACCGCCACCACGAACTGCTTGATGCCGAGCAGGCTGGCGATAAAGCTGTGGCGACGGGTCTGATCCAGCACCCCCTTGCGGGCATCGATCAATATGATGGCGAGATCGCAGGTGGAGGCGCCGGTGGCCATGTTGCGGGTGTACTGCTCGTGGCCCGGGGTATCCGAGATGATGAATTTGCGCTTGGCGGTAGAAAAATAGCGGTAGGCCACGTCTATGGTGATGCCCTGCTCGCGCTCGGCCTGCAGGCCGTCCACCAGCAGCGCCAGATCCAGCTTCTCGCCCGTGGTGCCAAGCTTCTGGCTGTCGGACTCCAGCGCCTTGAGCTGATCTTCATAGATCTGCTGGGAGTCGTGCAGCAATCGGCCTATGAGAGTGCTCTTGCCGTCGTCCACGCTGCCGCAGGTGAGAAAGCGCAGCAGGCTCTTGTGTTGCTGGGCGTGCAGGTAGGCTTCAATGCCCTGTTCGCTGATGGCGGTCTGAATATGGTTGTTCATTTGCGATTCCTTAGAAATATCCCTGACGCTTCTTCTGCTCCATGGAGCCTGCCTGATCGTGGTCAATCAGCCGCCCTTGCCGCTCGCTCGAGGTGGTGAGCAGCATCTCTTCGATGATCTCCGGCAGCGTGGTGGCATCGGACTCGATGGCCCCGGTCAACGGGTAGCAACCCAGGGTGCGGAAGCGCACCAACTCCTGCTTCACTTCATCTTCAGGGCCTATGGGCATGCGCTCGTCATCCACCATGATCTTGATGCCATTGCGCTCAACGACAGGGCGCACCGCCGCGAAGTAGAGGGGCACTATGTCGATGTTCTCGAGATAGATGTATTGCCAGATGTCGAGCTCGGTCCAGTTGGAGAGCGGGAACACCCGTATGCTCTCCCCCTTGTTGACCTGGCTGTTGTAGACGCGCCACAGCTCGGGGCGCTGGTTCTTTGGATCCCAGCGGTGGGACTTGTCGCGGAAGGAGTAGACCCGCTCCTTGGCGCGGGACTTCTCCTCGTCGCGGCGGGCACCACCGAAGGCGGCATCGAAGCCGTGCTGATTGAGCGCCTGCTTGAGCCCTTCGGTCTTCATGATGTCGGTGTGCTTGCCGCTGCCGTGCACGAAGGGGTTGATCCCCATGGCGAGGCCATCCGGGTTCTTGTGGACGATGAGATCCAGCCCGTACTTTTTGGCGGTCTCATCGCGGAATTTGATCATCTCCTTGAACTTCCAGTCGGTGTCGACGTGGAGCAAGGGGAAGGGGATCTTGCCCGGATAGAAGGCCTTGCGGGCCAGGTGCAACATGACGGAGGAGTCCTTGCCGATGGAGTACATCATCACCGGGTTTTCAAATTCGGCAGCCACCTCGCGGATGATGTGGATGCTCTCGGCCTCCAGCTGCTGCAGATGTGTCAGTCTTTCACGGTCCATGTCGGGGTCCTCGGTTCATTGCTAACGCGCCTGGTCAGGGTGCGGTGTTGGTTCAGATCGGTGCCGCTGTCGCCGCACCGTCAAATCGGTTCTTTGCTCTGCAGACTCACGCCAGGTGCACCAGCTTGAGATCACTGCCATTCAGGTCGCCGGAGCGACCCGCCTCATCGCCACGCGTTTCACCAAACCAGGCCAGCCGGTCGCGCAGGGCAACCACCTCGCCGATGACGATGAGCGACGGGCTCACTGCCTGCTCGGCCAGCACGGCCAGGTCAGCCAGGGTGCCGGTCAGCACGCGCTGACGGGCCGTGGTGCCCCGCTCTATGATGGCGATGGGGGTTTGGCTGCTGCGGCCATGGCTCACCAGCTGCTGCTGAATGTGCTCGGAGCGCATCAGCCCCATGTAGACGACCAGGGTCTGGTTGGTGGTGGCGAGCTGCTGCCAGTCGGGCTCCTTGCCCTCCTGCTGGCAGTGGCCGGTAATAAAAACGGCGCTCTGGGCATGGTCGCGGTGGGTGAGCGGAATGCCGGCATAGGCGGTGGCACCGGCGGCGGCCGTGATGCCAGGAACGACCGAGAAGGGGATCCCCTCTGCCGCCAGCACCTCCAGCTCCTCACCGCCACGGCCGAACATGAAGGGATCGCCCCCCTTGAGCCGCACCACACGGTTGCCTGCACGGGCATGCTCCACCAGCAGACGATTGGTCTCCTCCTGGGGCACGCTGTGGGCACCGGCCTTCTTGCCGACCGAGACCAGTGTCGCATCGCGGCGCACCAGCTCCAGGATCTCCGGGGAGACCAGCTGGTCATAGAGCACCACTTCCGCCTGCTGAATTTGTTGCAGCGCCTTGAGGGTCAGAAGGCCAGGATCGCCGGGCCCCGCCCCCACCAGCGCCACCTCGCCGACCTCGGTCTGGGCCTTGTCGAGCCCTTCGTTCAGCCAAGTCTCGGCGCTCTGCCAATCCTGCTTTTCAATCAGGCTGCCGAGGCTGTTGGAGGCGAAGGCCCGCTCCCAGAAGCGGCGACGGTCGGAAATGGATGAGAGCACCCGCTTGGCCTTGTCGCGCACCCGGCCGGAGAGTTCGGCCAGACCGCCGAGATGGCGGGGCAGCAGACTCTCGAGCCGCTCGCGCAACAGGCGCACCAGCACGGGGGCCTTGCCACCGCTGGAGACGGCGACCATCAGGGGGGAGCGATCTATGATGGAGGGAAAGATGAAGCTGGAGCGCTTGGGGTCATCCACCACATTGACGAACAGACCCAGCTGGTTGGCGCTCTGATAGACGAGGGCGTTGACCTCGAGATCGTCGGTGGCGGCCACCACCAGGATCTGGCCGGTCAGATGAGCCGGGCTGAAACGCTCGACCAGATGGGTGAAACGGCCGGCAAATTCGGCGAATTCGGGTTCAAGTTCCGGGGAGACCAGGGTCAGCCTAGCGCCCGCTGCCAGCAGCAGGCGCGCCTTGCGCAGGGCCACCTCGCCCCCGCCGACCAACAAGACGGGGCGGCCTTCCAACCTGGCAAACATAGGTAAATAATCCATTTCGGCCCATCCCTTGGAACACGACTAATATGGGGCGACTATAGGCAGGGCTGCTTATCCCTCAAAATAATAAAAAATGCTTTTTAATGCGTTTTAGTAATTAGCAAAGCCGTATGATGACAAAGGCGAGCGAACATCCTTGTGGTGCTCGGCGCCAAGCCATAGGCTAGTGAAAGTGTTTCATAAGGAGCTTAATAATGAATGAGTCATTGATTGTGCTGGGGATCTTCGTGTTCCTGGTGATCATCACCCTGAGTGCCGGGATCAAGATAGTGCCGCAGGGCTACAACTGGACAGTGGAGCGCTTCGGCCGCTACACCCGCACCCTCTCCCCCGGTCTCAACCTGCTGATCCCCTATGTGGACAGGGTCGGCCACAAGATCATCATGATGGAGCAGGTGCTGGATATCCCGGCGCAGGAGGTGATCTCCCGCGACAACGCCAACGTCACCATAGACGCCATCAGCTTCGTGCAGGTGGTCGATGCCCGCAAGGGGGCCTATGAGGTCAACGATCTCCCCAGCGCCATCCGCAATCTCACCATGACCAACATGCGGACAGTGCTCGGCGCCATGGAGCTGGACGAGATGCTCTCCCAGCGCGACACCATCAACGAGAAGCTGCTGCGCACCATGGATGCGGCCACCGCCCCTTGGGGCATCAAGGTGACCCGGATCGAGATCAAGGATGTACGCCCGCCGCTGGCGCTGGTGGAAGCCATGAACGCCCAGATGAAGGCCGAGCGCCAGAAACGGGCCGAGGTGCTGGAAGCCGAAGGGGTACGCCAGTCCAAGATACTGAAAGCCGAAGGCGAGAAGCAGTCCCAGATCCTCAAGGCCGAGGGTGAGCGTCAGGCCGCCTTCCTCGCCGCCGAAGCGCGGGAGCGGGCCGCCGAGGCGGAAGCCAAGGCAACTCATATGGTCTCAAAAGCTATAGCGGAAGGGGATATGCAGGCCATCAACTACTTCGTGGCCCAGAAATACACGGAGGCGCTGGCCCGCATAGGTGAAGGCCCCAACAGCAAGATCATCATGATGCCGCTGGAAGCGGGCAGCCTGATTGGCTCGGTCGCCGGCATGGCCGAGCTGTTCAACAAGGACGGCAAGAGTAGCAAGTCATGACAGCCCTGTTCGAGGGGCTGACCCACTGGCACTGGCTGGGGCTTGGCTTCGTGCTGCTGGCCATCGAAGTGATGAGTTCGGTGGGTTTCCTGCTCTGGACCGGCATAGCCGCGCTGGAAGTCGGCTTGATCCTGCTGCTGTGGCCCTTCGGCTGGCAGGCGCAGCTGCTGCTGTTTGCGGTGCAATCCCTGCTCACCACCTGGGCCTGGTGGCGCTGGCAGCACCGGCAGGACAGCTCGGGTCAGGATGCGGCGGCCCCCATCAATGAGCGGATGCAGAGCTATCTGGGCCGTGAGTTGACCCTGCTGGATGATGTGGTGCAGGGAACAAGCCGGGTGCATCTGGATGACACCGTCTGGACGGTGCGCAGCCCAGTGCCGCTCACCGCGGGCAGTCGGGTCAAGGTGGTGGGGGCGGACTCCCATATCCTGCTGGTGGAACCCTTGCCCTGAGGCGAGCGAGTGTCATCACGCACATCCGATAAAAAGGGCTCCACGGAGCCCTTTTTCGTTGCCTTGCCGACCTGCGCCGGCGTGCCTAGAAGGCGTCGCTGTCGAGGGCGGTGCGCAGCAGATCCTTCCAGCTGATGATGCCGACCAGGGCACCATTTTCCAGCACCGGCAGGCAGGAGACGTTCTTCTCCAGCATGATTTTCACGCCGTCGCGCACCGGCAGCTGGGGAGCTATGGTGACGGGGTGGCGACTCATGATCTGGTGGGCGCGCCGATTGAGGGTCTCGGTATCTCGGCTCATCTCGGCCTCGGAGTCGAGGTAAGGGCTGATGGCGCGGAACAGATCCCGATCCGAGATGACCCCCACCAGCTCCTCTTCCTCCAGCACCAGCAGGTGACGAAAGTGAGCCTGCTCGAAGATATCCTTGATGACAGTGAGCCTGTCGTCCATGGAAACTGTGGCGACCCGGGTCGTCATTATGTCCCTGATAAGCATGCTAACCTCCCCAACCCTGGCTGATTTCTCTGTTATGGCATGTTTTTGCCCCCCCAGCCAGTGGGAGCCCCCCACCTCAAGTGCAAATCTGCGCCATTTCACGTAAGATCCGCGCCAGTTTTTCTCCTCCATTTGAGCAAGCAGACCCCATCCATGATAGTTGCCAGTCAAATCGAACTGATCCGCGGCGGCCGCAAGCTGCTGGACAACGCCTCCGCCACCATACACCCGGGCCATAAGGTGGGCCTGGTGGGTAAAAACGGCTGTGGCAAGTCCACCTTTTTTGCACTGGTACGGGGCGAGCTGGCCATCGACAGCGGCAGCTTCAGCCTGCCCGCCGGCTGGCAGATCGCCGGCGTCGCCCAGGAGACGCCGGCCCTTGACTGCTCCGCGCTGGAGTACGTGATCGACGGCGACAAGGAGTTCCGCTCGCTGGAGGCCCAGCTGGCCCAGGCCGAGCTGGATGACAACGGCATCCTGGTGGCCGAGCTGCACGGCAGGCTCGACACCATAGGCGCCTACAGCATCCGCGCCCGCGCCGCCGAGCTGCTGCACGGTCTGGGTTTCAGCGACGATCAGCTCGCGTCACCCGTCAGGAGTTTCTCCGGTGGCTGGCGCATGCGCCTCAACCTGGCCCAGGCGCTGCTCTGCCGCTCCGATCTGCTGCTGCTCGATGAACCGACCAACCACCTGGATCTCGATGCCGTCATCTGGCTGGAGAAGTGGCTCAAGGGCTATCAGGGCACGCTGGTGCTGATTTCTCACGACCGCGACTTCCTCGATTCGGTCATCAGCCGCATCATCCATATCGAGAACGGCAAGCTGAACGAATACACAGGCGGCTACTCCGACTTCGAACTGCAGCGCGCCGAACAGCTGGCCCAGCAGCAGTCCATGTACGAGAAGCAGCAGCGGGAGGTGTCCCACATGCAGGCCTATGTGGACCGCTTCCGCTACAAGGCCTCCAAGGCCCGCCAGGCCCAGAGTCGCCTGAAAGCCATGGAGCGGATGGAGAAACTCCTGCCCGCCCACGCCGACTCCGAGTTCAGCTTCGAGTTTCGCGAGCCGTCGGCCCTGCCGACTCCGCTCATCGCCATGGAGAACCTCAGCGCCGGTTACGGCGACAAGGTGATCCTGGAGAAGATAAAGATGAACCTGGTGCCGGGTTCGCGCATCGGTCTGCTCGGTCGCAACGGCGCCGGCAAGTCCACCTTCATCAAGATGCTGTCGGGCTCCAATCCCCCCTTGTCGGGCAAGCTGGAGGTGAGCGCCGGGGTCAGCATAGGCTACTTCGCCCAGCATCAGCTGGAGACACTGCGCCTCGATGATACCCCGCTCGACCATCTGGCCCGCCTCGCGCCGGACAAGTCCGAGCAGGAGCTGCGCAACTATCTGGGCAGCTTCGGCTTCCACGGTGACAAGGCGCTCGACAAGGTAGCCCCCTTCTCCGGCGGCGAGAAGGCGCGGCTGGTGCTGGCCCTGGTCACCTGGCAAAAACCGAACCTGCTGCTGCTGGATGAACCGACCAACCACCTGGATCTGGAGATGCGCCACGCCCTGACCATGGCGCTGCAAGGCTTCGAGGGCGCCATGGTGGTGGTCTCTCACGACCGGCACCTGCTGCGCACCACCACGGATGACTTCTATCTGGTGCACGGTGGCCGGGTCGAAGCCTTCGACGGCGATCTGGACGACTACCACAAGTGGCTCGGCGAGCAGGAAAAAGAGGCCAACGCCAAGCCAAGCGACGGCATCATCTCCGCCAACTCGGCGCTGGCGCGCAAGGATCAGAAGCGGCGCGAGGCGGAGTTCCGGCAAGCGACCCGCCCCCTGCGCCAGAAGCTGGAGAAGCTCGAAGCCAGCATGGAGAAACTGCAGACCCGGCTGGCCGCGGTGGAAGAACAGCTGGCCGATCCCGCCATCTACGAAGAGAGCGCCAAGAACAAGCTCTCCGAACTGCTCAAGTCCCAGGGCCCCATCAAGGAGGAGCTGGAAGGGGTGGAGCTGGAGTGGATGAGCCTCTCAGAGGAGCTGGAAACCATGGAGCAGGCCTTCTTTGCGTGACGAACAGCTGATGGCGGCCGAGCGGGTCGCTGTGCACGAACTGCCGACGCCGCTGGGCTTCTGGCACTGGAGTGGCAAGGTCTATGGCGAGCGCAGCCAGGACTGGCTGACCGTGCAGGCGCAGGGCGGCAACGTCAATCTGGCGCTCTTGCTGCACCGGCTGGATCAGACCGATATCCAGGTCGACCTGATCGATCTGCAACCTGCGCTGGTGCAGACCGAAGCGGTACTGACCCCCTGGCGTACCCTGCGCCAGAGCGCCAAGTCGCGGCTGGATGAGGAAGAGTATCAGGCCATGCTGGCCCACGAGCTGGAGCTGGAACGGCTGCAGCAGGGCGTCCTGCTGCAGACGCTGCGCAGCCTCACCCTGTTTCGGGGCAAGAGCCACAATTTGTTGAACTATCTATCGTTACTGGGGGCTCAGCAGGGCCCCCTCAGAGATCTAATATGCTGAGTTATCGCCACGCCTTTCACGCCGGCAACCACGCCGACGTGCTGAAACATACCGTTCAGGCCCTGATCATCGAGTCCCTCAAGAAGAAGGAGAAACCCTTCATAGTGCTGGACACCCATGCCGGCGGCGGTCTCTACGACCTGCGCGGCGACTGGTCCCAGAAGAAGGCGGAATACGCCGACGGCATAGGCCGGCTGTGGGATGAGCGGGCCCAGTGGTCTACCATGGCCCCCTATCTCGGCGTCATCGAAGAGATGAATCAGAACGGCGAGCTGCACTACTACCCCGGCTCCCCCGAGCTGTCACGCCGCCTCGCCCGCGAGCAGGACAAGCTGGCGCTGATGGAGCTGCACAACAACGAGGTGGAAGACCTGCGCGCCAACATGGGCTACGACCCTCGCGTCGCCGTCCACCACCGTGATGGTTTCGAGGGGTTGGTAGCCCTGCTGCCACCGACCCCGCGCCGCGGACTGGTACTGATCGACCCACCCTATGAGCTCAAAGAAGATTACTTCGCCGTGGTCGATACCCTGAAAAAGGCGCAGAAGCGCTGGGCGACCGGCATCTATGCGCTCTGGTATCCCATCCTGGGTCAGGAGGCGGATAAATCCCGCGACATGCTGCGCGCCATCAAGCGGGAGAACTTCGGTAACGTCCTGGTGGCCGAGCTGGAAGTGGCCGGTCAGACCGCCGATTGGGGCATGAACGGCTCAGGCATGCTGATAGTGAGCCCCCCCTGGATGCTGGCCGAGCAGATTGAAGCCTTCTTGAAACCCTTGTGCGCCAAACTGGCCCAGGGCGCCGGTGCCCAGTACAAGGTCGAGTGGCTCAACAAGGCCGAGGATTAATCCCCGCGCCCACGCAGCAACCGAGCTTAAAAACAAAAAGCCCCATCATGGGGCTTTTTCTATTGGTGCGGTGGCCTGTGTTTGTGCGACAACCGGTGCAGCCCTTATGCGCGGGCGGGCAGATCCTGTTTCAGCGCCAATATCAGCAAGGCCAATATGGCAAAGGGCGGTGCCAGGCAAAGCAGCACGCACAGGAAGGTGATGAGCACGGGATGCCGACTCTTGCGACGGGCCAGTCGCTAGGCAAGGACGCCGACGATGATCATCAGCAGCAAGATGAACTGCCCAAACAGGGTCGAGTTGATCGTCATGAAATCTCCTTTTTCATGGCAAAAGCCATGTCTAGCGGTGTGACGGCCTTAGGCAAGGCCTCATCATGGTGGCAGATCCATCCCCCTTGATAGGTTCTCCCTATCCAATCATTAGATGAGAATAATTTTCATTTGATGTCATTCTGGCGGATACTGCTGTCATCACCAGAGGGAGCCACCATCATGAAAAAGACCATCAGCTTTGCCGCCCTGCACTTCATCGTGGCCTTTACCCTGGCTTACCTGCTGACCGGTGAGCTGCTCACCGCCAGCCTGATCGCCCTGATAGAGCCCGCAGTCAACACGGTCGCCTTCTACTTCCACGACCTCGGCTGGCACAAATTCAAGCCCAACCACAGCCTGCAGGCCAAGACCAGCAGCTTCGCCCTGGTGCACTTCTCGGTGGCCTTCGGTGTCGCCTTCCTGCTGAGCAGTGAGCTGCTCACCGGCGGTGTCATGGCCATGCTGGAACCCGCCGTCAATACCGTCGTCTTCTTCTTCCATGAGCGACTGTGGCGTACCCGCCAGCGCCTGGCGCTGGCCTAAGTCCGGGCCTGCACCGGATCCGCTCTGCCAACCGGGGTCACCAAGTGTGAAAAAGCGCTCGGCGGCCCCGTCTCATTGTGCTCTAGTAGCCGGGTATCCCACTCTTTTTGCTGGAGTCTTTCCGATGAACAAGCTGCTGCTCGGCCCCCTTCTCTTTGCCCCTCTGCTGACCTATTCCGCCACCCCTTCCTTTGATTGTGCCAAGGCAGCCGGCGCGACCGAAACCCTGATCTGCAAGGATGCCGCGCTGGCGGCACTGGATAACGAGCTGGCCGCTCTCTATCCCAAGGCGCTCGCCAACCTCTCCCCCGAACAGCTCAAAACCGAGAAGGCCATGCAGCGCGGCTGGATCAAGGGTCGCAACGACTGCTGGAAGGCCAAGGATCTGCGCCAATGCGTGGAGGAGAGCTACCAGCAGCGGATCACCGAGTTGCAGATAAAAGGCGGTCAGCTGACGGTACCGACGCCGGTCGACTACCAGTGCGGCAAAAACGTCACCCTCTCCACCTACTTCTATAACGATGCCAAGCTGCCCGCCGCCGTGATCAACCTGAGCGAAGGGGATAGCCAGCAACAGGTGCTCGCCTATGAAACCCCCAGCGCCAGCGGCGCCCGTTATGAAGGCCAGAACCTCAGCCTCTTCACCAAGGGAGACGAGGCCAGCCTGGAGCGTTACGACCAGCCGACACTTAGCTGTACCGAGATCCCGACCAAGGGCAACTGACCGCCATACGGGGGCCGCCAGCAAGCGGCCCCCTTGCCGACCACAATCGCGCCCCCGCTATGCCAGAGAGTGGCCAGCCATCCAGAGTCACTCGCTAGCGCAGCCTTTCGAAAATGCCTCCCACAGCTCCCCGCCATCTATCGACAAAGCCGCCTGATTTATTAATTTGTTGATCCTGCCCAGAAATCTTCCATCTCGTCCTTCCCCTCCACACCACGCCAGCTAACATACCCGATTGGCAACAAACGCCTCGTCGGAGTCACCCATGAGCCCTGCCAACCCTCACCTCTTGGTCAAAAGCAGCACACTGGAAGCTGAAATCCAGTGCGGTAGCCATGCTATGGGCTTGCCAATCCCTTCTGGTCACACCAAGCGCTGACTCATCCACAACATGCAAAGCAAGGTGGTGTATGGAAACACAAACACTGCATCGCGGTCGGCTGTTCGACCATATCCAGCTGGTGGTGAAAGACTTGGCCGCCAGCCAGCGCTTTTACACCGCCATCCTGGCCACCCTCGATATTCCCATGGGTGGCACGGGTGATGGCTACTTCTGGGCAGACGAGCTGTTTGTCACCTCGGTCGATAGCCCGGCTGCGCTCGGCGTACTGACCGGTCGCCATCATCTCGCCTTTCAGGCACAGGACAGGGCCATGGTGGATCGTTTCTATCAGGCCGCGCTGGCCCACGGCGGCCAGGATAACGGCGCCCCCGGCGAGCGCAATTATCACCCCGGCTACTACGCCGCCTTTATGCTCGATCCAGACGGCAATAATATCGAAGCTGTTTATCACGGTGAGGCAAAGCGCAGTGCTGGATCGGTGGAGATTCGGTTTTAGCAAGAAGGAAGAACATCTATGATTAGAAGGCCTGTTTATTGTGAATACCCTAATGAAATTATTTCT
This sequence comes from Aeromonas sp. MR7, assembly GCF_963899385.1. Classification (NCBI taxonomy): domain Bacteria; kingdom Pseudomonadati; phylum Pseudomonadota; class Gammaproteobacteria; order Aeromonadales; family Aeromonadaceae; genus Aeromonas; species Aeromonas sp. MR7. The sequence continues at coordinate 61,452 of NZ_CAWQXH010000005.1, forward strand.
CTTCTTTGTGCACGAACGTAATGTCAGAATCAAAGATGAGATAACACAAATGTACTTATATAACAGAGAGCCACTAATTTATTAATACTAAAAAATTAATAATCACAAAGAAATAATAAGTACACTAAAGACCATGCTATTGTATTGGTATCGATTTCAATCTAGTCACTATCAACTAAAAAAAGTGAGAGCATGAGTAAAGAATCCACTATTGGTTTATGGGTAAGCATAATTGCAGGTGTTTTTGGTGTTTTTTGGAGTGTTTATATTTATTGGGAACCACTGGATGATAAGTTGACAAATTCAAGAGATTTCTTAGGGATTTGGCAGACAGAGTATAGCTATAAAATCACTAATGGCACTACAACTGTTCGAGGGACAACAGAGTATTTCAAAAGTGGGATGTATAACTTTACAGGAGTTATTATAAACTCGATGAGCAATCACCTGGGTACTGTGAAGGTTATGTATGATGTTGATGGGGCAGGGACGTGGAAAAATGACGCAAATAACCTCTACATTACATTGGCTGACTCAAAGTCTTACCCTCGTCACCTAGAAGTCGATGGTAAGCAGATTGACCTTAATGAACATATTTTTAGGGAGATAGTTCCAAAGCTTGAGTCATTTTTACCAAAAAATACTTCAGAGCAATATCTCATCGTAGAGAAAAATTCTAAAAAAATCACTTTCGAACTTGATGATCCATTTGGTAAAAATTTTCCCATGGTTATATGGAAAGTGGATAAGAAGTATCAGAGGCAATAGCTTAACTAAATACGGTTCAAAGGTGGGCATGAAATTAGATGAAAAACAGCAACTTTAAAGATATTATCGTTAATAACTCAGAGGTAGTTCTCGACTATATATTAGAAGATGGTCTTTTAAAAGATATACCAATAATTAACAATTTAGTTAGTCTTTATAATATTCAGACAACCATTAGCGATAAGATCTTTTATAGAAAGATAGTCAGCTTTTACGAGGCTTTTTCTAGTGTAAATCGGGCGCATTTTGTTAAGTGGAATAGTTGGGCTCTAGAAAACACTGAGTCTTCTGAAAAAATTGCAAGTACTCTTGTACTACACATTGACTCTCAGCATGAGCTTATTAAATGTAAGATTATTGGTCACATATTCAGAAAATTAGTGGAAGAAAAAATAACTTTTAATGACTTCGAGGCTTACCTTTATGTTATTTCAATGTGTTCCGTTAGTGATTTAAAGAAACATTGTGTAGAGGGTGGTGATCTGTCATCTTCTACGGCAGCATCTTTATCTCAAAGATTGCAGTTTGTCGGCTTTTACTGTTTTACTCCAGAATCACTGAGCCACAATGACAAACTCGAGTACGAAATTACTAATAGTGGTTGTGACTTCATAGCGTTAATGGAAGGGTTTAGTTGGTGAAAACCAAATTCCAATACATGGCTCAAGAAAACGGTCAACGGTAATCGAGAACTCAGGTGGTCCCGCGGGCTACTTTGCGCCGCAACCCCTCCAATGGCAACTGGTCCATGCCAACCTGCCAAAGATATTGCGCCTCAGTGAGCAGTCAAATTAACCACCGGCACGCCTAGCAGCGCTCCGCCTGCCCGTCAGCATCATACACAGCATCTGCAGCGTTGGATCGCCGCGCAAGGGTAGGCAGAGCCCCTTGCCGACTGGCCTGTTCTGCACGCCAGCAGTGCAGGCAATGCCCGTCTGAGCGCCATAAAAAAGCCCCGCATTGCGGGGCTTTTTGTTATCGGCAGTAGCCGACTCAGTTGACGGCAACCGGCTGACCCAGCGCATCCGGCGAGGTCTGGAACTCGCGCTCGGCGTCGTCGAAGCGATCCAGCATGGCTTTGGAGGGGGCCTTGTCCAGCAGGCTGAACACCAGGATCGCCAGAGCGGAGAAGAGGAAGCCCGGGATGATTTCATACAGCCCCAGCCAGCCGAACTGCTTCCAGACGATGACGGTCAGGGCGCCGACCAGCATGCCCGCCAGGGCGCCGTTGCGGGTCATGCGCGACCAGAGCACGGAGAGCAGCACCACGGGGCCGAAGGCGGCACCAAAGCCGGCCCAGGCGTAGCTCACCAGCCCCAGCACCCTGTTCTCCGGGTTCATGGCAACACCGATGGCGATGAGCGCAATCACCAGCACCATCATGCGACCAACCCACACCAGCTCTTTCTGGGAGGCGTTCTTGCGCAGGAAGGGCTTGTAGAGATCTTCCGTGATGGCGCTGGAGCAGACCAGCAGCTGGCAGCTCAGGGTACTCATCACGGCCGCCAGTATGGCGGAGAGCAGCACGCCGGCAATCCAGGGGTTGAACAGGATCTTGGACAGCTCGATGAAGACCCGCTCCGGGTTGCCGGTGACGCCGGCGGCCTGTTCGGTGAAGGTGGAGAAGTAGGCCAGGCCGAAGAAGCCGATGGCCACGGCGCCGCCGAGACAGAGCACCATCCAGGTCATGCTGATGCGGCGGGCATTGGCCATGGAGTGGTGGGAATCCGCCGCCATGAAGCGCGCCAGTATGTGAGGCTGGCCGAAGTAGCCCAGGCCCCAGGCCATCAGCGAGATGATGGCGATGAAGTCCAGGTTCTTGAACATGTCGAGGTTGCTGGCGTTCTGCGCCGCCACCTGCACCATGGCGGTGTCTATGCCGCCCACCGCTATGATGACGAACACAGGGGTGAGGATCAGGGCGAAGATCATCAGGGTGGCCTGCACCGTATCGGTCCAGCTCACCGCGAGGAAGCCACCGAAGAAGGTGTAGGTGATGGTGGCCGCGGCACCGACCCAGAGGGCGGTGTCATAGCTCATGCCGAAGGTGCTCTCGAACAGGCGGGCACCGGCCACCACGCCGGAGGCGCAGTAGATGGTGAAGAACAGCAGGATCACCAGGGCGGAGAGGATGCGCAGCACCCGGCTCTTGTCCTCGAAGCGGTAGGTGAAGTAGTCCGGCAGGGTCAGGGCGTTGCGGTTCTTCTCGGTGTGAACCCGCAGCCGACCGGCGACCCAGCGCCAGTTGAGATAGGCCCCCAGGGTGAGGCCGATGGCGATCCAGCTCTCGGAGATGCCGCCGATGAAGACGGCGCCCGGCAGGCCCATCAAGAGCCAGCCGCTCATGTCGGAGGCCCCGGCGGAGAGGGCGGTCACCCAGCTCCCCATGCGGCGGCCGCCGAGTATGTAGTCATCAAAGTTGCGGGTGGCGCGATAGGCGATAAAGCCGATCAGCACCATCCCGAGGATATACACCAGAAAGGTGATAAGCATGGGTGTACTGGCTGTCATTCAAAACTCCGTTATGTGACGTGTGTACCCGTTCTGACGACGGGCTCTTCCTTAAAAAACCGCCCTAGCTTAATCAGCAGATCCCATGACCTCAACCACTTTTAACAAATAAAAAACACAATATAAACGTTTCATCTTTAACTAACGAACCACTCAAGGAGCAATCAGCCGGATTTTATCCTGACGCAGCAACCGCTTATCGGGTCGCCTTCCCCCCTGACCCGGCCCGGCATGGCGGTAAAAAAAAGCCCCGGCCAGTGGCCGGGGCTAGAGACGATTGGCGCCAGGATCAGCGATTGATCGCGATCGGCATGCCGCTGCGCTGTTCCAGCGCCTGCTTGACCAACTGGGAATCGCTGTCGGCATGGGCGATGAAACGGGTCACGGCCGGGGTCATCGGCAGCGGCGCCGGCAGGCTGGAGTTGAACTCCTCCTGGCTGCGGGACAGCGGCTGATGCACTTCCAGATAACGGCGACCATCCGGCTCGACCGAGGCCTTGATCGGCTGGTTCACGAACTGCACGCGGGTGCCGACCGGTATCTTCTTGAACAGGTATTCGATGTCTTCGTTGCGCAGACGCACGCAACCGTGGCTCACCCGCAGACCTATGCCGAACTGGGCATTGGTGCCGTGGATGGCGTACATCTTGCCGATGTAGAGCGCAAACAGCCCCATGGGGTTGTCCGGGCCGGCGGGCCAGACTGCCGGCAGGCTCTCACCACGGGCGGCATACTCGGCATGCATCTTGGCGGTCGGGGTCCAGGTCGGGCCCGCCTTCTTGCGCTGCACGCTGGTCACCCAGTTTTCCGGGGTGTCGGTGCCGAGCTGGCCGATGCCGATGGGCAGCACTTCCACCACCTTCTTGCCTTTCGGGTAGTAGTAGAGGCGCATCTCGGCCACGTTCAGCACTAGCCCCTCGCGCGGGGCATCCGGCAGTATCAGCTGATGCGGCACTATGAGCTTCTCGCCGGCCTGCAGCAGCAGGGGATCCGCCTTGGGGTTGGCCTCGAGCATGTTGGTCAGACCCAGCTGGAATTTGGCGGCCGCGGCTTCCAGCGGCTGGCCATTTTCCTCTGCCGGCACCACGTATTCCAGATTTTCACCCACCAGACGGCTGTTGGCCGCAGGCAGGGCATATTCAACAGCAAGCACTGGCGCGGCGGCCAAGACGAGGCTGCAGCACAGAGCGGCCGCAGTATTGTGAAGGAGCTTCATAACTTTCCTGTAATGGATGACGTGGTTCAAGACTCTGGGCTGACCCGGGATCGGCTGGGCGGTCCGGGGGCGGAGAGAAGGCCGCCATTTTTCTCCTCTCTTGGCCAAAATTCAACAAGCAAATGGGGCGGCAACGCAGGATTTTATGCCCCTGCGCGCCGCCGGGCGGTTTTAGCCGTTGCTGACGGATCCCCGTTGCCAGGTGCGCATATCGTAACCTGTGGGAGATTGGTGCAACCGCAGATGAAATTGCTCAATGATGGCAAAGATATGGTCGAAAATATCGGCCTGGATCCCTTCGTAATCGGCCCAGGCGGTGGTCGCTGTGAAGCAGTAAATCTCCAGCGGCAAACCGTCAGTAGTCGGCGCCAGCTGGCGCACCATCAGCGTCATGTCCTTGCGAATGCCGGGATGGGCCCGCAGGTAGGCGTCCAGATAGGCGCGCAGGGTACCCAGATTGGTGAGGTGACGCCCGTTGATGGGGCAGCTCAAGGCATCGCTGAGCTGCTGGTTGTAGACGCTCAGCTCCTGCTCCTTGCGGCTCAGATAGGGCGCCAGCAGCTGGGCCTGCTTGAGCTGCAACTGCTCCTCCGCGCTCAGAAAGCGCACGCTGGTCATGTCGATGCTGACGCTGCGCTTGATGCGGCGACCGCCGGATTCGGTCATCCCTTGCCAGTTCTTGAAGGAGTCGGAGATGAGGGCATAGGTGGGAATGGTGGTGATGGTCTTGTCCCAGTTCGACACCTTGACGGTGGTGAGGCCTATGTCGGTCACCTCGCCGTCGGCGCCGTACTTGTCCATCTGCAGCCAGTCGCCGACGCTCAGCATGCGGTTGGCTGAGAGCTGGATCCCCGCCACCAGGCCGAGGATGGGATCCTTGAACACCAACATCAGCACGGCTGTCATGGCCCCCAGGCCGCTGAACAGGAACAGCGGTGACTTGCCGAGCAGCAGGGAGATCATCAGGATGCCGACCAGTATGCTGCCCACCAGCTTCACCCCCTGGAAGATGCCGCGCAGGGGCAGATCCCGCCCGAGCCGGGTGTAGCGGCTCACCGACAGCATGCAGTCGAGCAGGGCGAACAGCGCCAGCAGCAGGAACAGCAGGATCCAGAACTGGGCCAGCATCTCGATCCACTGCAGGCTCTCGGATTTGCGCGGCAACCAGATCTCGGCCTGACCGAGCAGCACGGCCCCCTGCAACACGAAGGCGAGCCGGTAGAACAGGCGCTGTTGCAGCTGAGGCGGCAGCCACACCTGCTTGGTCTTGCCGAGGATGCCAACCAGCCGCACCAGCAGCACCCGGTGCAACAGCATGTGCAGCACCAGCGAAGTAAGGACGATAAAGCCCAGGGCGATCACCAGTGCCATCAGGCTGCTGACTTCGATCCCCATGCCGGTCAGCCAGTGAAAAAACATCTCCTTCATCCCTACCTCCAATGCGTGAAACAGTCGTCAGGGTACGTATCTGCCACCCCATGTCAAATGACAAGCCGCTCAACCAGGGGCCGGAAACGACAACGCCCGGCACAGGCCGGGCGTTGATTCAGGGCGAGGTGGCGTTAGCCGACCAGGCTCAGGGCATCGCGGGCGATGACCAGCTCTTCGTTGGTGGGCATCACCAGCGCCAGGCGGCTGCCTTCGGCCGTGATGGGACCCTCGCCACCGAGCACGGCGGCATTGTTCGCTTCTTTATCTACCTTGAAGCCGAACAGGGCCAGACGATCCAGCACCATCTCGCGCACCATGGCGGCGTTTTCACCGATACCGCCGGTGAACACCAGAGCGTCCAGACGACCCTCCATGGCGGCGGCATAGGCACCGACATACTTGGCCACCCGGTAGGTGAACACATCCAGCGCACGCTTGGCGCCGGCGTCGGTCGCATAGTTGGTGGTGACATAGCGGCAGTCACTGCTCACCTCGGTCAGGCCCAGCAGACCGGACTCACGGGTGAGGGTGTGGTTGATCTCGTCCACGCTGTAACCGAGCTGGTCGTGCATGAAGAAGACCACCGCGGGGTCTATGTCGCCGCAACGGGTGCCCATCGCCAGCCCTTCCAGCGGGGTCAGCCCCATGGAGGTGTCGACGGACTCGCCGTTCTTGATGGCGCAGACGGAGGCACCGTTGCCCAGGTGGCAGTTGATGATGTTGAGCTCGGCCAGCGGCTTGCCCAGCGCCTTGGCGGCTTCTTCCGCGATGAAGCGGTGGGAGGTGCCGTGGGCGCCGTAACGACGGATGCCGTTCTCTTTGTAGAGCTTGTAGGGCAGCGCGTAGAGATAGGCTTCCTGCGGCAGGGTCTGGTGGAAGGCGGTGTCGAACACGGCCACGTTCTTCTCGACCAGGGCCGGGAAGACCTTGAGCGCGGCACGGATGCCGATAAGGTGCGCCGGGTTGTGCAGGGGAGCGAACGGAATGGCGGCTTCGATGCCGGCGATCACGCCATCATCGATGCGAACGGAGCGGGAGAACTGCTCGCCACCGTGCACGATGCGATGGCCGATGGCCACCAGCTGCTCGGCCAGAGAGGGATCCTGGGGCAGGATGTGACCCACTATATGGTCGAGGGCAGCCTGGTGTGCGGCGCCCGCTCCCAGCATGGCTTCACCCTTGACCCCGTGGAGTTTCCATTTGATACGTGCATCATCCAGATTGAAGCATTCGGCCAGGCCGGACAGCATGTCCTCACCTGTTTCGGCGTCCATTACGGCAAATTTCAGGGAAGAGCTACCGCAGTTAAGGATCAATACCAACTTGCTCATGTTCTACATCTTCCTGTGCTTCGGCTTTATGCCGACAGTGTCGTGTCATCCAGAAGTGGATGGGATTCCCCTGCCGGGGGCTTATGGTCGCAGGAAAGTGCGCCCAATTTTTCAATACGTTAAGTGCAAATCCAGATGATTCAGTGCACTCATCTCAGCTCGGCTGGGCCGGCGGTTACAAGCCGGCCAACAGATCCCTGTGCACCTTGACCACCAGCTTCTTCACCTGAGCCGGCTGGTTGGGGGTACAGAGAGGGCGATGCAGTTCTCCCGGCCAGAAGATGGCGAAGTCGCCGGGCTGCAACGCCAGATAACTGGTCTGTTCGTCGTCGACGAACCAGAGATCGGGATGGGGATGATCGGCGCCCTCATTGCCATAAGCATGAGGCCCGACCCCTATCCACTCTTCACCACGCAGCAGCAGCTGGATATCCAGATACTGCTGATGGAACTCGCCACGGCGATCTGCGGTCGGCTCGGTCAGCTCTTCGCTCACCAGACAGAACAGCGTGAGGCCGTCGATCTCGCGCTTGCCGAGCGGCGCATTCAGCCACTGTTCCACGCTCTTCACCACCTCGGCCATGATGCTATCCAGCGGGGCGGGCAGCGGCGTGCGCTGCAGGGTATTCAGACTGCCGGTGATCATGGCGAGCGGATCCTTAGGTGTATTCAGGCGACATCTTTGCCGCAAAATGAAAAAGGACCCTGTTCAGGTCCTTGTGTCACACCGTCTGCAATCCGTGCAGACAGGAGTAGAGCATTTGCTCGTGCCGAGCGTGATGAGGTCACTGTTACACACTCATCCGCAGCTTGCCAAGAGGCGCAAGCGTATTCGCCCAGTGATCGTACCAGCTGAAACAATATTATTCACTACTCCATCGCCGCCGACTTTGACCAGACGCAAAAACGGGAGCATCTGCTCCCGTTTTTTTCACACAACCGGTGTCATTCAAGCCTTGCGGGCGTTTTCCACCGGCTTGGCATACATGGCGCGCCAGATGGCTTTGTGCTCTTGTGGCACCTCTGACTGACGAGTCAGGAAGGCCGCCTGCTCTATGGTATTGGCCTTGCCGGACACATCTGCGGCCAGGTAGTTGCCCGGGAAGAGGCGATAGTTGCCCCAGATCGCCTTGTCGATCAGCGCGGCCAGTTCGTCCGGATCGCTGAAGCCTTCGGTGATGGGGGCGCCGAAGGAGACGTGTACCCGCCCCTTCTGGCCGACGATGCCGGCGACTATGCTCTCGATGTCCTCGAACTCGCCCTTCTCGTAGCTGCCGTTGACCGACTTCTCGTACAGCTCGCGCGCCTTGGCCTTGTCGGTGGGATCCAGCTCGTAGCTGATGCTGACCGGCACTATGTTGAGGCTGCGCATGTAGTCGACGAAGTCGATTTTCTGCTTCTTGCCGTCCACGTAGAACATCTTGAGGATGGCCGGATCCGTCTTGTCATCGCCATTCTTGGCGCGCCCTTCCTTCTGAGCGATCCAGATGGAGTGACCCTCGTGCACCGACTGGCCTATGTAGGCAGACAGCTCGCCGAGCATTTTCATCATCTCCCGCGGCCCCTTGGCGGAGCGCTTGACGATGAAGCTCTTGTTGAGCTTCATCAGCTCGGTGGCGCAGGGTTTGCGCAGCAGGTTGTCACCGATGGCGATGCGCACCGTATCGAAGCCGTGGGTATGCAGTCCCCAGTTGACGAACGCCGGATCCATGGCGATGTCCCTGTGGTTGGAGACAAACAGGTAGCCCTGCTCCTTCTTCAGATGCTCGATCCCCGAGAAGGTCACCCCCTTGGTGGAGGTGGCGATCATGCGGGACATGTAACGGGTCACGCCCATCTGCACCTGATGGATGGTGGTCACCTTGGACCACTTGTAGCGCAGGAACTGGCGGATCAGCGGGCGTATGGCCCAGCCCAGCCAGCTCATCAGGGAGCCGAAACGATACTTGGCGATGGCGCCGACGAATTCATCATCCCGGATCAGCCGTTCTATGGCTGCCGGCACTTCTTCATCGCGGTAGGGGCGAATGTCCGCGAATCTATCTACTTCTGTCACAGTGTCTGCCTTGCATGTAAGGAGTCGCGGCCAGCGCGCGCTGGCCGGGAAATTCAGGGCGCAATTTTACACGCTTTTATGCCAAGGGGTATGCGATGTGCGTAGATAGTGAGATCTGACCAGTGAAATGAACAAATGGCCCCGTTCGGGCCATCTTTTTACTCTTCCACCGTGAACGAGATCATCATGCCGGTGTCCTCGTGCTCCAGCAGGGCTGCGCAAGGCTCACCGCTGCCTCGGCGTGGATGGCGGTGGTGTCGTAGAGCGGCACCGCGGCCTCGGCATCCCCCACCATCTGACTCACCCGCTTGCCCTCAGGCCAGCGCAAGGCTCACCGCCGCCTCGGCGTGAATGGCGGTGGTGTCGTAGAGCGGCACTGCGGCCTCGGCATCCCCCACCAGCAACGCAATCTCGGTACAGCCCAGGATCACCGCCTGGGCACCCGCCTCGGCCAGCCCGGCTATGATGGCCAGGTACTCGGCCCGCGATGCGTCGCGAATGTCGCCAAGGCACAGCTCGTCATAGATGATGCTGTGCACCCGCTCCCGCTGCGCCTCGCCAGGCACCAGCACCTCCAGCCCGAACTTGTCCTGCAGCCGCCCCTTGTAGAAATCCTGCTCCATGGTGAAGCGGGTACCGAGCAGCCCGACCCTATCTATACCGTCAGCTTGCAGCTGACGGGCGGTGGCATCGGCGATATGGAGCAGCGGAATGTCGATGGCGGCCTCAATCTCGGGCGCCACCTTGTGCATGGTGTTGGTGCCGATCAGCAGAAAATCGGCGCCACCGGCCTGGATGGCCCGCGCTTCTGCCGCCAGCAGGCGGGCGGTGGCGGGCCAGTCGCCAGCGTGTTGCAGTCGCTCTATCTCGGCAAAGTCGACGCTGCTCAGCAGCACCCGCGCCGAGTGCAGGCCGCCGAGCCGCGCCCGCACGCCCCGGTTGAGCGCCTGATAGTAGCTGACGGTGGACTCCCAGCTCATGCCACCCAGCAGACCGATACATTTCATGGGACCTCCTTGTACAAACCAAGCAGAGGACGGCGCGCGTCACGCCGCACCGCCAAAGGAATAAAAAAGGCCCCGCAGGGCCAACAAGACAGCCGGTAAAGGCCCGGGCTCAAGGTCAGGCCCGGACTAAATCCAGATCATCAGCACGCAGGCCGCCGTGGCGATCCCCATGCCCAGATTGAAACGACGCCAGCCACGGGCGGTGCGTATGATGCGGCGCACCTGGGCACCGAACAGCACCCAGAAGGCCCCGGCATAGAGGCCGGTCACGAAGAAGATGCCGAGCACCCAGACGGCGGAAGGCCAGTAGGCCTCTCCCGCCAGGGTGAAGCCGCTGATGGCGGAGAGCGCCATCATCCAGGCCTTGGGGTTGAGCAGTTGCAGCATGGCGCCCTGATGGGCCGGGATGAGCGGCCGGTTGCCCTCGGCCGGGCCGCTGGCGGTCGCCACCTTCCAGGCCAGCCAGAGCAGGTAGGCCGAGCCAATCAGCTTGAGACCGTCGTGCAGCAGCGGCACCTTTTCAAACATGACGCCAAGTCCCAACGCCGTGGCCAGGATCATCAGGTTGATCCCCCCGACTACCCCCACCAGCAGGGGAAGGGTGCGGCGAAAGCCCTGCGCCGCCCCGGCACTGGTGAGCAGCATGTTGTTGGGGCCCGGCGTACCGCAGGTGATGAGGGCAAAGCCCGCCAGGGGAAACAACCAGTTCAGATCCATCTCAACCTCTTGGTGATACAAACGCCGGCTCGGCGGCAAGCCTTCTAATATGCAGAGCCAGCCCCGCGGCGACAAGTCAGAAATGGCTCTTTCTTGCTGGCCGCCAGCGCGGCTCAATACCAGAGCATGACCACACAGAGCGCCGTCAGCACACCGAGGGAGCCGTTGAGGCGCCGCCAGCCCCGATCCGTGCTGATCCAGTTGCTCAGCTGATGGCCGAACAAGACCCAGACAAAGCAGACCGGCAGGGCCACCAGCACAAACATGGTCATCACGGCGAGCTGGCTCGGCCAGTAGCTGGCCCCGGTCAGGCTGAACAAACTGATGGCTGAGATGCCCATCATCCAGGCCTTGGGATTGAGAAACTGGAAGCCCAGCCCTTCCAGCAGGGTCAGCGGACGGGCGCGTCTGGCCGGATCACCGGGGGCACCGGCCACGGCGATGCGCCATGCCAGCAGCAACAGATAGAGGCTGCCGAAGATCTGCAGCCCCAGCCGCAGCAGGGGCCAGCGCTCGAACAGAGGATAGAGCCCCAGCGCCAGCACAAGTTGCAGCACGGGTTGACCCACAGCCACGCCCATCAGGTGCGGCAGGGTACGGCGCACCCCGAAGTTGGCGCCGGAGGCGGTCAGCATGAGGTTGTTGGGGCCCGGCGTGCCACAGGTGAGCACGGCGAAGCCAAACAGGGTGGCATACCATTCTATCGTCATCATTGACTCCTGAACTGCACACATTGTATCGATACAATGTGCCATTCTTGATTGTTATTGGGTGTAAATTCACGCTATATTGCGAACAAATTTGGATCAATGGATTTATTGTCACCATGACAATCTGGACCCCAGACCTGACCCCCTTCGACGGCCCCCTCTATCTCAAGCTGGTGAAGGCCATAGAGCAGGCCATTCACGATGGCTCCCTGCCACCGCTGACCCGGCTGCCTACCCACAGGGCGCTGGCGGATCGGCTGGGGGTCACCGTCGGCACAGTCACCCGCGCCTATGGCGAGGCGGAGCGACGCGGCCTGCTGGCCGCCAAGGTGGGACACGGTACCTGGGTCAAGGGCGCGGGCATGGATCCGGCCAACGAGTGGGTGATCCGCAAGGAGGAGGGGCACCGCATCGAGTTGTGGCAGAACCTGCCGGTGCAGCTGGACAGGGCCGCCATCATACGTCCCATGCTGGGGGAGCTGGCCGACGGGGATCTCAATGCCCTGCTCGGCTACGACAAGGAGGCGGGCCAACCCGGCCAGCGTCAGCTCTTCATCGACTGGCTGGCCGAGCAGGGGGTGCACGGCAGCGAGGAACGCCTGCTGTTCAGCCACGGCGCCCAGCACGGCATCATGCTCTCCCTGCTGGCCACCGGCTGCGTGGGGGAGACCATTTTGTGCGAAGGGCTCAGCTACCCCGGCATGCTGGGCAATGCCCGCCAGCTGAAGAATCAGGTGGTGGGACTGGCGATGGATGAAGAGGGGTTGCTCCCCGCCGCGCTGGAGGCCGCCTGCCGCACGCGGCGAGCCAAGCTGCTCTACCTCACCCCCACGCTGCAAAACCCCACCACCGCCATCATGAGCCAGGCACGGCGCGAGGCCGTCGTCGCCATCGCCCGCCGCCACGATCTGCTGATCATCGAGGATGACGTCAACGGCCTGCTGCCCAGTATCCCGGTGGCGCCCCTGATCAACCTGGCGCCGGAGCGGGTCATCTATCTCGGCAGCCTGGCCAAGATCGCCTGCGGCGGCCTGCGGGTCGGCTTCGTGCTGGCGCCGCCCGCCCTGCACAACGCCTTCGCCCAGGCGATGCGACTGTCGAGCTGGATGGTGAGCCCGCTCTTGATCGAGCTGGCCTGCAAGCTGGTGAGCCAGCGCCAGATCATGCCATTGGTCGAGCAGCAGCGGCAGATCCTGGCACGTCGCGGCGAGCTGCTGCGCCACCTGCTGCCGGGAGCCCGCTGGCAGGCGGGATCCATGCACGCCTGGCTGCCGCTGCCGGAGCCCTGGCGCAGCCAGGCGTTCGCCGAGGCGGCCAACGCCCTTGACGTCGGGGTGGCGAGCGGGGAACACTTCGCCGCCGGCCAGTTCGCCGCGCCGCAAGGGGTACGGCTGAGCCTGAGCCAACCGGCCACGGATGCCCGCGTTGCCGAGGGGCTGGAGCGGCTGGCGCAGCTGCTGCGGGGCTCACCGCCTCCCAATCCCCTGCTATAGTCAGCCACTGTTTGGCCCAATACGCCCAGATCCGCGCGCTCGAAGGAGAACCCATGCACCCGACCCGCGTCTCATTCCTGCTCCTCACCCTGCTGCTGGAGGGCTGCGCCTCGCCCGGTTATCAACAGCTGGGCGCCGCGCTGACCGGGCTGGAAGGGGAGCTGCAACGGCTGGAGGAGGAGCTGGCTGCCATGAACGGCCTCCATTACCAGAAGGCGATAGACGCGCCGCTCAGCCTGCGCCGCGCGCTGGCCACCCCAACCCAGACGCAAGAGGGCCTGCAGCCGGTGCAGCGCCAGCTGCAGGATGGGCCGCTGCTCAATTACCACTACCGGCTGCCGGATGGCATGACGACCCTGCCCATCGACAACCCTTGCCTGCGTTACGAATTCGAGCTGCGCCACCTGGGTCGCCTCGGCCAGCTTGCCCTCAGCTGGCAGGGCCGCGACGGCCAGGGTTCCCGCCTGATCCGCCAGAACGACTGCCCCTTCTCCGCCAAAGGCCCGGGTCTGCAGTAGGCTAGGCGCCTGCCCCTATGGCCAGTTGAAAGGGCTGGCCACATCTTGTAGCTTGCCCCCATCCCGTTCCCCCTGCCCCTGGCCGGAGATCTCCCCCATGAAACTGACCCCCCTGTGGCTGGTGCTGTGCAGCCTGCCCGTGCTGGCCTGCGGCCCGGATGGCTGCGAAACGCCGCTCACCCTGCAACTGACCGCCGCCCAGTGCCATCTGAACGGGCTGCCGTTTCTCTCCCCAGATAACGACACCCGCACCAATCTGGCCCTGCTGCTGGCCGATGAGCAGGCCTTCTCACTGCCCGACGGGGCCCTGCCCCTGCCCTTCACGGTCGATGCGCTGATAAGACCGGCCGTCGGCGACACTGGGCCCGCCGGGCCGGATCCCCTGCTGGCACTGGCCGCCGGTCTCGGCATCGAGGAGAGCACCACCCAGGCAGCTCTGGAGCGTGCCGCCGGCTGGAGCGAAGGGCGCTGCATCAGCAACAATCCCGTCTCGGCCGAAGCCTTCCTGCAGGCATTGGCGCAGACGCCGGCACTCACCGCCAGCGATCGCAGCCAGCTGGCAAGTCAGCGGCTGGCCATGCTGGGTCAGTGCGGTCAGCCGCAGGATGCGGATCAGGGCACGGCTCAAGACCAAAGCAAGCCAGCGTCGCTGTCGCCCGCCGCCCAGGGTTTCGCCGACTACCTGACCGCCAGCCGGCACTTCTATCAGGGGGAGTTTGCGCAGGCCGACGCCCTGTTTGCCGCCCTCGCCGGGCAGGACCAGCCCTGGCTGAAGGAGACGGCCGATTACATGCGGATCCGGGTCGCCCTCAACCTGTCCCAGCAAAGCGCCTTCGACGACTGGGGTACTCTGGATCGCAACCAGATTGACAAGGCCGCCGTACAACGCAGCGAGCAGCTCATCGGCGACTACCGCGCCCGCTATCCAAAGGGGCGCTATCTGGATTCCGCCACCGGGCTGCTGCGTCGGCTGGCCTGGTTCAAGGGAGACAAGGAGCTGCTGGCGAGTCACTATCTGCAGGCGAGCCAACGGCAAAGCGCGCCGGATCTGGTCAACGAGATCGATCTCAAGCTGCTGATGCAGCCCGGCTTCACCGGCTCGGCGGCCATGCCCATGCTGACCCTGGTGCAGGATCTGCGCCGGCTGCGGATCCATGACAGCTGGGATGAGTGGCAGCCGCTGCAAGCCGCCGAGCTGACGCAGCAGACCTCCCAGTTTGCCAGCAACCCGGCCTGGCTCGCCTATCTGCAGCAGGCCGAGCGTTACTACCTCGCCAAGGACTATGACGCCGTGGTGGCGGCCGCCCCCGCGCTCGGCGCAGGCCCTCTGGATAACCTGGCCTTCAGTCAGCAGGTGTTGAAGGGGATGGCGCTGGCGGCCCGGCAAGCGTGGCCCGCCGCCGAACAACAGTGGCGCGCCCTACTCGCCAACCAGCCGACCTCCTTGCAGGATCAGCTGTTGCAGCTGGCCCTGGCCATGACGCTGGAACGGGCCGGTCAGCTGGAGCAGATCTTCGCCAAGGAGAGCCCCATCAGGAGCGATCACTACCGCATTCCGCTGCTGGAATATGTGGCGCCCGCACCTCTGCTGCGCCGCATGGCCCGGGATGAACAGGCCTCCGACACCCTGCGCCAGCGCGCCAGCCATACCCTGAGCTACAAGCAGCTGACCCATGGCGACTACCGGGGCTTCCTGCAGGATCTGGCGGGCCGCCCCGCCACGGCGCCGTTCGACTGGCAAGGCAGCCAGGGTTACCAGTGCCCGGCACTGACCTCGGTGGTCACCACCCTGGCCGACAATCCCAGGTCGCCCAAGGCGCTCAACTGCCTGGGCGAGTTCTTCCTGGCACAGGGGCTGGACTGGGATCCCCTGCTGTCACGCCCCGGGGCCGATACCCTGGCGGGCAGTCCGGATCTGTTTGCCGGCAAGCGGAGCAGCCGCCTCGACTGGTATCAGAGGGTCATTGCCAATCCCAAGGCCGCCAGGGAAGAGAAGGCCTACGCCCTCTATCGCGCCATCAACTGCTACGCCCCGAGCGGCAGCAACGGCTGTGGCAGTCAGCAGGTGTCCGTCAACCAGCGCAAGGCCTGGTTCAACACCCTCAAGCAGCAACACGGGACCAGCCAGTGGGCAAAGCAGCTCAAATATTACTGGTGATGCTGGCCCTGCTCGCCACGGATGCCGGGGCAGCCGTCGAGGCGAGCCAGTATCGGCAGTTCTGGCTGTGGGCCGGGGTCAGACCCCAGCCGGTGCTGCAACAGGCCGAGCGGCTCTATCTGCATCAGGGCGAGATAGGCCCCCTGGACTCGGCCCTGCCCCTGCGTTTTCAGGGGCAGGGCATAGCGCCGAGCAAGCTGCCCGTCGGCGAGCTGTGGCTCGCCTATCGGGTGGAGCGGCTCGACTGGGATGCCAAGCTGCTGCAGAACCTCGAAAACCAGCTGGCAGCCTGGCAGCGAAAGGGCAATGAGGTACGCGGCATCCAGATAGATTTCGATGCCCGCACCCACCGGCTGGACGATTATGGCCAGTTCCTGCGCCAGCTGCGACGCCAGCTGCCCGCCCGCTACGCCATCAGCATCACTGGCCTGCTGGACTGGACCCGTACCGGCGACATAGGGGAGCTGAACGCACTGGCCGGGGTGATCGACGAGATGGTGGTACAGACTTATCGGGGTCGCAGGACGGAACCCGGCTACGCCCGCTATCTGCAGGCACTGCACCGGCTGACCCTGCCGTTCAAGCTGGGACTGGCCCAGGGGGGAGAGTGGGATCCCGCCTGGGAAACGAGATTGGCGCAGACCCCCGCCTATGGGGGGGTTGTGGTCTTTCTCATCAATCCTCCGCTATCTTGACCGGAGGAGGGATTGACCCGGGCTCGTGGCTGGGCGATAACATTAGCTCTTTTTGAATCCGGTTGCGTGCCATACTTCCTCGTACTGTGATCCCGCAAAGGAGTGCCAAGGATGCAGATCCTGTTGATCGAAGACGATGCCATGCTCAGCTCTGCCCTCTCCAAGGGGCTGAATGAGCACGGTATTGCGCCATCCCAACTGATCCACTGCAAAGAGCTCACCACCCTGCCCACCCTGCTGCGCCAGCAGTCGTTCGATGCCGTCATCTGCCGCCAGTATCGCCATCAGGCTCGCGAAGGGATCCGCCTGCTGCAGGAGGCGCACTATCTGGGCTTGCTCGAACCGGGCTGCGTGCTGTTGTTGCTGGATGAGGATCATGATCTGCTCCAGTATCCCCCCTCGGATCTCTACTTCCCGCTGCACCTGCCCATGCCGTTCACCGCAGAGCAGCTGACGCTCTGCCTGCGCGATCTGGTGCTGCTGACCGGGCTGACCCGCCCCCTGCCCGCCCCGATGAAGCTGAGGGAGTGGCATATCGGCTGCGCCCTGTGTGAAGACCTGCTCTATCAGCAACAGAAACACAGGGAGCTGGGCCCGCTGCTGGACAGGGTCAAGGGCTACATGTTGCTGCAGCAGCAGGACCACTTCCACGCCACCCAGCACTATGCCATGTGCACCACGGAACACGACGCCTGGTGGCCGCGCAAGGGCCTGATCCACTCACTGCTGGGATTGAACAAGCTGGACAGCGCGCGCAAGGATCTGGCCCGCAATCAGGAGCGGCTGCCACCCAGCATACAGCTGGAGCTGATGCTGGCCTGCCTGCTGCACGAGTCACAGTGGGAATCTGCCTGGGAGGTGCTCAACCAGTTGCTGCACAAGCAACCCTGGCAGCCCGAGTGGCGCCAGGCCGCCATCCTCTTGGCCCTGCTGCTCAAAGACGAAGGGAAGGCGCTCGAACAGGCCAACGCCCTCAGCCTGCGCTTCTTTTCCGAACACAAGTTCCGGATATCCATCGAGAATTTCATTCTGAACGCCAGTCTGGCGGTGATCTGGCACTACCCCACGGCGGCCCGGATCAGCGCGTTGCAGCAGGAGTATCAGTACCTCAGTCAGGCCGTGACCCTGCGCGCCCATGAGGATGCCTTGCTGCAGGCCCTGATGCTGAGCCTGGATTACCGCTTCGACGAGGCCCTGGTGCTGCTGGCAAGACACCCGCCGGAGGCGGCGCGGGACACACACCTCAACCAGCTGCTCGGTTTTGCCGTCAGCCAGTTCTGCGGCCTGCCCCACCATGCCCAGCGCTACCTGACGCAGCTCAGCCAGTATCAGGCCAGGGTGGCACCATCCCCCCTGCTCCAGCAGCTGTTCAAGCAGGTGGTCACAGATCAGATGCAACAGCTGGAGCGCCGTGAACAGCGGCTGACCTATCTGCGCCAGGAGCGGCAGAGAGCGACAGTGGCCGCCCAGCATCAGCTCGCCGTACAGTACGCTCTGACCCTGCAGGAGGAGTTTCCGGCGCTGCCCGGCGATGCCTGGCAACTGCTGGAGTTGCTGCAACTGTGCTGGCCCGCCGGCATGCCGGCCCCCAAGGTGGCGCTGCTGGTCGACCGGCTGGAGCGGCGCCTGACCCACAGCGCCTCCTTCATGGAGCACCATGCGGCGGCGTACCAGAAGACGCTGCTGCACATCAGGTCACACCTGAACCCCAGATTGCCCACCACGCCCCCCAACTGAGCCCGGCACAGGTCGGGCTTTGCTATCAAAGCCCAGCACAGCCGGGCCTTGCTAGCAGGCACCCAGGCAGAGCCCGGCTTACAACAAACCCCGCACCAGGATACCGGCGATCAGCAGCGGCGCCACCAGACGCCAGCACCAGAGCAGGCCGAAGCGCAGCAGCGGGGAGAGGCCGGCGGGCAATATGCTGTCTCCCAGTCGCCAGCCCAGCAGCAGGGTCAGCACCAGGCCGAACAGCGGCATCATGAGGTTGGAGGTGAGGTAGTCGAGCAGATCGAAAATCGTCTTGCCAAACAGGGTCAGCTCGCTCCAGGGACCGAACGACAGGCTGACCGGGATGCCGGAGGCCATGATCAGTAGAGTCAGCACCCGGCAGGCGCCACGGCGGGACCAGCCCCACTCCTCGGTGGTGAAGCGCACCAGATGCTCCAGCATGGAGATGGAGGAGGAGAGCGCCGCCACCAGCAGCAACAGGAAGAACACCACTCCCAGCCCCTGACCAAACGGCAGATGGCTGAACACGGCGGGCATGGTCATGAAGGTGAGCCCTGGCCCGGCGGTCGGATCAATACCCGTGGACGCCAGCGCCGGGAAGATCATCAGCCCCGCCAGCACAGAGATGAGGCTCGCCAGCGTCACCACCCAGACCCCGGAGCGCAGCACACCCTCGCTGCTCGGCAGGTAGGCGCCATAGGTGGTGTGCACCCCCAGGCCGATGGAGAGGGAGAAGAAGGCCAGCCCCAGCGCATCCAGCACACTCTGGCCGGTCAGCATGGAGAAGTCCGGCAGCAGCAATTGACGCACCCCGGCCATGGAGCCGGGCATGGAGAGCCCCACCGCCACCAGCAGCAACATCATGATGAAGAGGGCCGGCATCATCCAGCGCAGCGCCCGCTCCACTCCCTTCTGAATGCCGCCCTGCACGAACCACCAGGTCAGTCCGGCGAACACCAGATGGGTCAGCACGGGCCACCAGGGGTCACTGACATAGCCGTTGAACAGAGCGGTCAGCGCCGAACCCTCGCTCAGGTTGAGCTTGCCCGCCACAGCCAGCGCCGCATAACCGACGGTCCAGCCCCCCACCACGCTGTAGAAGCTGTAGATGAAGAAGCCGCACAGTATTCCCATGTAGCCCATCCAGCGCCAGTTAGGCCCAACCAGCTTGTTGAAGGCGCCGAGTACCCCGCGCTGGCTGCGGCTGCCGAGCAGGGTCTCCCCCACCAGCACGGCCACCCCCAGGGTGAAGCTGAACAACAGGAACACCAGCAGGAAGGCGCCGCCGCCATTGGTGGCCGTCACATAGGGAAACTTCCAGATAGCGCCGAGGCCGATGGCCGTGCCGGCCGCCGCCAACACATGACCGAGACGGGAAGACCACTGAACCTGGCTCATACAACCTCCGGGGAAGACAACATCGAATCGATACTCCATGGCTGACAACACAATACGTAACAACAAAAAAGGCCGCCTGGTGGCGACCTTTGCAATGAACATTCAGACAAACTGCGCGTGCAAGGTCACCTCTCTTGCGAGCTAAAAAATCGGCCGGACAGCGCGAAAATCGGTGACATGGATGGAGTGACCTGAACGCCAAAAAGGAGTCACAGCCTAAACCATGGAAAGAAAAATTGACACATAGTTGATAAAAATTTTTCAATCTGGCTGAAAAATCCGCGCAGCCCGCTCTCCATGCAGGAAAAATGCGCACCGCGCCTCGCTCGGCCAATCCATTGAACGATAATAGTCTTAGCCTTTGTAGGCACATTAGCCGCCGAAACAGGGGGCAACACGCCCCTCCCCCGCGTTGCGGGCAGGCCAGTGCCCCTGATCAGCATGGATGCACAGACGTGACGCACCGGACAGGATACCGCATGAAATGGACGCTTCTCCCCTTGCTACTGCTGGGCAGCCTGACCCTGTCGGCGCAACCCGCCCTGACCCTGCTCAGCCATGAGCTGCCCCCCTTCACCCAGTCCCGTGATGGCCAGCTCGGCGGGCTGGCCGTTCGGCTGGTGCGGGAAGCCCAGCAGGAGATGGGGGTCAACTACCCCATCAAGCTCTATCCCTTGAAGCGGGCGCTGGCCCTGACCCGGGCCGAGCCGGGTTTTGCCATGTTCGTGGTGCTGCGCACGCCCCAGCGGGAAGCCCAGTTCAAGTGGGTGGGGCCGCTGTTTCTGAACCGGGTGCTGATCTATCAGGCCAGGGGCAGCCAGCCGCTGACCGACCTGGCCCAGCTGCGCCAGCTGGAGCGGGTCGGCGTCCTGCTCGGCAGTGCCGATGACGAGCGGCTGACCCATGAGGGCTATGCCAATCTGGTGCGTTACAAGACGGTCGAGGAGGCCGTCGAGCGGCTGGTGCTCGGCAAGATAGATGCCTTCCCGATGGGCGATCTGATCATGAGCGCCACCCTGGACCAGATGGGCTTATCCCCGCGCAGCGTGGTGAGCTCAGAAGTGCTGCTGCACGAGTCCTGGCTCTACATCGCCTTCTCCAAAAGCGAGGATGACGCCGTGATCGCCCGCTGGCAGGCCGCCATCGACAAGGTCAAAGCCCGATATGGACAGGCGCAGCCGCCCACCCAACCCTGAATCCTTTACACCAGCCCCCGCACCAGGCCCCACTGATCCGCAGCGGTGCCAGCCAGCGATCGCCAACCCTAGTTACACCAATCCCCACACCAGGCCCCCACTGATCCGCAGCGGTGCCAGCCAGCGATCGCCAACCCTAGTTACACCAATCCCCGCACCAGGCCCCACTGATACGCAGCCGCACCAGCCAGCGCCCGCCAACCCTAGTTACACCAGCCCACGCACCAGGATGCCG
Source organism: Aeromonas sp. MR7 (assembly GCF_963899385.1). Lineage (NCBI taxonomy): Bacteria > Pseudomonadati > Pseudomonadota > Gammaproteobacteria > Aeromonadales > Aeromonadaceae > Aeromonas > Aeromonas sp. MR7. The sequence continues at coordinate 82,623 of NZ_CAWQXH010000005.1, forward strand.
CCGATCAGCAAGGGCGCCAGCCAGCGCCAGCAGCCCATCACCAGGGTACGCCAGTGCTGTGCCAATCCACGGGGCAGCGCCTGCTGACCCAGTTTCCAGCCCAGCAACAGGGTGAGCGCCAGCCCGAACATGGGCATCATCAGGTTGGAGGTGACAAAATCCAGCAGCTCGAAGATGTTCTTGCCAAACAGAGTCACATTCGCCCAGGGGCCGAACGACAGGCTGACGGGAATGCCGTTCACCATCACCAGCAGAGTAATGAGGCTGCAGGCCGCGCGGCGTGACCAGCCCAGACTCTCGCAGATAAAGCACTGCAGATGCTCCAGCAGCGAGATGGCCGAGGAGAGCGCAGCCACCACCAGCAGGGAGAAGAAGATCACCGCCAGCCCCTGGCCGAACGGCAACTGCTGGAATACGGCCGGCATGGTCATGAAGGTGAGGCCCGGTCCCGCGGCGGGATCTATGCCGGTCGCTGCCAGCACGGGGAATATCATCAAGCCCGCCAGCACGGCGATCAGGCTAGCCAGCAGCACCACCCAGAGGCTGGAGCGGCCGACCCCGTCGCTGGAAGGCAGGTAGGCGCCATAGGTGGTGTGAATGCCGAGACCGATGGAGAGGGAGAAGAAGGCCAGCCCCATGGCATCGAGCACCCCGGACATGCCGAGCTTGCTGAAGTCCGGCATCAGGAAGTGGCGCACCCCGGCCATGGCGTTGGGCAGGGTAAGGCCGAAGGCCACCAGCAGCAGTATCATGATGAACAGGGCCGGCATCATCCAGCGCAGGGTACGCTCCACTCCCTGCTGCACGCCGCCCTGCACGAACCACCAGGTGAGGGCGGCAAACAGCAGGTGGGTCAGCACGGGCCAGAGCGGATCGCCGACATAGTCGTTGAAACGGGCGGTCAGCGCGGCGCCATCCCCATGTTGCAGGCTACCCGCCAGCGCCATGCCGGTATAACCCAGGGTCCAGCCCCCCACCACACTGTAGAAGCTGAAGATGAGCAGGCTGCAGAGCAGCCCCATGGCCCCGACCCAGCGCCAGCGCTTGCCCATCAGGGCGCTAAACGCCCCCACCACACCACGGCGGCTCAGGCTGCCGAGCAGCGTCTCTCCCATCAGCACGGCCACCCCCAGGGTGAAGCTGAACAGCAAGAACACCAGCAGGAAGGCACCGCCACCGTTGGCGGCCGTCACATAGGGAAACTTCCAGATAGCGCCGAGACCGACGGCGGAGCCTGCGGCGGCCAGGATATAACCGAGCCGGGATGACCATTGGGACTGCTTCATAAGAACTCCAATACAGGTGCCCACCACCTGGGCCCGAAATGGCGCTCAGAGTACGGTCAGGGCCACGCAATCACAACGCCGCTTATCTGGCTAAAAAACGATTTATTGGCATCATTGCCTAATTAAATTCAATTTTACGCGCTATCGTGCCAACAAATAAAAACCGGAGCGTTTTTGCTCCGGTTCAGGCTGTCATGGGTGCGCGTTTTGGGACTAGATAACCCCCAGCTCCCGCAGCCGCTCCATCAGGTAGCTGTGGGCGGTGTGACGCTCGGAGAGCACCACGTCCGGCCGCGGGTGAAGGAACAGCGGCAAGGAGATGCGGGACTTGCTGGCGCTGCCGCCGGTCGGGTTGATGACGCGGTGGGTGGTGGAGGGGTAGTAGCCGCGAGAGGCCTCCTGCAGCATGTCACCTATGTTGATGATCAGGGTGCCAAAATCGCACGGCACGTCCATCCACTCCCCGTCGGATCCCTTCACCTGCAGGCCCGGCTCGTTGGCGGCGGGCAGTATGGTCAGCAGGTTGATGTCTTCATGGGCGGCGGCGCGGATGGCACCCGGCGCCTCTGTGCCGTCGAACGGCGGATAGTGCAGCACCCGCAGCAGGGTCTTCTGGCTCTCTTCGATCATGGAGGAGAGCGGGCAGCTGTAGTGGGCGGCGATGTCGGCCGGGGTGTATTGCTCCACCCAGCCCAGCAGCTCGGCGGCGAGATCGTTGGCGAGGCGATAGTACTCCATCGCCTGCGCCTTCAGCTCTTCCGGCATCTGGCCCCAGGGGTAAATATGGAAGTACTCCTTGATGTCCTTCTGGCTGTGACCCTTGGCCACCTCGGACACCGACGGCGGGAAGTAGCCATCCTGGGTCTCGCGGTTGAACAGGAAATCCTGCTTCTGTTCGCTCATGAAGAAGCGATACCAGTTGTCATAGATGGACTGCACCAGCTCTTTCGGGATGGGGTGGTGGGTCAGCACGCCAAAGCCGGTGGTACGCAGGGATTCGGTGAAGCGCTGCGCCGCATCGGGCGAGCGGTAATCGACGGTCAGGACTTTCATTATTTTTGTTACGCGCCAGTTAAAAGATGGCGCAGTTTACCTCGCCCATGACCACAAGGAAAGTGAGCAGCCCCTCCCGCCCCGGCCCCTCGCCAATAGTGACAAAAACGTCAGAAAACGGCGCCAGCCAAGACCCGCGCTCATCCCTTGTCCTGACCCGGCATCCTCACTAGAATGCCCCCATCATCCATGCTGGAGCCCGTTTATGTCCCCCAAGATCCTGTTGCTGACCCTGCCTTTTCTGCTCGCCGGTTGCAGCTCGCTGTCGGAAGAGGAGTGCCGCGCCATGAGCTGGTACAACCTGGGCTATCAGGATGGAGAACAGGGCAAGACACGTCAGGCGACCCGTGACTATGTGTCGGCCTGTGGCGAATACGGCCTCAAGGTGGATGAAGCCGAGTGGAAGCGGGGCTATGCCAAGGGGCTGGAGCTCTACTGCATTCCCGAGCTCGCCTACAGCAAGGGCAAGTCAGGCGCCGAGTACCTGGGGGTCTGCCCCAACGATGCCAGCTTCCTCACCCAGTACGATCGCGGTCGCCAGGAATATCTGGTGGAGAAACAGCTCAGCGACCTCAGGAGCGACATGGAGCGGACAGAGCGCGACATCGAGACACTGGAGCGGCAGATCCGCAATGAGAACGACAGCAAGCAGCGCGACTACTACCGGGCCCAGCGCGAGCGCGCCATCCGCCATTACGAGGGGCTGCGCCGCGACTATAACCGGATCCGTTTCCCGGACCGGGTGATCCAGTTCTCCTTCGGCAATTAATGCAAGCGGGCTCGGCCGCGGTTCGCCGCGCCGGGCCCGGCTTGACCTCTACGACGGCAGCACCCAGCGCTGCAACGCCAGCGCTATGCCGTCTTCGTTGTGATCGGCGGTCACCAGGTCGGCATGAGCCTGGACATGGGTGGCGGCATTGCCCATGGCGACCGCCAGCCCTACCTGTTCGAACATGCTGATGTCGTTGTTGTTGTCACCAAACGCCACCACGTTTTCCATCGCTATCCCCTCGCTCTGGGCCCAGCGGGCCAGCCGGTTGCCCTTGCTGCAACCGGGTTGCACCAGCTCCACCGCATAGGGCGCCGCCCAGTCACGGGTAAAGGGCATGGCCTCGACCACCTCCCCCATGAACTGATGCAGGCGGGCGGGATCCTGGTTGAACAGCTCCAGCTTCCAGATCGGATTCTTCAGCCAGCTCGCCAGATCGTCCGCAGGCAGCAGAGATATCTTGAGATGATCCGGCTGATTGGCCGACCAGTGGCGCATCCGGGTGATGTGATCCTCACAGCCGATATAGCCGATCCCTTCGCTCAGGTGGAACAGGGCGCCCATCTGCTGCGCCTCGACCTGGGCCAACAGCTCGGTGAGCGGGGCCACCGCCAGCGGATCTCCCGCCAGGATCCGCTCCTGCACCGGATCATAGAGGTAGGCACCGTTGCTGCAGATGATGGGGGTGTCGAGGGCTAGCTCGTGATGGAAGGGACGGGCCGTCATGAAGTGGCGCCCCGTCACCAGCAGCACCTTGATGCCGTGGGCCCGCGCCTGGGCCAGCGCGGCCCGGGTGGCGGACGAAATCTTGTGATCCCGGGTCAGCAGGGTACCGTCCATATCTAACGCAATAGCCTGGTAACTACTCATATCACCTCCAACATCGGACACGAATACAAAGAGCCATACCGTCCCAAACCCGCCGGCAGGATGCAAGCCCTGCGACAGGAGATGCGGCCAATCTGTGATCTGTCCACGGCCCAGGGCAAGCCTTTTCCCTGCTCTGATCGCCACTCAAGCAGGCTCGGCACAACTCGCCAGGCGCCGATCGGCCCGCTTGCGCAGGCCATAGAAGCCGACGGCACAGAGCAGGCCAGAGAGCGCGGCCAGGTAGAAGGGCCACTCTGTGCCCGCCAGCAGCACCAGACTGCCCACCAGCACGGCCAGGATCTCGCTGCCCACCGCCAGGCCTCGGTAGATCCCCATCGCCTGCCCCTGCTGCTCGGCATGGCTGCGGTTGGAGACCGCCACCGAGGTCGCCAGCTCCCCCAGGCTCATGCCGATGCCAGCGGGGATGAAGGTGAGTGCCAGACCCCACCAGTGGCCCGGCAGCACGAACATCAGCATGCCCGCCGCCATCACCAGATGACCGACTATCCCCAAGCTGCTGCCCCGCCAGTGGCGGGCGAGACGGGATCCCAGCCAGGATCCCAGCATCATGGGCACGCTCACCAGCACGGCCGCCTGCGCCAGCTGGACCGGACCCCAGGCCAGCCGCTCCACCAGCCAGACGTTGAAGTAGGTGAAATAGAGCTGCACGGCCCCGTAGCTGAACAGGGTCAGCACGAAGTAGGGCAGCAGGGCCGGTTGCAGCAACAGCTGACGGGAGGAGAACGCAGGCGCCTGCTGCTGGCTGGCAACCGGCGCCTGATTGGGCAACAGCCAGAGCACCAGCAGCAGGTTGACCAGGGTCATGACCACCGCCAGCCAGGCGGCCAGGCTGTAATCCCCCGATACCACGGCGGCATAACCGCCGATCATGGGGCCCAGCACCCAACCCAGATTCATGCCTATGTTGATCCAGGCGAAACTGCGCGCCTTGGTCTTGGTGGTGCTCATGTCCGCCGCCATGGCCTGCACTATGGCGATGTCGCCATTGAAGAAACCCTCCACCACCCGGCTCAGCAACAGCAGTGGCAGGGATCGCCAGGCGATCCCCAGCGCCATCATGGCATAACCGGCCAGCACGCCGACCAGACAGACCGTCAGTATCGGCTTGCGGCCGTGGCGGTCCGAGAGTCGCCCCAGCCAGGGGGCACCCACCAGTTGAAACAGCGGATAGAGCCCCATAATGACACCCAGCCACACCTTGCGACTCCAGTCCGACGCCTGTGGCGTCAACATGCCCTGCGCCGGATCCAGCATCAGCGGCGCCAGCACGGGCGAAGGCAGGCTGAACCCCGCCACCGCCAGTGTCACCGTCATCACCAATACCCAGAGGGTCGCCCGTCCCTTGATCCCATCCATGTCAGCCCCATTAAATAAAGTTATTGGTTTATTTATACTGAGCAAGGTGCATTATTAAGTAAAGTGAATTATTGATTTAAAGGAGACCGCTATCCATAATGAGCCCATGAACGCCAGTCGTGACAAGCTCCCGCGCCTGCTCGAGATGCGATGGCTCCCCGGATCCAACACCTGTCGATAGCGAGAGCCACCGAATGAACGCCAGCACCGACAAGATACCGTTTCTGCTCGAGATGCTATGGATCCCCCGGATCCACCGCCTGCCGATAACGAGAGCCGCCAAATGAACGCCAGCACCGACAAGATACTGTTTCTGCTCAAGAGCCACGGGCCCCAGAGCGCCGCCGCGCTGGGAGAGCAGTTGCAGATGACCTCCATGGGCGCCCGTCAGCATCTGATTGCGCTGGAGGCCGACGGCTGGGTGGGTTTCAGCGATGAAGCCCGCGGCCGCGGCCGTCCCGTGCGCCTGTGGCACCTGACAGATCAGGCCTGGCAGCGCTTCCCCGATACCCACAGCGAGCTGACGCTGCAGCTTATCGACAATATCCAGCAGTTGTTTGGCGAGGTCGGCATGGAGCGGCTGATCCAGCAACGGGAGCAGCAACAGCTGGGCCGTTATCAGACACAGCTGACCCAGCCGGCGCTGGCTGACAGGCTGACCGCCCTGAAAGAGCAGCGCACGCGAGAGGGCTATATGGCGGACATGCGCCAGGAGGAGGACGGCAGCTGGCTGTTGTGGGAGAGTCACTGCCCCATCTGCGCCGCGGCGCGGGCCTGCCGGGGATTTTGTCGCAGCGAGCTGGAGATGTTTCGCCAGTTGCTGGCGCCGGCCGGGGTGGAGCGGGAGCAATACCTGCTGGACGGGGATCACCGCTGTCTCTACCGCATCACGCCGCCGAATCCTTGATCGCCGAATGCCAGAAACAACAAAGCAGGCGCCGGGATGCCTGCTTTGTTGCCTTCGGGGAGGGGATGCTCTCGTTCCAGCCCGTCGTTTCCCGATAAGGTCGGACGGCTGATGGGGTTCTTGACCCGGTAAGGTCCTTCACCACAGAGACCGGGTTGGGTTTCTGTCTTGCCACCGGAAGATGCAACCATAGTATCCCTGCCGGCGCGGTGAGTGGTTGCGAAGTAGTATGTCTTTTCAGTTGTTTTTGCAATAGTTCACCCTTAATCTAGGAAAAGTGAATTAGTAATTGCAACGAGGAACGGAGAATGCTGAAACTTGATCGCATAGACAGGCATATTCTGGAGTTGATGCAGGAAAATGGCCGCATCAGCAACCTGGAGCTGGCCGAGCTGGTCGGGCTCTCCCCTTCCCCCTGCTCCCGCCGGGTCAAGGCGCTGGAGGATGCCGGTCTCATCGATACCCACGTCACCCTGCTCAACGCCCGCCAGCTGGGGCTCACCCTCACCGCCTACATTCATATCTCCATGGACAGACACACCCCCGAGCGGTTCGAGAATTTCGACAAGGCCATCAAGGAGCTGCCAGAGGTGCTGGAATGCGACCTCATCACCGGCAACGACGCCGACTACCAGCTCAAGGTGGTGGTGCGGGACATGGAACACTACCAGCACTTCCTGCTGGACAAGCTGACCCACATTCCGGGGGTGACCGGGGTGCGTTCCAGCTTCGTGCTGCGCCGCATCAAGCACAAGACGGCGCTGCCGCTCAATCATCTGGGGTAGGGTCTGATGGCAGAGCGGCACGCCCTCTCTGCCATCACGACAAAACCGATAACAACAAAAAGAGGAGGCCTGGGCCTCCTCTTTTTCATTTTTGCTTGCTCGATGGCGCGTCTGTCAGACCGCAACCTGACTGACATCCTGCACCTGCAAGAGCCAGCCGGCCTGCTCCTGCTGGGGCTCGCCGCTGACCCGCAGCCGCTCGCCGGTTGGCACCCACTGCCCCTGGGGCAGGGCGACCAGCAGGCTCTCGCTGCCGTTGTCGAACAGCCAGCGATCTTCGCCCAGCGACTCGATCAGATAACCTTCCATCTCCACTCTGGACTCGGCTTGCCAGGATGGCGCAACGGAATCACGGCTCTCGATGAAATCCCCCTGAACACCAAAACTGGCCAGCCCCCACAGAATGGAGAGCCCGACCAAGGATGTTTGCATCTTGTCTCTCCTCTTTTGGAACTGTGGGGCCAGTATGGGAAGAGAAAACTGAGTGCACCATGAACAAGGTGGCAAAGTGCAGGCGAGATCGCGAAAAAAACCGGCCAACTGGCCGGTTGTGTCATTTTATGGCGTCTGGATCACACTATTTGGCGGCTTCCTCTGCCATCCGCTCGGCTCTTGGCTTATTCGTCCACATGGCAACACCGCGATGATCCGCGCAGATCCCCTCTTCGACCACGGCCCTGACCCGGGTACCGTCCTTGCAGATCGCCTGCCAGGCATCGGCATCGTCGATGGCCATCGAAGGGGCATGGGAACCGGTACTACAGGCGGTCAGCAACAGGGCAAACAGGGGCAACAAGATTTTCATGGGGTGGATCCTCAGGCTGTATGGGTCGGCTGCACTCAGCGCCCCAGTTGCGCCGAGATGCGATCGCAGAGCTGCTTGAGCTGGGCCAGTTCAGCATCGGCCAGATCCACCTGATTGCGCAAGTTGTCCGCCAGACAGCACTCCTTGACCTCCTGCTGCAGCTGGCGCCCCGCCTCGGTCAAGCCGATGCATTTTTGCCGCTCATCCTCGCTGGAGACGGTGCGGGTCAGCCAGCCCTTGCTCTCCAGCCGCTTGACGATGGGGGTCAGGGTCCCCGCATCCAGCCCTGTCTCCTGCCCTATCTCCTTGAGACTGACCTCGTCCCGCGCCCACAGCGACAGCATCACCAGATACTGGGTATAGGTGAGATCCAGCTTGTCCAGCAGCGGCCGGTAGGCCCGCATCACGGCATTGGAGGCGCTGTAGAGGGCAAAACAGACCTGCTTTTTCAATTCACTCATGGGGGCACCTCACTGACGACTGGGGCCAGTATACCTCAGGAAAATTGGGGGGCGAATAATTTGCACACAAAACAGTTGTCAGCCTCAGCTTTCGGGATTAGTCTGAATTTAGCTTGCACACAAAACAAATCAGAGGCCCCGACATGAAGACACTCTATCGCACTCAAGCCATCGCCCAGGCTGGCCGCAACGGTGAGGTTCACACCCTGGACAACAGCCTGCAGCTGGCACTGGCCCTGCCGACCGCCCTCGGCGGCAACGGCAAGGGCAACAACCCGGAGCAGCTGCTGGCCGCCGGTTATGCCGCCTGCTTCTCCAACGCGCTGATCCACGTGGCCCAAAAACTCGGCACGCCCCTCTCCAGCGCCCCCGTCACCGCCGGGGTCGAATTGCTGGCGCAGGCCGATGGTCGCTTCAACTTCGCCATCACGCTGGACGTGGCGCTCGCCGCAGCGCAGCCTGAGCAGGCGGCGCAGGCCGAGCAGATAGTGCGGCTGGCCCACCAGACCTGCCCCTTCTCCAACGCCATGCGGGGCAATGTCGTCACCCGGTTGCTGCTCAACGGCGCCCCGCTGGATGAGACAGCGTGAACGAGTTCAGCCTCAACCCCATGGGACCTGCCCTGATGGCCACTCACGGGTTGCCAAACACCATAGAACTGGAGAAAAAACCATGAATCAGCTCAGCCATCAGATCCAGCTGCTGCGTCGCCCGGTCGGCCTGCCCAGTCTGGCCGATTTCACCCTGGTCGAGGTCGCCCTGCCCGAGTTGCAGGAAGGGGAGGTGCGGGTCACCAACCAGTGGCTGTCGGTGGATCCCTACATGCGCGGTCGCATGAGCGACGCCAAGAGCTATGTGCCCCCCTTCACCCTGAACGGCCCGCTCGATGGCGGCGCCATCGGCGTGGTGGAGGCCTCGCGCCACCCGGACTTTGCGGTGGGCGACCGGGTGAGCAGCATGCTGGGCTGGCGCGACAGCTTTGTCGCCAATGGTGCCCAGCTGACCCGCCTGCCCGACACCCGCTTGCCACCCCAACTCTTTCTCGGCGCCCTCGGCATGCCGGGCATGACCGCCTGGACCGGGCTCAACCGCATCGCCAAGCTGCAGGCCGGTGAAACCGTGCTGGTATCGGCCGCCTCCGGCGCCGTCGGCTCCATGGTGGTGCAGCTCGCCAAGCGAGCGGGGGCCCGCGTCATCGGCTCCACCGGCTCGGCCGACAAGGTCGCCTACCTCAAGAGCTTGGGAGCCGACGAGGTGATCAACTATCGCGAAATTCAGGATCTCGATGCCGAGCTGGCGCGGCTCGCCCCGGAAGGGATCCATGTCTACTTCGAGAACGTGGGGGGCGCCATGCTGGACGCAGCCCTCAACAACATGGCGGTGCACGGTCGCATCGTGATGTGCGGCCTCATCGAGCAGTACAACAGCAAGGGCGAGGCGAGCGGCCCGCGCAACCTATCCCAGATGATCCGCAAGCGCCTCACCATGCAGGGGCTCATCGTATTCGAACACTGGCAGCACTACGGCGAGTTTCTGGCCGAGGTGACTCCCGCCTTCGACGCCGGAGCACTGCAGGCCGAGGAGACCGTCTATCAGGGGCTGGCCAGCATGCCGCAGGCCTTCATCGGGCTGTTCGAGGGGCGCAACACCGGCAAGATGCTGGTCAAGCTGGCGTGATCAGCAGCCCTGGCGCCTGACGCCGCAGACTGCTTGCATGACGGGCCCATCCGCCCTAAGGTGGGCCCGTTTTTTATGGTCTGTCTCGTCTTTGCAAGGAGCTCATATGTCTACTCCCTATCCCCGCGTCGGTGTCGGCGTCATCTTGACCAACCGTCAGGGCCAGGTGCTGCTTGGCAAGCGCAAGGGCAGCCATGCCCCCTACTGGTCCATCGCCGGCGGCCATCTGGAACTGGGAGAGAGCTTCGAGTCGGCGGCGATCCGCGAAGTGGCCGAGGAAACGGGTTTTCGGATCAGCAATCCCAGCGTCATCGCCGTCACCAACAACCTGGAAACCTGGCGCGAGAGCGGGCTGCACTACATCTCTGTCACCCTGCTGGCCCAGGTAGAAGGAGAGCCGCAACTGCTGGAGCCGGAGAAGTGTGAAGGCTGGATCTGGTGCGATCCCCGCGACCTGCCAGAGCCTCACTTCGATGCCAGTCGCCAATCGATAGCCTGCTGGCTGGCCGGTCGTTGCTATCTGCCACAACCAGGCCAGCCGACGAAGTGATCATTGCCTGCCGGCTGGCAAGGCGCGGCTACCTGCCAGTAGCCCCCTGATTTGTCATAAAAAAGTCACCGCTTTGTCATATCATCGGGGTCGATGATGACAACGAGGGAGTGCGGACGTGGGGCAAGTATTCATTCAATTTCTGTGGTTGGGCTGTGTCAGCTTCGGCGGACCCGCCGCCCATATCGGCTATTTCCAGCGCGCCTTCGTCGAGCGGCTGGGCTGGCTGACCCAGGCCGAATTTGCCCAGTTGCTGGCGCTGTGCCAGTTGCTGCCGGGACCCGCCTCCAGCCAGCTCGGCTTCGCCATCGGCCGCCAGCGGGCCGGACTCGGTGGGGCACTGGCCGCCTTTATCGGCTTCACCCTGCCCTCCTTCCTGCTGTTGCTGGCCGCCGCCATAGGGGTGGGGCAACTCACGGCCAACGTCTGGCTCGATGCCGCCCTGCACGGCCTCAAGCTGCTGGCCCTGGTGGTGGTCGCGGATGCGGTGCTTACCATGAGCCGCCAGTTCTGCAAGACGGCGCTAGCCCAGGGGATCATGGTGGCGACCGCCGCCGCGCTCTGGTGGCAACCCGGTCTGCTGACCCAGCTCGTCATACTGGCGGGGGTCGCCCTGCTCTGTGCTCGCGTCGAGGCGCCGCAAGTACTAGGCCCACAACCCTCAATGCCTCTGCGCCAACCCCACTGGCCCACCCTGCTGCTGTTTGCCCTGTTGTTTGTCGGCCTGCCGCTGCTGGCCACCGACACCGCCAGCCAGCTGGTTGCCGACTTCTACCGGGCGGGCAGCCTGGTGTTTGGCGGCGGCCACGTGGTGCTGCCCCTGCTGGCTGAGAGTGTGGGCCACAGCCTCAACCAGCAGCAGTTTCTGACCGGCTACAGCCTGGCCCAGCTGGTGCCCGGCCCCATGTTTACCCTGGCCAGCTATCTCGGCGCTCAACTGCTGCCGGCCACACCGCTGGCGGGAGCCCTGCTGGCGACCCTGGCACTATTCCTGCCCGGCTTTCTGCTGTTGTGGGCTCTGGGGCCCTGCTGGCAGAGTTGGCTGGCTCGCCCCCGGCTGGCAGGGGCCGTGACCGGCATCAACGCCGCCGTGGTGGGTCTGCTGCTGGCCGCGCTCTACCAGCCGGTCTGGCAGAGCGCGGTACAGGTGCCGACCGATCTGGCGCTGGCCGCCGCCGGCTTCTATCTGTTGCGCGTCATCAGGCTACCCATACTGGCGCTCGCCGGACTGCTGGTGGGGGCCGCCATGCTGCTGGCCTGAGCCAGATGCCGGGCCAGGCGCCATAAAAAACGGCGCCCCTGTTGGCAGGGGCGCCGTTTTTTCATGTTCAAGCTGGTTGCTCAGGCCTCGGGATCGAAATCCAGACTCAGGCTGTTGACGCAGTAACGCTGACCTGTCTCGGTCGGCCCGTCGGGAAAGACGTGACCCAGGTGGGAGCCGCACTGGCTGCAGGTGATCTCCACCCGTTTCATGCCGTGACTGCCATCTTCGGTGTAGGTCACTGTGCCCTCGATGGCCCGATCGAACGAAGGCCAGCCGCAGCCGGAGTCAAACTTGGCCTCTGAGTGAAACAGCACGCTCTTGCAGCAGACGCAGAGATAGTCGCCACTCTTGCGGTTGTGGAGCAGGGCGCCGCTGTAAGGCTGCTCGGTGCCTTTCTCCCAGCAGACACGAAACTGTTCCGCACTCAGCTTGTTGCGCCACTGCTCAGGATTCTTGTTGCTCATATCGACTCCTTGCCATTTATCACGGCGCCCAGCATACCCAGTCAGGCCGCTTTGCTCTACCCCGCCAGCGGGAACTGTGATCCGGTTGGCAACACGACGGCAACATCCGGCATGGCGACCACCCCCTCTTCGGCCAGCGCCACCGCCGTCAGGGCGACCCGCTCCAGCAACTTGAGGGAGTGGGCCCGGCCAACCGCCACCTGACGCTTGATGTCATCGGGCAGGAACGGCAGGCCGTCGTTGGTGGCCGTGTCTATGGTCTGGATCCACTCCAGCCCCTCCCCCGGCGGTGGCAGGCGGAACTGGATGTCGTAGTCGCTGGCGTTGAACAGCACGTACCAGCGCTCCCCCTCGCACAGCTGCATGCCGATATCCATGGCAAACGCCTGCCCCATGGGCGCGTGCCAATCCTGATCGGTGAGCTGATGACCATCCGGGTGATACCAGTTGACCTGATGGCAGCTGGTGGGCGCCCCGTTCCAGCTGTCATCGCTCAGCTGCAGATTGGCGAAGACGGTCGATTCCGCCCGCAGCGCCATCATCTGCTGGGTGAAGGCGAGCAGCCGCTCGTCTTCCGGTCGCCACTGCCAGTTGACCCAGCTTATCTGGTTGTCCTGACAGTAGGCGTTGTTGTTGCCGAGCTGGCTGCGGCCCATCTCGTCCCCGGCCAGGAAGTGCGGCGTGCCCTGAGAGAGCAGCAGGGTGGCGATCAGGTTGCGCTTCTGCTGCTGGCGCAGGTTGTTGACCCGTGGATCCAGCGTCGGCCCCTCCACCCCGTGGTTGTTGGAGAGGTTGTTGCCGTGGCCGTCCCGGTTGTCCTCGCCGTTGGCCTGGTTGTGGCGCTGGTTGTAGGAGACCAGGTCCTCCAGGGTGAAGCCGTCGTGATAGCAGAGGTAGTTGACGCTGGTGTGGGGCGCACGCCAGTTCTTGGGGAAGAGATCCCGCGACCCCACCAGCCGGGTGGCAAAATCCCCCATCTTGCCGGCATCACCGCGCCAGAAGGCGCGTACCGTGTCGCGATAGCGGTCGTTGATCTCCAGCCACTGGCTCGGGAACTGGCCGAGCCGATAGCCGAATGGTCCTATGTCCCAAGGCTCGGCGATGAGTTTCACTCGCGCCAGCACGGGATCCGCCATCATGGCCTTGAAGAAGGCCCCCATGGGATCGAACTCGCCCGCCTCCCGCGCCAGGGTCACCGCCAGATCGAAGCGGAAACCGTCCACCTGCATCTCGGTCACCCAGTAGCGCAGCGCATCCAGCACCAGCCGCAGGCTGTTGGGGTGATCCAGGTTGACGCTGTTGCCACAGCCGGTGACGTTGGCGTGACGACCGTAGTCGGGGCCGTGGGCACCCGCCTCGAAGGCGTAGTAACCCGCGTTGTCGAACCCCTTGAACGACAGCATGGGGCCGTCAAAACCAGATTCGGCTGTGTGGTTGTAGACCACGTCCAGTATCACCTCGAGCCCGGCCCTGTGCAGCTCGCGCACCATGGTCTTGAACTCGGTCACCGCCTCCCCCGCACCGTAGCGTGGCTCGGGGGCGAAGAAGGCGATGGGGTTGTAGCCCCAGTAGTTGGTGAGCCCCAGCTGCTCCAGCCTGGGCTCGGACATGAAGGCCGCCACCGGCATCAGCTGCACCGAGGTGATGCCGAGGGACTTCAGATGCTCGAGGATGAGCGGGTGACAGATGCCCAGGTAGGTGCCGCGCAGCTCGCTCGGCACCCCCTGATGCTGGCGGGTGAAGCCCTTGACGTGGGTTTCATAGATGACGGTGCGCTCTGACGGGATGTCGGGCTTGCCTATCCCCTGCCAGTCGAAGGCATCATCAACCACCACGGACTTGGCCACCATGGCCGCACTGTCCCCCTCATACAGCTTGTCGTCCCAATGGGTCGCCCGGCTGAGCGCCCTGGCATAGGGGTCGATCAGCAGCTTCTGCGGATCGAACAGCATCCCCTCCTGGGGCGTGCCATGCACCCGATAGCCGTAACGCTGACCGGCCTTGACGCCGCGCACATGGCCGAAGCGATATTGGCCACGGCGGCCGGGCAGCACCAGCCGGGCCAGCTCCTGTTCCTGCTCGTCGAACAGGCAGAGCTCCACCTTGTCCGATTGCGGGGCCCAGACGCAGAAGTGACAACCCGTCTCATCGAGCAGGGCACCCAGCGGGTGGTCCTGCCCCTTTTCCATTGCAAACATCAAGACTCCTGTTTGATGAACAAGGTCGCGAGCGGCGGCAGATCCAGCACTATGCTGTGCCCCATCCCCTGCCAGGGAGTCGGCTCGGCGACGAAGACCAGACCCACATCATAGTTGCTGCCCCAGTAATGCTCGCTGTCGGTATTGAGCACCACGCGATAGCGGCCGGCGGCCGGCACGCCGAGTCGATAGGCGAGGCGCGGCACCGGGGTGAAGTTGCAGGCAACCATGACAGGGTGGGCGCCCTGCTTGTCGGCCCGCAGCCAGGCAAAGACGCTGTTGTCGGCATCGTTGTGATCCAGCCAGCGGAAGCCGGTCTGATCATAATCGGCCTGATACAAGGCAGGCTCATGACGGTAGAGGTGGTTGAGATCGCGGATCAACCGCTGCTGGCCACCGTGCTTGGGGTACTGCAGCAGATGCCAGGGCAGTTGGGCGTCGTGATTCCACTCGTTGCTCTGGGCTATCTCTGTGCCCATGAAGTTGAGCTTCTTGCCCGGATGGGCATACATGAAGCCCATGTAGGCGCGCAGGTTGGCCGATTGCTGCCACTCGTCGCCGGGCATCTTGTAGAGCATGGAGTGCTTGCCGTGCACCACCTCGTCGTGGGAGAGCGACAAAATGAAGTTCTCGTCATAGTGGTACACCATGGAGAAGGTCATGTCGTTGTGGTGATAACGGCGGTGAATAGGCTCTTTCTGCATGTAGGTGAGGGTGTCGTGCATCCAGCCCATATTCCACTTGAAGCCAAAGCCGAGGCCACCGAGGAAGGTGGGGCGAGAGACACCGGCAAAGGCGGTGGACTCTTCGGCTATGGTCATGGCGTGGGGGTACTTGCCGTACACCTCTTCGTTGGTCCACTTCAGCAGGCTTATCGCCTCGTAGTTGTGGTTGCCACCGTCGACGTTCGGCACCCACTCGCCGGCGTTGCGCGAGTAATCCAGATAGAGCATGGAGGCGACCGCATCCACCCGCAGGCCGTCGATATGGAACTTGTCGAGCCAGAACAGGGCGCTCGCCACCAGGAACTGGCGCACCGTATTGCGGCCGAAGTCATAGATGTAGGAGTTCCAGTCCGGGTGCCAGCCACGGCGCGGATCCTCGTACTCATAGAGCGGCGTGCCGTCGAAACGGGCCAGGCCGTGGGCATCGGACGGGAAGTGGGCCGGCACCCAGTCCAGGATCACGCCTATGCCGGCCTGGTGGCACTGGTCGATGAAATATTTAAAGTCGTCGGCGCTGCCGTAACGACTGGTGGGAGAGAACATGCCCACCGGCTGATAACCCCAGGAGCCGCTGAACGGGTGCTCCGAGACCGGCAGCAACTCTATGTGGGTGTACTCCATCTCCTTGATGTAGGACACCAGATCCACCGCCAGCTCGCGCCAGCTCAGGCTGTCACCGTTGGGGTGGCGCTTCCAGGAGCCGACGTGCAGCTCGTAGATGGAGAGCGGCTGATCCCGCTTGTCATTCTGCTGACTGGCAATCCAGGCGGCATCCTGCCACTGGTACTGCTCGTGGTCATACACCACGGAGGCGAACGACGGATACTGCTCGCAATAGAAACCGACCGGGTCGCTCTTGTGGGGCAGTCGATGTCCGGCCGGATCTTTCAGTTCAAACTTGTAGCGATCCCCGGCCTTGAGGCCCGGCACGAACAGCACCCAGTGACCGCACTGGCTGCGCTGCATGGGGTGACGACGGCCATCCCAGAAGTTGAAATCGCCGATCAGGCTCACTGCGGTGGCGCTCGGCGCATAGACGGCAAAGCGCACCCCTTCCACCCGCACGCCAAGGTGCTCCACGCTGCGCAGTTGCGCGCCGAGCGTGTGGTAGATGTTTTCAGGCTGGGAGGTCAGTTCTGCCAGACCGGCCCAACCCGCATCCTGAAACTGGTAGGGGTCGACAAACTCGGCGTTGGCATCGGGATAGTCGGCAAGCAACTGGTAGGGAAAGGGATTCTTGCGGCGGGTGAAAACAGTTTCAAAAAGGCCCGATTCATCGGAGGGCGCCAGGGTGGCAACGATTTTGCCCGACTTGAGATCCCTGACACGCACCTCAAGGGCATCCGGCAACCAGGCGGTCAGTTTGAGGCCAGGCCCATCCGGGTTGGCCTGCAGGCCTAAATGAGAGAAGGGATCGGCACAGCGGGCAGCAACCAAACGTTCAACGAGCATCGAGATTTCCTTTCATAGCTGAGCATCCGCTCCGGCCAGGGCCGAAGCGGATGTAAGTGAGTCACGTTTTGTCGGCAGTGGCTCAACGACTGGCCTCATCACGGGCCTGGCTCATCTTGCCTGCCAGCGCCTTGAGCGCTTCATTGGCAAAAATATCCTCCAGATCGGTGGACAGCTTGCGACGCCAGTTGGGGTATTCATAACTGGTGCCCGGCACGTTGACCGGCTTGTCCATCTCCAGCCAGTCTTCCAGCTGGGTGCTGAACAGGGCACAACTGCCGCGGGACATATGCAGTTGCAGCCCATGGTTGAGCTCGGTGTTCATGCCGACCCAGTTCACGTCATGACTGACGCTGTCAGAGATGACCCCATGAGCGTGCAGGCTGTCGAGGATCCGCTGTTTTGCCTGGTGGCGATCAGCATACAGGGTCTTGAGCACGTCTTCATCCGGATACAATCCCAGCTCGCGGCCCAGCGCCAGATCGTCGCAATGCCAGAAGCCCTTGAGGGTCGGCATGTCGTGAGTGGTCAGGGCCGACATCGCCTGCTCGGTGTAGTGAGCGGGAGAGATGAAGCCGCCGTCGGCCTTGGAGCGCTCGAAGAAGAACACCTTGTAGGAGTGGACGCCGTTCTCTTTCAGGGTCACGTCTATCCCTTCCGGCACAGTTCCCAGATCTTCACCGATCAGCAGGCACTGATTGCGGTGGGATTCGAGCGCCAGGATCCCCAGCAGATCGTTGACCGGATAATAGATGTAGGCCCCCTTGGCGGCTGACTCTCCGGGCGGCACCCACCACAGGCGCAGCAAGGCCATCACGTGGTCGATGCGCAGCGCGCCGCAGGAGCGCATGTTGGCGCGGAACAGATCCACCATGGGCTGGTAAGCCGCTTCAAACAGCTGGTTCGGGTTCATGGGGGGCAGACCCCAGTTCTGGCCGAGCGGGCCCAGAATATCGGGCGGCGCACCGACCGAGGCTTTCGGGCAGTAGAGATCCCGGTTGGCCCAGATCTCGGTGGAGCCTTCGGAGACACCGACCGCCAGATCCCGGTAGATCCCCATCACCATGCCGGCAGCCTTGGCGCGGGCATCGGCTTGCGCCAGCTGCTCATCGGCCAGGAACTGCAGGTAGAGATAGAAGTTCACGTCATGCTGGTGCGCGGCGACCCAGGTGGCCACCTCGGGGTTGTGGTAATCGCGGTACGCATCGGGCCATACCGGCCAGCCCCAGGCGTTTTCGCCCTTGCCATAGAAATGGGCCTGCAGGGCATCGAAGGCCGCCTGCTGTTGCAGACTGTCGCCACCGGCCGCCACGAAGGCATCGAAGCCGGCCTGGCGCTCGGCGCCGAAGCTGGCCTGGTCGAACACCTGACGCAGCATGCCGATCTTGGTCTCGATGACGCCGGTGTAATCCACGTTGCTCTTGGCGCGCAGCTCGTTCAGGTGCTGCTGGAACGCCGGATTGGCGACCTCCGCCTTGAGCCGATCGTTGGCCAGAAACTCGGGCACGACCTCCACGTTGATGTAGGCCACATTGAGCCAGCGACGGGAAGAGGGGCTGTAAGGGCTGGCACTCTCGGGGTTGGCCGGATAGAGGGCATGAATGGGGTTCAGGCCGACGAAGTGGGCCCCCCAGGCGGCCGCTTTCTCGACCAGCTGGCCAAGATCGCTGAAATCGCCCATGCCCCAGTTGTGGCGGCTGCGCAGGCAGTAGAGCTGCACGCTCGGGCCCCATACCTTGCGGCCTTCGGCAATCGGCGCCTGCTTGTAACAGGATTTGGGCGCGACTATGAGACGCATGCTGGCGAGCGGCTCGTCGTTGCCCTCCTCCAGCAGGGTCAGCTGGTGATAACCCAGCTCGGGCTGCACCGCCAGCGCCACGCGATAGGCCTGGCACTCCATCTCTTCGAACTCGGCGACACCGACCAGCTCACCCTCGATGGGGGTGAGCTGGTCGGACAACACAGTCCCCTGTTCCAGCACGAGCTGCCAGGTGAGGGCGTCATTGACGAAATCGATGGGCAGACGGACTTCGAGGGTGATGGGCTCACCGCTGCGGACCACCATCACGGGATCCAGCGCGCGCAACCAGTGCTGGCGATGCTCCTGCTCCAGCTGCTGCGTCAGGGCGACCTCGTCATCGACGCGATAACCCATGGCGCCCAGCATGGCGGCCTTGCTCTCTTCGGATACCTGGGCCGGGTGGCCCCAGGCATCAACATACTCGCTGGCGATGCCTTTGGCGGCAGCCAGCTGTTCAATCAGGGTGGTCATAGTTTGAGAATTCCCGCTGTGGATTCTATCTATACTATTTTGATTAATTTTTATGGGTGGTACTTGAACAGTGGCTTTTCGGCCATGCTAAACCGCGCACATTTTTACACATCTGTCTGGCTGGTTGTGTGACAGAACAGGCACTATTGTTGATCTCCGTGACGCGAACCAGCCGATGACATTTTCGACAAAAGTTGGTAGTCAGTTACATAAACCGAAAATAAATTTCACAGTTTTTCATGATATAGCGCAATTTCAGACAGATTGTTGGTTGACTCACGGGGGAGTTCTAGTAAATTTACAAACGGAATTTTCTTTGACTACTGAACAGTTAGGTAACCAAATATGACTATCAAAGTAGGTATTAACGGTTTTGGCCGCATCGGCCGTTTCGTCTTCCGTCTGGCCGCTGAGCGTGCTGACATCGAAGTGGTTGGTATCAACGACCTGATCGACGTTGACTACATGGCTTACATGCTGAAGTACGACTCCACTCACGGCCGCTTCAAGGGCACCGTTGAAGTCAAAGACGGCAACCTGGTTGTCAACGGCAAAACCGTACGTGTTACCGCTGAGCGTGACCCGGCCAACCTGAAGTGGGATGCCATCGGTGTTGACGTTGTTGCCGAAGCCACCGGTCTGTTCCTGGACGACGCGACTGCTCGCAAGCACATCGCTGCCGGCGCCAAGAAAGTGGTTCTGACTGGCCCGTCCAAAGACGCTACCCCTATGTTCGTCATGGGTGTTAACGACGCTACCTATGCTGGCCAGGACATCGTTTCCAACGCTTCCTGCACCACCAACTGCCTGGCCCCGATCGCCAAGGTTCTGAACGATACCTTCGGTATCGAATCCGGCCTGATGACCACTGTCCACGCTACCACTGCTACCCAGAAGACCGTTGATGGTCCGTCTGCCAAAGACTGGCGCGGTGGCCGCGGTGCGGCTCAGAACATCATCCCGTCCTCTACCGGTGCTGCCAAGGCTGTTGGCGTTGTTATCCCGGAACTGAACGGCAAACTGACCGGTATGGCTTTCCGCGTACCGACTCCGGACGTGTCTGTTGTTGACCTGACCGTCAACCTGAAGAAAGCCGCTACCTACGCTGAAATCTGTGCAGCCATGAAAGCAGCCTCCGAAGGCTCCATGAAGGGCGTGCTGGGCTACACCGAAGATCAAGTGGTTTCCACTGACTTCCTGGGCGAGCGTCAGACTTCCGTGTTCGATGCCAAAGCCGGTATCGCACTGAACGACAAGTTCGTTAAAGTTGTATCCTGGTACGACAACGAAATGGGCTACTCCAGCAAAGTTCTGGACCTGATCGCTCACATCTCCAAGTAATTTGGGATGCGCAATCAAGTAGCTTGAAAAAGGCGGCCATGGGCCGCCTTTTTGTATTCTGGATCGTGGATTTTCCGACCCTATCTTCTGAATGTGCGCGAGCACAGGAGTCCTCATGCAACCGACACGCTCTCTGACTGCCCACTGTACCCTCAGCCACAATGCGGCTGGCCAGCCCCTGCTCTCCATCGACAATGGCGATGCCAAGGCGGAGATCAGTCTGTTTGGCGCCCACGTGCTGCGCTACCAGCGCCACGGCGAACCCGCCTCGATCTGGCTCAGCGACAAGGCCGTGCTGGATGGCAGCAAGCCCATCCGCGGCGGCATTCCCGTCTGCTGGCCCTGGTTCGGCCCGGCCCCCGCCCGTGTCGGCAGCGGCAAACCGTCCCATGGCTTCGCCCGCACCAGCCTCTGGACCCTGGACGGCGTCTCCGATCACGGCGATGGCACGCTCGTCCATCTGTCTCTGCGTGACAACGAGGCGACCCGCACCCTCTGGCCTCACCCCTTCGAGCTGGAACTGGATGTGCTGGTCGGCAAGGAGCTCTCGCTGGTGCTGACGACCCGCAACACGGGCAAGGCCCCCATCGCCTACAGCGCCGCCCTGCACACCTATCTGCAGATTAGCGCCCCGGAAGCCGTCAGCGTGACCGGACTGGGCGAGCCTTATGCCGACAAGCTGACCGGCCAGGATGCGCAGCAGCAGGGCGCTCTGACGCTCACAGCGGCCATTGATCGGGTCTACCACCAACCCGAGGCCATGATCCGGGTTCAGGATGGCGATCGCACCACTCAGGTGGTCAGCGGCAACCACGACAGTATCGTGGTCTGGACCCCCTGGCTGGAAGGCGCCACCGCCATGGCCGACATGAGCGACGACGGCTACCGCACCATGCTCTGCGTCGAGGCGGCCATCACGGCCGAGGCCGGTATCGTCATAGCGCCGGATGAAGAGCACAGTCTCTCTACCGTGATCCTCTGATCTGCACGGCACCCATAACGAAAGAGGGCACCCAACGGGTGCCCTCTTCACATCTCACGCCCCAATGGATCAGGCATTGCCCTGAGTCTTGAGCCTGAGCTCGGCGGCAAAGTCCAGCATGCGATCCAGCGGGATCAGCGCCTTCACCCGCAGGGCTTCATCCACCAGGATCTCGTGACGCTCGGCGCCATCGGTCAACGCCTCCTTGATCGCCACCAGACCGTTCATCGCCATCCAGGGACAGTGGGCGCAGCTGCGGCAGGTGGCGCCATCGCCACCGGTCGGTGCCTCGACCATCTCCTTGTCCGGACAAGCCTGCTGCATCTTGTAGAAGATGCCGCGATCGGTCGCCACTATCAGCTTCTGCTGGGGCAGCTCTTTCGCCGCCTTGATCAGCTGACTGGTGGAACCCACCGCATCGGCCAGTTCGATGACGGAAGCCGGGGATTCCGGGTGCACCAACACGGCCGCATCCGGGTTCTGCTCCTTGAGTTCGCGCAGGGCACGGGCCTTGAACTCGTCATGGACGATGCAGTGGCCCTGCCAGCGCAGCATCTGGGCTCCCGTCTTCTTCTCGATATAGGCACCCAGGTGCCTGTCCGGGCCCCAGATGATCTTGTGACCCTGGCTGTCGAGGTGCTCGACTATCTCAAGCGCAATGCTGGAGGTCACCACCCAGTCTGCCCGCGCCTTCACCGCCGCCGAGGTATTGGCGTAGACCACCACTATGTGGTCGGGGTGGGCATCGCAGAAGGCCGAGAATTTATCGATGGGGCAGCCCAGATCGAGGGAACACTCGGCCTCCAGGGTTGGCATCAGCACCCGTTTGTGAGGGCTCAGGATCTTGGAGGTCTCCCCCATGAAGCGCACCCCCGCCACTATCAGGGTCTGGGCGGCATGATCCCGACCGAAACGGGCCATCTCGAGGGAGTCACCGACGAAACCACCGGTGGCCTCGGCCAGCGCCTGGATCTCGGGATCCGTGTAGTAGTGCGCAACCAGCACGGCCTGACGCGCTTCAAGCAGTGCCTTGATGTCTGCGATCAGGGTCGTTTTCTGCTCGGCGGTCAGCGGGGCCGGTTTGACCGGGAACGGGTAGTCCATCTCGACCACCGGAGGGATATTGCTCAGTGCATTGCTCATTGCGACTGTTCCATCAAGGCTCGGAAAGGCAAAAATTATAACCAGAAGCTGGCCACAAACCCATCAACAAATCGGGTGGTACGCAAGTGTCCGAATATACTCAAGTAATTCGTTGTCATTCTTGCCAAAAGGAGTTGTCGAATGAAACAACGCTCGCTCAAAACCAAGCTGCTGCTGCTCACCATGGGACTCTTCCTGTTCAGCGGCATCGCCATGACGCTGATACAATCCTCCTCCCTGCAGTCCCTGCGCAGCAACATAATGAGCCAGACCCGTCAGGCGCTGGAACAGGAGGTCTCCCGCACCCTGCAGTTCCAGGCCGAGCGCTACGCGGTGCAGATAGCCGCCTTGCTGCAGCAGTCCTATCAGGTGCCGCTGGGAATAGCCGCCCAGCTTGAGGGCAGCATGGCCCAGCCGGATCGCATCCTCTCCCGCCCCCAGGTCGAGACCCTGCTGGGCAGCCGCTTGCAGCAGGCGAGCGGCATCAGCTCCATCTATGCCCAGTTTGAGCCCAATAGCTACGATGGCCAGGATGCCGCCTGGCCGTCCGGCGCATCCCACTCTGTCCCCAGCAAGGGCAGCCTGGAGATCTACTTCGTTCGCGATCAGGGCGGGAAAGTGTCGCAACAGCAGGTTGATGCCGCGGCCAGTGACGCCAAATACGATACCTCGGTCAATGAATTCGGCATTCGCAACAGCGAGTGGTACCTGTGTGGTCGCGATACCCGCCGCCCCTGCCTGATGGAACCCTACCTCTACGAAATCAGCCCGGGCAACAAGGTGTTGATGACCAGCCTGACGGTGCCCATCCTCAAGGAGGGCAAGCTCGTCGGGATCACGGGTGTCGATATGAATCTGCCCATCTTCCAGCAACTGGCAGAAAGCCTGGGCAAAAGCCTGTATGACAACCAGGCCGACGTGACCCTGGTCAGCAAGCTGGGGCTCATCGTCGGCAGCAACCGTTACGCCGACAAGCTGGGCCGCCCGTTGACGGAGGCAGGGCTGACCGCGCCAACCGGACAAGCGCAGGATACCGACACCGACTTCATCTTGCAGCAACCGGTGCGGATCGAGGCGGCCGATACCCAGTGGTGGCTGATGATCAAGGTGCCCAAGGCGCTGGCACTGAGCCAGGCCAACACCATCAGCAACCAGCTGGGCGACCTGCTGCAAGCCGCCCAGCAGCAACAGCTGATTGCCGTCACCATCATCACCCTGCTGGCGCTAGGGCTGCTCATCTGGTTTATCCAGACCATCACGGCCCCGCTGTCGCTCATCAGCCGCCACGTCGCCCACCTTTCCAGCAACGAGGGGGACCTGACCCAGCAGATGCAGGTAGACACTCATCAGGAGCTGATCGAACTGGCCGGCCAGCTCAACGCCTTTCTTGGCAAGCTGCGCGGCATGGTGCAGGGCAGCAAGCAGATTGGACAGCAAGTGCGCCAGCAGGCACAGGGAATGAAGCAGACGGCCGATACCATGCGCACCAGCCTGGATGAACAGAGCATAGAGCTGGAGAGCGTGGTCAGCGCCATGCATCAGATGAGCACCACAGCGGTCAGTGTGGCGGGTTATGCGGAGCAGGCGGCCCAGGAGTCGGAGGCCGCCACCCATCACATCAACACGGCCCAGCAGACCCTGAGCCGCGCTCGCACCGAGATCCATACCCTGGTCGAGGACATGCACCAGGCCGACAAGGCGGTGGCCCAGGTGGCCCAGCGCAGCACCAATATCAGCCGCATCCTGGATGTGATCAGGGCCATCGCCGAGCAGACCAACCTGCTGGCGCTCAATGCAGCGATAGAGGCGGCGCGGGCGGGAGACATGGGACGAGGCTTTGCGGTGGTGGCAGACGAAGTACGGGCGCTCGCCACCAAGACCCGCGAGTCCACCGACGAGATAGGCCAGCTCATCGGCAGCCTGCAAACCGAGGTGAGCAGCAGCCAGCAATTGATGAGCACAGGCATCACCCGCTCTGCCAGTACGGTCGAGGGTACGGAGCAGGCCTTCGAGGCGCTCAACCGGGTGGTCGCCCAGATCCAGCAGATCCACGATCACATCAGCCAGGTCGCCACGGCGGCCGAGCAGCAGAGTGCCGTCAGCGATACCATCAACCAGAACCTGATGCGCATCGGTGATGCCGCCACCACCCTGGGACAGGAGGCCAGTGCCAGCCATCGCCTGAGCGAGGAGCTGGAGCAGGCCTCGGGCGCCCTGGCAACCCAGCTGGATCGGTTGAGAACCTGATGAGAAACAGCCATAAAAAAAGCCCGCATCGTTGCGGGCTTTTCGATCTGGTGGTCGTTACTGGGATCGAACCAGTGACCCCCTCCTTGTAAGGGAGGTGCTCTCCCAGCTGAGCTAAACGACCTGGGATTCTTGAAATGATGGTGGGTCGTGCTGGATTCGAACCAGCGACCA
>NZ_CAWQXH010000006.1:0-83156 GCF_963899385.1 Aeromonas sp. MR7
GACAATTTAGCAAAAAGCTAACCAGACAGCGGAGCGGTAGTTCAGTCGGTTAGAATACCGGCCTGTCACGCCGGGGGTCGCGGGTTCGAGTCCCGTCCGCTCCGCCAGTAAATTGAAAGGCCTTCCCATCGGGAAGGCCTTTTTGCTTTCTGATACCTCAAGTTCATCTGCTCAACTGCCCCCATTTTCCCTTTGCCGTATCAATTCGACTTCATTCAAGGGTTCTTGCCGTCCCTTTCTTATCCACCTCAGTAGAACACGCAGAGCCAGACTGTGGTCATGTCGGGGTGAGTCCACTCCACCCTGTGTTTCTGACGGGCGGGAATATTGATGTGATCGCCCGGGCCCAGCTGTACCGATTGTTGCTCCTGGGTCTGCGGATCGATGAACAGCAGGCTGGCCTCTCCCTGCACGACCAGGACCCACTCATGTTCATCCTGATCGTACCACTCTCCCGGCGCCGTCTGATGACCGTGGGAGAGAATACGCTCGATCCGCAGGTGGTTGGTGCTGACCAGATCCTGAAAGAGTTCGGTAGGCAGTGGCGAGGGAATATCGTTCAGCAGATTGCGCGTGTGCATGGGTCATCTCCCGTCTGGCAGTGCGAATGGTTCTCTGCAGTATAGAGGCCTGCCTCGTGGACGAAGGTGGGAACAGCAGCAAGCGGGCATGCAGATCTGTGCCCGAACGAGAACGATTACTGCCATTTTGATGAAAAAGTCAGGGAATTCGCTGCAATTTCGACAAATTCTTGCTATTTTGCGCGCCACAAAAGCAAACGATTTCCTTCACACTTTCAGGATGAGTTATGGCAAAGCAAGATATGGCCGCCCAATCAGGGAACGGCGGCTTTTTGGACTCTTATTTTTCCATTTCTGCGCGCGGCAGTAGTGTGCGCCAGGAGCTGTTGGCCGGGCTGACCACCTTCCTGGCCATGGTCTACAGCATCATAGTGGTGCCGAACATGCTGGGCGCGGCCGGCTTCGAGCAGGGCCCCGTCTTCGTGGCGACCTGCTTGATCGCCGCTTTCGGTTCCCTGCTGATGGGACTCTGGGCCAAGCTGCCCATGGCCATTGGTTGCGCCATCTCTCTCACCGCCTTCACCGCCTTCAGCCTGGTGCTGGGTCAGGGGCTGAGCATCCCGGTCGCCCTCGGCGCCATCTTCCTGATGGGGGTGCTGTTCACCCTGATCAGCGTGACCGGCGTGCGCCAGTGGATCCTGGACAACCTGCCCTCTGGCATCGCCCACGGCACCGGAATCGGTATCGGCCTGTTCCTGCTGCTGATCGCCACCAACGGCGTCGGCATGGTGATCAAGAACGAAGGGGCGGGTCTGCCGGTTCAGCTCGGTGAGGTGACCTCCTTCCCCGTCGTCATGACGGTACTGGGTCTGGCCGCCATCTTCGGCCTGGAGCGTCGCAAGGTGCCGGGCGGCATCCTGATGGTGATCATCGCCATCTCCATCCTCGGCCTCATCTTCGATCCGAACGTGGCCTGGCATGGCTTCTTCGCCATGCCGAGCCTGACTGGCGAGAAGGGCTCTCTGGTTGGCAGCATGGATCTGTTGGGTGCCCTCAACCCCGTGGTCATTCCGACCGTACTGGCGCTGGTGATGACAGCCGTGTTCGACGCCACCGGTACAATCCGTGCCGTAGCGGGTCAGGCGGGTCTCATCAATGAGCGTGGCCACATCATCAGCGGCGGCAAGGCCCTGACTGCCGACTCCGTCAGCAGCATGGTGGCTGGCGTCGTGGGTGGGGCTCCGGCCGCCGTCTATATTGAATCTGCCGCAGGTACCGCAGCCGGTGGCAAGACGGGTCTGACCGCAGCCCTGGTCGGCCTGCTGTTCCTGCTGATGATCTTCCTCTCGCCGCTCAGCTATCTGGTGCCGGCTTACGCCACAGCACCGGCGCTGATGTACGTCGGTCTGCTGATGCTGGGCAACGTCACCAAGCTGGACTTCAGCGACTCTGTGGATGCGTTGGCTGGCATGTTGTGCGCCGTCTTCATCGTGCTCACCTGCAACATAGTGACCGGCATCATGCTGGGCTTCGTGGCGCTGGTCGTGGGTCGCCTGTTTGCCGCCGAGTGGAAGAAGCTCAACGTCGGTACCGTCATCATTGCCGTGGCACTGGTGGTCTTCTATGCCGGTGGCTGGGCCATCTAAGGCTGCCGGTTGGCGTGAAGGGCTCCTGCGGGGGCCCTTTTTCATGGTTGTGAGGCCGCCTGCAGTTTCCCTCCCGTTTGCCTCTCGCCGTTTCAGATTGAAACGCCAATGGCCTTTCTCCTGTTTCAAATCCGAACCGAACCGGCCGTCATTTTTATCCCGATTTATCCCGTTAGA
Organism: Aeromonas sp. MR7; assembly: GCF_963899385.1. Lineage (NCBI taxonomy): Bacteria > Pseudomonadati > Pseudomonadota > Gammaproteobacteria > Aeromonadales > Aeromonadaceae > Aeromonas > Aeromonas sp. MR7. The sequence continues at coordinate 2,345 of NZ_CAWQXH010000006.1, forward strand.
CTGGCTTCATCAACCATTTGCCTACCCGTGCGGTGGCAAGCCAAGGAGTGAGCCATGAAGAAACTGATCAATGCCGTCGATGCCGTGGTCCGTGAACAACTGATGGGGATGGCAGCCGCCCACCCAGAGCTCAAGGTCCGTATCGAACCCCACTACATCACCCGCGCCGACTCTCCCGTGATGGGCAAGGTGGCGCTGGTCTCCGGCGGTGGCAGCGGCCACGAGCCGATGCACGGCGGTCTGGTGGGCAAGGGGATGCTGGATGGTGCCTGCCCCGGCGAAATTTTTACCTCGCCGACCCCGGATCAGATGTACGAGTGCGGTCAGGCGGTCGATGGTGGCGCTGGCGTGCTGTTCCTGGTGAAAAACTACACGGGCGACGTGCTCAACTTCGAAACTGCGGTCGAGCTGCTGCACGGTGACGGGGTCAAGGTCGGCTTCTCGCTGATCGATGACGACGTGGCGGTGAAAGACAGCCTCTACACCGCGGGTCGTCGCGGCGTCGCCACGACTGTGCTGTGTGAAAAACTGGTGGGGGCTGCAGCCGAGGCGGGCTACGACCTGGCCCGTTGCGAGGCGCTGGCCCGCCGCATCAACAATCAGAGCCGCACCATAGGCGTCGCCATGCACGCCTGTACCGTGCCTGCCGCCGGCAAGCCCTCCTTCACCCTGGCGGACAACGAGATGGAGTTCGGGGTGGGCATCCATGGCGAGCCGGGCATAGCGCGCCGCCCCTTCACCGACCTCGATACCCTGGTGGGCGACATGTTCAGCGAGCTGGCGGACAACACCCCCTATGGCCGTACCCTGCGCCATTGGGACAGAGCCTCCGGCAGCTGGCAGGAAGAGCACACCTTCATCGAGGCGCTCAACCGGGGCGATCGTGTCATTGCCCTGGTCAACAGCCTGGGTGGCACCCCGATTTCAGAACTGTATGGCGTCTATGGTCGCCTCGCGGCCCTGTGCGAAGAGGCCGGCATCCATCTGGTGCGCAACCTGATAGGCCCCTACTGCACCGCCCTCGACATGACCGGCATCTCCATCACCTTGCTCAAGGTGGATGACGAGTTGATGACCCTGTGGGATGCCCCCGTTCACACCCCCGCCCTGCGTCGCGGTTGCTAAGGAGCCCTCATTCTCATGCTAAGCAAACATCAAATCGTCAACTGGCTGCTGGATTGCGAGCACATCTTCACCGAGCAGCGTGACTACCTCACGGCACTGGATACCGACATCGGCGATGGCGACCACGGCCTCAACATGCAGCGCGGCTTTACCAAGGTGGCGGAGAAGCTGCCCGCGGTGGCGGACAAGGATATCGGTCAGGTGCTGAAAACCACCGGTATGACGTTGCTCTCCTCGGTCGGCGGCGCCAGCGGCCCGCTCTACGGCACCTTCTTCATTCGGGCGGCGGCCAGCACGGACGCCTGCCAGAGCCTGACCCTGGGCCAGCTTGGCAAGATGCTGGCGGATGGTGTCGAGGGAATCGTCTCTCGCGGCCGCGCCGAGCCGGGCGACAAGACAATGTGCGACGCCTGGTGGCCCGCGCTGGCCGCCCTGCAACAGGCGCAGCAGCAGGAGTTGCCGCTGGCCGAGGCGCTGGACAAGGCGGTGGCTGCCGCGGCGGCCGGCACCGAGGCCACCATACAGATGCAGGCCCGCAAGGGGCGCGCCAGCTATCTGGGCGAGCGCAGCATAGGCCATCAGGATGCCGGAGCCACCTCGACCCTGCTGCTGCTGACCGCCCTGCGTGACAGAGCGAGGTTGTGACATGATAGGTATCGTAGTTGTCTCTCACAGCGCCATGCTGGCGGCCGGATTGAAAGCGCTGGCCGACCAGCTGGGCAGCCCGGCACGGCTGTTGCTGGCGGCTGGGGTCGATGATCCGGACCACCCCATAGGCACAGATGCCATCGCCGTGATGAGTGCGATAGAAGAAGCAGACGACGGCAGCGGCGTGCTGGTGCTGATGGACTTGGGCAGCGCCCTCTTGAGCGCCGAGACCGCCCTCGAGCTGTTGCCCCCTGATTTGAGTTCTCGGGTGCGGCTCTGTCCTGCCCCGCTGGTCGAGGGCACCCTGGCCGCCGTGGTGGCGGCAGGTTCAGGTATGAGCCTCGACGAAGTGGCCGCAGAGGCGCTCGGCGCCCTGGGTCCCAAGCAGGGCATGTTGCCTGGCAGCGCTGCGCAGGTCGCCACTGAGACGGCACCGGCAGCCGATGAGGGTTGGCTGCGCTGCGAGGTGGTGGTCGACAACCCCCACGGCCTGCATGTGCGCCCCGCCGCTCGTCTGGTGGCAGCCCTCAAGCCCTTTGCCGCTGAACTCAAGCTGCAAAAGGGGGATAAAGAGGCCAATCCCCGCAGCCTGACTAGGCTCACCATGCTCAACGTGCGCCAGGGAGACAGGCTCACCCTGCTGGCACAGGGAGAAGATGCCGAGGCCGCCCTGACCAGCTTCAAGCAGTTGGCAGACGAGCGTTTCGGCGACTGATCGCCAACCCGTTTCAAGGCGCAGCGCTGGCTCTGTGTGCCAGTGCTGCGCCACTTAAAGACGAAGGACTCCCCGGCATAGCCGCCCCTTCGCCCCGATTCTTAAGAGATAAAGAGAGAGGGATAAAATATGGACCGCATCATCATCAGCCCCAGCAAATACGTGCAAGGCAACGGGGCCCTCGCCAACATAGGCAACTACGTCAAGGCGCTCGGCGCCAAGCCGCTCATTCTGGCCGATGCCTTCGTCACCAAGCTGATTGGTGACACGGTTGCCACCAGCTTCCACGGCGTGGGCATCAAGCCCGAGTTCGACTGCTTCAACGGCGAGTGTTCACGCCCCGAGATCGACCGCCTGCTGGCCCGCTGCAACCAGACGCCGTTCGACGTCATCATCGGCATAGGTGGCGGCAAGACGCTCGATACCGCCAAGTCGGTCGCCTTCTACCAGAAGGTGCCTGTGGTCATAGTGCCGACCATAGCCTCCACCGATGCGCCAACCAGTGCGCTGGCGGTCATCTATACCCCGGAAGGACAGTTCAGCGAATACCTGATGATCCCGACCAACCCCAACATGGTCATCATGGATACCGGCGTCGTCTCCCGCGCCCCGGTGCGGCTCTTGGTCTCCGGCATGGGGGATGCGCTCTCCACCTATTTCGAGGCGCGTGCCAACAAGGTTTCCGGCTGCAAGACCATGGCCGGTGGTGCCTCTACCCTGGCGGCCCAGGCCATCGCCGAGCTCTGTTACAAGACACTGCTGGCCGACGGCTACAAGGCCAAGCTGGCGGTGGAGCAGGGGCTCTGCACCAAGGCGGTGGAGAACATCATAGAGGCCAACACCTATCTGAGCGGTATCGGCTTCGAGAGCAGCGGGCTGGCCGCCGCCCACGCCATCCACAACGGCCTGACCCAGCTGGCCGAGTGTCACCACCTCTATCACGGTGAGAAAGTGGCGTTCGGTACCCTGGTGCAGCTGGTGCTGGAGAACGCGCCCATGGCGGAGATCGAAACAGTGCTGGCCTTCTGCCGCTCGATCGGCCTGCCGACCAACCTGCATATGATGGGGGTCAAGGAGCTGGACATGGCGCGCCTGCTGGAGGTGGCCAAGGCTTCCACCGCCGAAGGGGAGACCATCCACAACATGCCGTTCAAGGTCACTGCCGAGGATGTGCTGGCGGCCATAGTCACCGCCCACCAGCTGGGGCTGTAACCGCGTCGCTCATTACCTTGCCATATAAAACGGCCCCGCAATTGCGGGGCCATGTTGTTTTATGCCTGACAGGTTTCATCGGGTAACAACAGGATCCCAGTCGTCAGGAGCCGTGGTAGTCCGCAGGATCGATACCGATAAGCTTGAGTCGCCGCCAGAGGGTGGTGCGGCTGATGCCCAGATGCTGGGCCATCTGGCTCACCTGCCCCTTGCAGGCGTGGGCGCAGCGCAAGATGGCCTGGCGCTCCAGTTCGGCCAGGGTGAGCAGCGGCTGCCCCACCACCTCGTCTTCCACCAGCCGATAGCCGTGCCGAATGGCGGCGGGCAGCGCCTCCGGCGGGATCTGCTCACGACTCGAGTGGAGCAGGGCATATTCGACCGCGCTGCGCAGCTCCCCCAGATTGCCGGGCCAGGAGTAGGCGAGCAGGCAGTCGAGGGCCGCCGGGCTGAACTGGCGCACCGGCTCGCGCCCCTGCGCCCCTAGCTGCTGGCTGATGAGGGCCGGCAAGTCGGCGCCGCGCTCCCGCAGTCCCGGCAACCAGAGCTCGCACGCCTGCAGGGCGTAGAGCAGCTGACGCCCGAACTGTCCCTCCTGCACCCTCTGCTCCAGCGCCGCGCTGCTGGTCGCTATGATCCGCACCTTGAGCGGCAGTATGCGGGCCGAGTCGAAGCGCTGGATGCGGCCTGTCTTGAGCAGTTGCAGCAGCGCCGCCTGCATGGGGGCACAGAGACACTCCACCTGCTCCAGCACCAGCGTGCCGCCATGGGCCAGCTCAAACTTGCCGGCCCGTTCCTGCCCCGCCTCGTCGGAACCCATCAGCTCCAGCGCCATCCGCTCGCTCGGCAGCGCCTGACAGTTGAGGGTGATGAGCGGCCCGGCGGCCTGCTCGCTGCCGAAGTGAATCGCTTCCGCCAGCTGGGCCTTGCCTACCTCTTCCTCGCCGCGCAGCAGCATGGCGCCCTGGCTCCGTGCCGCCTGGCGGGCGTAGCGCAGCAGCTTGCGCATGGCGCTCGATTCGCCCACCAGGGCGGAGAGTTCGGGCACCGCCTGGCGCAGCTGGTTGATGGCCCTGAGCCTGTCCAGCGGGTGCAGCAGGGCGATAAAGCTGACCCCGTCCGGCCCGGGCAGCGGCTTGAGGCTTATCAGCGCATTGATGAACTCCCCGGTCTGCACCCCGATCCGCTCCAGCATCACCTCCACATGGCTCAGTGGCGTCTGCCCCTTGATGGCGAGCTGCAACCGCTGCGGCAACAGCAAATGCTGCTCCAGCGGCTGACCGAGGCAGAGCGCGGGATCGAGCCGCAATCGACTGGCCGCCAGCCCGTTGAGGTAGCGCAGCCTGCCCTGCGGGTCCCAGGCCAGCACGCCGTCATCCATGCCGTCCAGCAGGGCGTAGAGTTCGCTCAGATGGTGCTGGGACTCCTGCATCAGTGTCTCCATCTGCAGCAGATGGGCCAGCTCGCGACCGGCGCTGACGGTGAGCGCCAGATCCCCGGCACTCGCCTCTTCCACCTTGCAGATCAGGGCCATGATGGCGACCTGACGGCCGTTGCTGTTGTAGACAGGGCTGGCGCAGCAGTGCCAGGGGTGCAGGGTGCGGTTGAAGTGCTGGGGGCCGCTGACGCAGAGTGGCATCCCCTCCAGCGCAGCCAGGTTGATGGCATTGGTGCCGATGCGCCCCTCGCTGAAGAAGGCGCCGAGCCCGAAGCCCAGCGCCTCCAGTTCTGCCAGCGTCTCGCGATGGCCGGTGCGGGCCAGCAGGCAGCCGCTCTCGTCGGTGAGCAGCAGGACGCAGGGGCGCCCCTCCATGAACTCGTAGAGATCCTCCAGCGCCATCTCGCCTGTGGTGAGCAGATCCCGTTTGCGCTGGCGCAGGCTCTGCAGGGTTTGCCCCTTGGCGCTGTGGGGCGGGTGCCAAAGGGTCGGGCTGGTCTGGTGGGCGCAGCGCAGCCAGGAGGCCTGCAGATAATCGGGCCAGGGCTGGAGCGGCTGGAGGTCAGATGGCGTGGTCACAGCTATGTCCGGCAAAAGAAGAAGCCGTCATTTAACCACGCTCCCCCCGCAGATTCAGTGACCTGCCTCAGAGGGTGGCAATGCCATGCCGTCTAGGTCGGTCGCGGCGTGGGCAAACTGTTGCTCCAGCCAGCAGCAAAAGGCGCGGCACTGAGGGCTGCTCTCGCTCTCCTGATGGACCAGCCAGCTCCACTGCGGCCCCTTGACCGTGCGGGAGGAGAGCGGTAGCAGCAAGCCCTGTTGCCGTGCGGGAGCCGACAGCAGCGCGCTCGCCAACGCCACGCCGAGCCCGGCGCCGGCCGCGTCCAGCAGCAGGCCGGGATCGGAGAAGTTGAGCCCCCGGGTCTGCAACTGCAGATCCTCCCCGCCTTTGAGCGTCCAGTGGTGCCAATCCATCTCCCGCTCTCCATGGAGACTGGTGCGCTCCGCAGGGGGTTGGGCCAGCACGGCCAAAGTGGCAAGGGGGAGCAGAGCGTCCTCCAGCAGTACCCTGTGGTGGCACTCGGCCTGGGGGGCGAGATCCCAGCGCAGAGCGATATCTATGGTCTGCTCGGTCATGACGGGTACCTCGTCGCTGGTAAACAGCCAGAGATCGATATCGGGATGCAGGCGGTGAAAGTCGGCCAGCCGGGGCAGCAGCCAGTGGCGGGCGATGGCTGTGCTGGTATTGAGCACCAGCTGGTTCGGTTTGCGGTACTGCTCCAGCCGCTGGATCCCCACCGCCAGTTGCAACAGCAGGCTCTGGGTTGTCTCCAGCAGGTCCTGCCCCGCATCGGTGAGGGCGACCGAGCGCCCCTGCCGATGAAACAGCGGCTGGCCGAGCAGCTCCTCCAGCGAGCGGATCTGCTGGCTGATGGCCGACTGGGTGAGGTGCAGTTCCTGTGCCGCCTGATGAAAGCTGCCGAGTCTGGCCGCCGCCTCGAAGCCCCGCAGCACATTGAGTGGAGGCCAGTGTTTGAACATCATTGATTAGCTCCGCTTATCACTTATACCGAAAATCGATCGTTTGTCCGCCATCATCGCGGCGGCTAGTCTATTACTCAGCGTGAGCTGATTAACAGCGCTTGTCATTCATATCCTATTTTTGTCATCAATCCGGAGTCGTTCCGCCTCCGAAGGAGCCATCCCATGTCATCCCGACGCCATGTATTGAAACAGCTGGCCGCCATCGGCGCCCTGGCCGGGCTGGGCAGCCTGCCACGGGCACAGGCTGCCAATGTGGCTACCCCTATTGGCTCCCAGGCCACTGCGGTTGGCCGTTACCAGATGCCGGACGAGGCCGCGCCTCAGACTCGGGTCTGGGTTGCCTTTGGCGCGAGCGCCGATATCTGGGGCCGCAATTACAAGGAGGTGCAGGCCACCATAGGCCGGCTGGTGCAGGCCATGACGCCCTATACCGAAGTGAGCGTACTCTGCCACAAAGCCGAAGAGGCGCTGGCCCGCCAGCTCTGCGGCGAGCAGAACACCCGCTTTTTTGTCGCCGAGCTGGACGATATCTGGCTGCGGGATACCGGCGGTGTCTTCGTCCAGAACGAGGAGGGGGAGCTGGGGCTGGTGGATTTCAACTTCAACGGCTGGGGTGACAAGCAGGAGCACGAACAGGATGCAGGTGTGGCCGAGCTGATCAGCCAGCAGGCGGATGTCCACTATCTGCAAAGCAAGCTGACAGGTGAAGGCGGGGGCATAGAGGTGGATGGCAATGGCACCGCCATCCTGACCGAGAGTTGCTGGCTCAACAGCAACCGCAATCCGGGGGTGAGCAAGGCGCAACTGGAGGCGGAGCTGAAAGCCAATCTGGGGCTGCGCAAGATCATCTGGTTGCCGGGGATCAAGGGCCGTGACATCACCGATGCCCACGTCGACTTCTACGCCCGTTTCGTGCGCCCCGGCGTGGTGGTGGTCAATCTGGATAACGACCCGCAGTCCCACGACTACGAGGTGACCCGCCGGCACCTGGCCATCCTCAAGCAGGCCACAGATGCAGGCGGCAACAAGCTGGAACTGCATGTGCTGCCGCCACCGCTCGACGGGCGGGACAACCGCTTCAGCCGTAGCCGTGACTTTGCCGCCGGCTACATCAACTATCTGCCGATCAATGGCGCCGTGCTCGCCCCCGAGTTTGGCGACAAGGCGGCCGATAGTTACTGCCACGAGCTGCTGGCCCGCCTCTATCCCGGCCGCAAAATCGTGCAGATCAATATCGATCCGGTGGCCGCCGGTGGCGGCGGCATTCACTGCATCACCCTCCACCAGCCAGCCTGACCCTTCCCTACCGACTGATAACCCGGGGCGTTGCGACGCCCCGGGTTATTTATCCACGCCATTTTTGTTAACCACGGGCCCCTGACCCGCCTCGGCCCTGCATTTTGACCCGCGATGCCATATGGTGTGTCACCTTGATCACGCTCCTGACTTATTCATGAAGGTGGGGCTGAGTGGTGCTTTCCATTGCCGCTCCTTGCGTGTATTTTTGCCAAGAGGCAAAACTAGAGCCAAAAGAGGATGTTGAGCGCATACATTTAGTACCAGAAATCAGCTGTTAAGTTTTTGCTTTAAAATGAGTTTTTTCGTGACTGTTATCCGGGGGCGGAGTTATATGGAAGGCGCTATTAACGGATTAGTTCCACCGTCCATCTAAGTACTGTTAGGCATTTAGTGGGAATAAAGGATTATGATGACTAGATTAGCAGGCATAGAATATCGAGGGCGAGGAGGGATTTCACGGCACTGCATAGATTCAGTCGTAGAAATCATTCACTTCGGAAGAAAAATAAATGAAGTGAAAATATTAACCTCAGGAAGTGGGTACGACTGTCATCATGCACTTATACTGAACGTCGATACCGATGTAACTATTGCTATAAAGTCTGGATTTACATCAGGCTATTCTGGGGAAGGTCCAAGATCTTTTTCTTATGTACTATCAATACTCAACAAATTTACTCAAGAAATTTATGAGTATTTAGTTCCTTGTAAATTCCTTGAGAGAGTAGATAAGTCCGCGCTTTCCGAAAAGGACTTGAAGTGGTTGTCAGAGCAACCTCCAGTAATGCCTCATAGATGGTATGACTATATTTATGAACAGCACTATTCTGAATTAAATGCAAGGAAATACTTTCCTGCAGAGATCCCACTTTCATTGCTAGACTCTCGGTTACATGAAATTTCTTTCTCATTTAAGAAAAACCCCGATAATGCGTTATTAGCAGGTTATAGATTGTTAGAGCGCTTGATCAAGGACAAGTCTGGTCTAACTCAGGAAACTGGAGCGAAGCTATTCTCTAAAGCATTTCAGGGCGAGGATGCACCTTTATACTGGGATGACCTAGATGGAAGTGAAGTTAAAGGGCGTGCGACACTATTTTCAAGTGTTTTTATGGCTTACAGAAATCGACGCGCTCATCAAGAACCAGATAACGATATCCATGAAGACTTAAGAGAATTCATGCTATTGAATCAACTTTTTATTTTGGAAGAGTCTACTAAATTCCGAAAAAATGCCTAGCTAACGCTTCAATATGGACAACCAAAGCGTGGTGCTCACAGGTGTGTTTACAGCGGTTATTTTTTAAATTTCGTATTTTCTTGGTCAGCTCCTTAAGCAGATGTTAGTTCGAAATGCCTTCAATAAAAGAGGTGAAAATTGAATAAACAAGTAAAAATAATTCTAGGATCTTTTTTTGTTATTTTGTTGTCACCAATATTAGCTTACATATACAAATTTGGTTTTGGCTTTTGGGAGCAATCAAGTGAATGGTCTGATTTAGGTAGTTATGTAGGTGGTACATATACCCCAATTTTATCTCTCATTACACTGGCCATTATATCTACACAAATATTTATACAGCATCAGCAATATCAATATTCGTTGATTCAGCACCAAGAAGATCAAATCAAAGAGTACCTGATTGCCCTAGAAGAAGCACTAACCGTTAATATCGATGGTATTAGCTCTCGTGATTTTCTTGTGAGTCTATTTCGAAATATATCTAAAGATAACGTCAAAGATATCTCTGTCGAGATAATCATGGAGTTTAATCAATGTAATCATAGGCTTTACTCAATGTGGTGTGAGGTCATGAAATGCCTCGTGATCTTAGAAAATATTTCTAACCAAAACGTATATAATAAAGTGGTTTTCGCATCAAACAAAAACAAAGTTATAGCCTATTTAAATCCTCAAACATGTAGAATGCTCGATAGATTCCACTTTATACTAATTTATAAATGTAAAGAACTCGGCATATTTATCGATGCTCAGGCTCCTAAGTATTACTATTCAGACCTGAGAACTGGTGGGTAAATGTGAAAATAGAATACCCGTCTTTCTGAGCAAGTCACAGCATAACCAAGATGCATGTCCTTTTTGGGGTCGTGGCATCAACTAGTTGACACTATCGCCATAAACAAAAGAGCCGCCCATCGGGCGGCTCTTTGCATCAGCTATTTATGGCTGAACCTTCACTCAGCCTTGGGCGTTGCGGCGACGGCAGCCCCCTCTGGCTGGTGGTCACCCTCCTTGATCCAGGCATCTAGCAGGGTGTAACCCACCGCCAGCACCACGGGGCCGATAAAGAGGCCGATAATCCCCATCGCCAGCAGGCCGCCGATGACCCCCACCAGGATGAGAATAAGCGGCAGATCCGCCCCGCGTTTGATAAGGAAGGGGCGCAGGAAGTTGTCCATGGTGCCCGCCAGCAGTGACCAGACCAGCAGGAAGGTGCCCCAGGTGGTGTCGCCGCTCCAGTAGAGGTAGCCGACACAGGCCAGCAGCACGGGGAAGGGGCCGATCTGGGCGACGATCAGCAGGAACATCACCACCACCAGGATCATGGTGTAGGGGATGCCGGCAATCAGCAGGCCGACCCCGGCTACCGAAGATTGCACCAGGGCTGTGACCACCACCCCCATGGCCACGGCGCGGATCGCCTGGGAAGCCAGCACTGTGGCATTGTCACCACGCTCCCCCGCCAGGCGGTGGGCGAAGCGGCGGATCCCGTCGGCTGCCTTCTCACCCGAGTGGTAGAGCAGGCCGCAGATGGCAACGGTCAGCAGGAAGTGGACGAACAGCAAGCCCAGATTGCCGGCCTGGGAGGCGAGCCAGCGGGCAGTCTGGCCAAAATAGGGTGCCAGCTTGGTAAACAGCACCTGACCACCGCTCGCCAGGATCTGCTGCCAGAAGTCGTAGAGCTTGCCGCCCACCAACGGTATCTGCTGCAGCCAGAGCAGCTCGGGCGGCGGCGAATGGCTGATGGTGGTGCCGAGCTCGATCAGCATGGGCGCCTTCTCCGCCACATTGGCCAGCGCCATGAACAGCGGGATGACGAAGATCAGCAGCAGTATGCTGGTCATCACCAGCGCCGCCAGGGCGCGCTTGCCCCACAGCAGGCGCTGGGCCATCCGCATCAGGGGCCAGGTGGCTATGGTGATCATGGTGGCCCACACCAGTGCGGGCAGGAAGGGGCGCAGCACCATGAAGCACGAGATGATGAGGATGCTGAGAAACAGCACCCCCAGGGTTATCTTGGCCAAGTCCACTTTTTTCATATTCATAGCAATCCCTTGTCGGGGCCGGAGCCCTTGGGTAGCGGGTCAGAGTTCATGAGTGAGAGTATCCACCAGAGGCCGGCGCTCAACCAGAGCCCCAGGCAACCATAGAGTAGCCACTGGCCGAGCAGGATGAGCCAGGAGCTGGTCAGCCAGAATGGCAACGCCCACAGCAGCGCCCCGAGGGGCAGGCCGCCGAGCAGGGTGATCGCCAGGGTGTACCAGGGTTTTTGCCGCTCTCGCGGCAATGGCAGCCGCATGCCGAGGGTCAGACCCAGACTGAACATGGCCAGGCCTGCCAGCGCCGAGGATTGGCTCCACCAGGCGGCCAGTGTGCAGATGAGGCTGAGCCCGCCCCAGATCCATGGCCGGGCAGCCATGCCGGACAAACCGGAATGGATCGTCAGCATCAGGGCGCCCAGCAGCAATCCCGCCGCCACATCCGACAGGAAGTGGACGCCGAGCCAGACCCGGGCCAGCCCGGTCAGGGCCGCCAGCAGCAGTGCCAGCGAGGCGCCGCGCCAGGGGTTGGCGGGCCAGCACCATCTGAGCAGCAGGCCCCAGAACAGCAGAGCCGAGGCGGCGTGACCGCTCGGCATGCCAAAGCCCTGGGCACTTACGTGCGCCAGCGCGGGATCGAGATGGAAGGGTCTGGGCCAGCCTGTGCCCTCTTTGGCTAGCTGAACCAGCAGGGTGAGGGTCAGCATGGCCAGCAACAGCTGACGCAGACGGGGCCAGCCCAGCAGCGGCAGCAGCAAGGGTAGCAGGGCAAGCTGAAAGGCGGCTGAACCAAACAGATTGCTGGCATCAAGCCAGGGTGCACTGGCCCCGATCCAGCGCTGCAAGCGCTGTATCAGCGGGACTTCCGCCCGGTGCAGAGCATTGCCTTCACCGCTGAAATCCGGCAGCCACAGCACCGGGCTGTCGGGGATGTCGGCCAGCTGGGGGGCCAGCCAGTCGAGCTGCGCCGGAAAGCGGCGCTGCCCGTCAGGCAGCCGGGATGGGGCTATCAGCCTGGCGTTGAGGATCTCGCCACCCAGGTTGGGGGCCCGCAGCAGGGAGACGAAGCCCGAGCCTGTCTGCGCCCGGATGGGTTCCAGCGTCTGGCAGGCAAACAGCACGGCGCGCTGCCATGGTCCCAGCTCGGCGATGATCCGGCCGCGCAGACCTGTCTCTTCAAACAGCTCGCGCAGTGCCGCCTGTTGCGGCGTCTCGCCTGCATCTATGTAGCCGCCGGTCAGGCTGTAGCGGGAGGAGACCCTGTCCTGTACCAGCAACAGCTGTTGTTGATGTTTGACCACGCAGACGGCGGCCGTGGGGGCGGCCGAGACAGGCAGTGTCAGCAGCAGGGCGCAGAGCAGTAAAAAACAGGAACGGAACATGGTGCCTGAGCGTTGGGGGACTATGGGCGCAAGGGTCACAGAAATCAGATAGTTGGGCAATGGTTTCCTGCCTGGGGCCCACCGGATGGCGGGTTTGGCTCTGGCCCAGCCTGCGCACAAGGATTGCCCTGTGGTGAGGCAGTCCCTAGTATTGGCAGCTATGTTATTTTCATGCAGCAAACCTTGGGACCTTCCATGAAACAGTTTGGTTTTTTTCTGGGCATCGCCATCGGCGTCATTCTGATACTGTTCGGCAGCATAGTCATCTTCCAGGCCTTGCCCGCCGCCCTGGACGTGCTGGAGATGCCGAGCCGCATCCCGTTCGTGCGCGAGGTCTACACCTGGCTGATGACCAGTGCCAACGGCCTCACCGGCCAGCTGGAGCAGAATTTCCTGGAGGCGTTCCAGACGGTACTCAAGCTGATACTGCTCATCACCTTCATGTGGGTCTGCGTCAAGCTGGTCAACATGGGCGTGCTGATCATCCGTGCCGGGGTGGACCTCATCCGCACCGCCATCGAGCACAGCGAAGGTGCCCAGACCAAGAAGTCCGAGCACGACAGCCACTTCCAGTAAGCAGGCGACACCATGAAACAGGCCACCTTCGGGTGGCCTGTTTGCATCTTGTGTTCACTCGATCGTGGGCAGGTGATCCGCCGGCGGTGACTGCACCACATCCTGATAGCGGGCGATAAGCCGCTTGAAGGCCTCCCCCTGTCTGACCTTGTCGAGCGCCTGTTGCAGGCGGGCGATCTGCTGTTTGTCGGCGGCGGGGTTGAAGGCAAAGCAGTTGTCCTGCTCCGCCAGGGTGGCGACCGTGACAAAGGTGTCCGATGGAAAGCCCAATTGTCTGGCCTGATGGAACAGCATCACCTCGTTGCCGGCCACCAGATCGGTACGGGCCATGATGAGCTGGCGCACCACCTGATCCATCCGCTCCACCGCCATCAGGTTGGCGGGGCTGATGCCCCGGTTGAGCAGCAGTTGTTCCCCCACATCCGCCTGCATGACGCCGATCTGCAGCCTGGCGAGATCGGCCTTGCTGGCCACCCTGGGGGCATCCCGCTTGCGGCCCACCAGCGACACCCGGGAGTGGCTGATGGGGCAGACCCAGAGAAAGTGGGGATCCCGCGCCTGGGTGCGGGCCGTGGTGAACAGCACGGCATCCGGCTGCTGGGTCAGCAGATACCAGGCCTTGGCCCAGGGCATGAAGTGGATGGGTTGTTCCGGTTCCCCCATCTCCTGCCACATCAGCCGCAGCAGCTCGACCGCCAGCCCAGTGCTCTTGCCCTGCTCATCCTGACCATTGAGCGGCATGTTCTGCTCGGAATAGTAGGTGAATGCCGAGACGGGCAGGGCCGCACCGAGACAGCAGCAGATCATCAGGCTGAGCAGACGCGACATGGCAGCACTCCTTGCAACAAATCGTCCTTCCAGTTTAGGGGGCTATGTCGAGAAGTTCATGATTTCACGCATCCGGTAGCGTGGATGGCGAGCAGCTGTGACGGGGAGCTAGGGGGAAGGAAAACAGCTAGGCCATCTTGCGATGGCCTGGGGAGGGACTTACTTGAGCAGGGCTTCCATCTCGGCTTCGGCAGCGGCGCGTGCGGCCTCGGCCGCCGCCGTCGTTGCGGTCGCACTGGCGCTGCTGACCGCCTGCTTGGCGGGTTCGGTCACGGTCTTGCTGGCCTGCTGCTGTACCGTGGCGTTGGCGCTGCTGACGGCCTGCTTGGCGGGCTCGGTCACGGCCTTGCTGGCCTGCTGCTGTACCGTGGCAGTGGCGCTGCTGACGGCTTGCTTGGTGGGTTCGGTCACGGCCTTGCTGGCCTGCTGCTGTACCGTGGCGCTGGCGCTGCTGACCGCCTGCTTGGCGGGTTCGGTCACAGCCTTGCTGGCCTGCTGCTGTACCGTGGTGCTGGCGTTGCTGACGGCTTGCTTGGCGGGTTCGGTCGCGGTCTTGGCGGCCTGCTGTTGTACCGTGGCAGTGGCGCTGCTGACGGCCTGCTTGGCGGGTTCGGTCACGGCCTTGCTGGCCTGCTGCTGTGCCGTGGTGCTGCTGACGGCCTGCTTGGCGGGTTCGGTCACGGCTTTGCTGGCCTGTTGCTGGGCCGAGGTGGTGGCGCTGTTCACTACTTGCTTGGTGGTGTCGGTCATGGTCTTGCTGGCGCCCTGCTGCAGGGAACCCAGCACGCTGCCGAATACCGAGCTGGTAGTGGCGGCGCCGGTCAGGCTCTTGGTCGCCGAGCCGGTCAGACCGTTGGTAGCGCCGGAGAGTGCTGTGGCCGTCGGGTTGCCCTGCGCCTGCCAGTTCTGCATCTCGCTTGGCCAGCTCGGTGCGCCTGCGGCCAGGTTCTCGCCAAATACCTGGGGTGTGCCATCGCCCTTGAGCAGCATGACGGACATCTGGTTGGTCTGTGAGTTCCACACCATGCCGGCCTGCTTGGCAACGTCCGGCACGGGGGCGTAGCGGGAGACCACATAGAACAGCGGACCCTCCTGCTGCAGCTCGTTGGCTGTCTTGAGCAACTGCATGGTGCTGTCGTAATTGGGACCCAGAATGCCGGTCATTCGATCCTTGATCATGGGCTGTTCGAACAGGTTGGCTTCGTTGGGGTCGAAACCGACCAGCGGCTTGAGCAGGGCCCACATCAGTTGACTGGTAGGGCTCATCAGCAAGAGAGGGGCGACGCAGGCGGACAACATCAGGCTCAGGCAGGCCGCCTGGAGCAACGGCATGATACGCATTGGGATAATATCCAAATAACGATTTGATTAATAAGGTTATATTCGTCGAGAACCGACAAATCCACCGGGGTTTTCCTGCGCCGTTTTTGACGGGTGTGAGCAGGCGCTGGCAGGCTATCATATTGGCTTGGGAATGCCAGTCGGCGTATGGCTTATTAATCAAGTTTGCGCCGTTTCCGGTCGCTTTCATTCCGTACTGAGCAAGGAGTGACACCATGAATGCAAGCAAGTGTGGGGTGGGTTGCCTGCTGCTGGTTTGGCTGGGCAGTGCGACTGCCGTCGCCGGGCCAGCCGACGTGACACGGGTGCAGGCGGGAACCGAGCTGGTGCTGCCGCTGGGGTCGCTGCCGGAGCGAGTCTGCTGGTATCAGGATCAGAAATATTCGCTGGGGGCCAGGATCCAGCAGGGCGACAGCTGGCTGGAGTGCGCCCCACAAAACGAGCTGGAGAGCAACGGGCCACTGGCCTGGCGCGAGCCGGAAAGGGCGTCGGATGCGGCCGGGAAGGCGACGAAGAGCGGCACCATCAGCGTCGGTCAGTGAGGCTTTTCTTGATCCAGCTAAAGACATGGACGTGACCTCTATCGCATAATGCGGCTCTTTTCCTCTCTTGGCTGGAACCTAAGAAATGGCTCGTCGCTCTTCCAATGCACAACGTCGTCGCAGTAGCTGGTGGTACAAACGCTTGTTGGCAAGGGAGCGGGAAGAGCGCGAAGCGCGTTCCGTCCGGGATTGATACCGCAGTGAAAAACGGAGCCTCGGGCTCCGTTTTTTATTCATCACCGCAGGCGGGTAACGGTGCCGCTCTTCCAATGCACAGCTTGGTTGCCGTAACGGGTGGTACAAACGCCTGTTGGCAAGGGAGCGGGAAGAGCGCGAAGCGCGTTCCGTCCGGGATTGATACAGCAGTGAAAACAGAGCCTTGGGCTCTGTTTTTTTATTCATCACCGCAGACGATCACTGTGACGCTCTGCCTATGCACAGCATGCTTGCCGTAACGGGCGGTACAAACGCTTGTTGGCAAGGGAGCGGGAAGAGCGCGAGGGCGCTGCGTCCGGGATTGATACCGCAGTGAAGAACGGGGCCTCGGGCTCCGTTTCTTATTTATCAAATACCGTCATGACGAGAACGGGGGCCAGCAGGCCCCCGTTTTGCTTTTGCAGATGTTGGCTGCCTGCGACTTAACGCTGCAGGGCGGCCAGCGCCAGCTCGACCCGCTTGGCGTACTCGGGGTCGGCCTGCTCGAAGTGCCTGAGCTGGGCCGCGACTATGGCGTCATCCTCCACATTGATGAGGGAACGCGCCAGGTTGGCGGCGAGGCGCGAGCGTTGCCCCTCGTCCATGATCCGGAACAGGTTGCCCGGCTGGCTGTAGTAATCGCTGTCGTAGTCGCGAAAATCGTAGTGCAGGGCGGCTCCTTCCAGACTCAGCGCCGGCTCGTGCTGCTCGCTCGGTTGCTGGGTGCCGAAGCGGTTCGGCTGGTAGTTGGGGGTGGCGCCGCCATTGCTGTCCGCCCGCATGGCGCCGTCGCGGTGGGCACCGTGGTGGAACGGGCAGCGCGGTGCGTTGACCGGCAGCAGGCCGTGGTTGACGCCGAGGCGATAGCGCTGGGTGTCGCCGTAGGAGAACAGGCGGCCCTGCAGCATGCGGTCCGGCGAGAAGCCGATGCCGGGCACCACGTTGGCCGGGGTGAAGGCGGCCTGCTCCACGTGGGCGAAGTAGTTGTCCGGGTTCTGGTTGAGCTCCAGCACGCCGACCGGGATCAGTGGGTAGTCGTTGTGCGGCCACACCTTGGTGAGGTCGAACGGGTGGATCTTATAGGTCTGGGCTTCGGCCTCCGGCATCACCTGCACATAGACCTTCCAGCGCGGGAAGTCGCCCTGCTCGATGGCGTTGAACAGATCGGCCTGGCTGGTCTCTCTGTCCTGACCGACGGCATTGGCCGCCTCTTCATCTGTGTAGAAGCTGTGGCCCTGTTCGGTCTTAAAGTGGAACTTGACCCAGAAGCGCTCGTTGGCGTCGTTGATGAAGCTGAAGGTATGGCTGCCGTAGCCGTTCATCTCCCGCAGGCTTTTGGGGATGCCGCGGTCGCTGAAGAGGATGGTGACCTGGTGCAGGGATTCCGGATGACGGGACCAGAAATCCCAGGCGGCGGTGGCGCTGCGCAGGTTGGTGCGCGGATCCCGCTTCTGGGTATGGATGAAGTCCGGGAATTTCAGCGGATCGCGGATGAAGAAGACTGGGGTGTTGTTGCCCACCAGATCCCAGTTGCCCTGCTCTGTGTAGAACTTGAGGGCGAAGCCGCGCACGTCGCGCTCGGCGTCAGCCGCCCCCTTCTCACCGGCCACGGTGGAGAAGCGCAGGAACACAGGGGTCTGCTTGCCGACGGCGTTGAACAGATCCGCCTTGCTGAACTGGCTGATGTCATGGGTCACGGTAAAGGTGCCGTAAGCGCCCGAGCCCTTAGCGTGAACCACCCGCTCTGGGATCCGTTCCCGATCGAAATGAGCCAACTTTTCCATCAACCAGATGTCTTGCATCAGCACTGGGCCACGGGGGCCGGCGGTGAGGCTGTTGTTGTTGTCGACAACGGGGGCGCCATTGGCACTGTGCAGGGTCTTGTCGTTCATGGTGCTTCTCCTTGTTGGTGAGCCTTGAGTCTATAACAAGGAAAAACCCCGGAACCAATGGGCCTTCCCTCGCCCTTTGATAGGCATCACAAATGGGTGGGGCTGGGGGGATGACCGGACCCTTCTGATGCTGCATGATGAGGTTTTTGAGAAGGAGCCTTAGATGCAGATCACCATTCGTCACGCCGAACCGGCCGATGCTCCCGCCTTGCGGGATCTCTATGCCATGCCCAACGCCCAGGCGGGCACCCTGCAACTGCCGTATCCGACCTTGAGCGTCTGGCAGAAGCGGTTGGAGAACGGCAGCGTGGTGGCGCTGGTGGCCGAGGTCGACGGCCTGCTGGTGGGCCAGCTCTCGCTGCATATCGAGCCCAATCCCAGGCGCAAACACGTGGCCTGCATCGGCATGGGGGTGCGTGATGACTGGGCCGGCAAGGGTATCGGCTCGGCCCTGTTGGGGGCCGCGCTGGAGATGGCCGACAACTGGCTCAACCTGCAACGTGTCGAGCTCACCGTTTATACCGACAATCCGGGGGCGCAGGCGCTCTATCGCAAGTTCGGCTTCGTCGAAGAGGGGCTGGCCCGCGGCTTCGCTTTTCGGCAGGGTGAATACGTGGATGCCCTCTACATGGCGAGGATCCGGCCATGATCGACTACCGCCGCCGGCTCATCCCTGTGCTGCGGGCGCTGGAGCGAGATCCTGATCTTTCCATCGAGGCGCTGGCGGATCGGGCCTGCCTCTCCCTCTACCATTTTCACCGGGTGTTCACCGCAGTGGCGGGCGAGGCGCCGGGGGAGATGTGTCGGCGCTTGCGCATGCAGCGGGCGGCCTGGCAGCTCTGCTACACGGACGCCAGCATCACCGCCATCGCGCTGGGGGCGGGCCTTGCCAGCTCCCAGGCGTTCGCCAAGGCGTTTCGCCGCCATTACGGTTGCACCCCTGGTGAGTTTCGCCGCGACAAGCGCAAGAATGGACACCTGGAGAGCAAGGATGGACACGCATGGGAAGGTTCGTCCCCTTATGCTGAAGGCCACTCATCAGCAAGGAGCAACACCATGAAAACTGTCGAGATGGACGCCCGTACCCTGGCCTATATCCGGGTCACAGGCCCCTATGGCGAGGGGTATGATGCCGTCTGCGGCCGCCTGTACCAGTGGGCGGCCACCCGCGGACTCGAGCAGGGGGAGTGGATCTTCATCTACCACGACAACCCTGAGGTGACGCCACCGGCCCAGTGCCGCACCGATATCGGCGTCACTGTACCTGCCCAGACCCGGGGCGAGGGGGAGGTGGAAACCCAGCTCATTCCCGCCGGGCGTTATGCCCAGTCCCGCTACCTCATCACGGATCGCAGCCAGTACGGGCCGCGCTGGCAGGAGCATGTCGGCGACATAGTGGCGGCCGGACTGGAATTTGGCAGCGGCCCCTGTTTCGAGCTCTACCACAGCGTGAGCAACGATCCCCTGCGCGACGATGTCAGCTTCTGCTCCAGCGTGCGTTAGGCATGTGGCCACAAGTGGCAATAAAACGAGGCGCCCGTGGGCGCCTCGTTTCATGTGAGATGGGTGACGCCGTCTCGACACAGTCGCACCCGTGAGAGCAAGATGTCCGCCCGCATCAAGGCTGGCTCGGCACCTTGTCCCGACGCGACTTCCACCACCAGCGCAGGCGGATCTGGGAGATCAACATGCCTGCCAGCATCAGGGCGCAGCCCACCATGGCGCGTTCATCCAGGGTCTCGCCGAGCAGCAGCACACCGCCGATGGCGGCGAAGACTGTCTCCAGGCTGAGGATGATGGCGGCGTGGGCCGGATGGGCGCCGCGCTGCCCCACCACCTGCAGCGTGTAGCCGATACCGACCGAGACCAGACCGGCATAGAGCAGCGCCTGCCAGCCCGCCACGGCGCCGCTCATGGTCGGTGTCTCCATGGTGAAGGCAACCCCCAGGCTGAGCAGGCCGCACACCAGGAACTGGACGCCGGCCAGGCGGATCGGCGCGACCCGGCTCGAGTAGTGATCCAGCACCAGCAGATGAATGGCCCAGAACAGGGCGCCGATCACCTGCAACAGGTCGCCGTAGCCTATGGTGAACTCCTCGGTCACGCTCAGGTAATAGAGTCCGGCCATGGCGATGAGGGCGCCGACCCAGGTGTTGGCCCCGGTCTTGTGACGCAGGGCCAGGCCGATGACGGGCACCAGTATGATGTAGAGGCCTGTGATGAAGCCCGCCTTGGCGGCCGTGGTATAGAGCAGCCCCACCTGCTGCAGGGAGGCGGCGCTGAACAGCACGACACCGGCGAGCAGGCCCCCGGTCAGCAGCAGGCGGCGATCACCGGACTGACCGGTGGGTTGGCGTGACTTGAGCCACCACAGCAGCGGCAGCAGGGAGGCGGCACCGAGCAGAAAGCGCAGGCCGTTGAAGGTATAAGGCCCCATGTGATCCATCCCCAGCCGCTGGGCGACGAAGCCCAGCCCCCAGATGGCTGCGGCCATCAGTAACATCATGTTCGAACGCATACGAATTCATCCCTGAAAAGGTGGCGGGCAGGCGCCCGTCCGCAAAGCTCCAGCCACCAAGATAACCGTGCTCGGGGGGATTTGTCTTTAACGCTCGCGAGTTTAGTCCGCAGGAGGGGCAGCGAGGGGAAAAGGGTGGCAGCCGCAAAATGGCCGAGCAGGGGCCGGATTGATCCGTATGGCTGCTGAATAAGCGTCGCCTTCAGCTGCTGGCAAGTCTGGCCAGCAGGGGGAGCAGGGGGAGCAGCAAGTGCCCTGCTACCCAGGCTCAGGATCAGCCGTTATTGCGGTTTTATGGCGGCTGCTTTCAGCTGTTGGCGAGTTTGGCCAGCAGGGGGATCAGGGTGAGCAGCAAGAGCCTTGCTGCCCAGGCTAAGGATCAGCCGTTATTGAGGTTTCATGGCGGCTGCTTTCAGCTGTTGGCGAGTCTGGCCAGCAGGGGGATGAGGGTGAGCAGCAAGTGCCTTGCTGCCCAGGCTCAGGATCAGCCGTTATTGCGGTTTCATGGCGGCTGCCTTCAGCTACTGGCGAGTCTGGCCAGCAGGGGGATCAGGGTGAGCAGCAAGAGCCTTGCTGCCCAGGCTCAGGATCAGCCGTTATTGAGGTTTCATGGCGGCTGCCTTCAGCTGTTGGCGAGTCTGGCCAGAAGGGGAATGAGGGCGAGCAGCAAGAGGTTGCCGCGCAGGATCCAGATCACCCAGAACTGCTGCTGGATGGAGACCATGGGGGCCCGACCCTGGCGAAGGGAGCGGCGCCAGCGATAGAAGAGGCGGCTGGGGTAGCCAAAGCTGATGGCCATCACGAAGAACAGCAGCAGCTTGGTGCGATAGCCTGGGTTGGCGAGCAGCACGGCGGGCTCGTCGGGGTGGGCGAGCACCTGCAACACCCCCGTGATGAAGATGAGCAGCAGGGCCAGCGCCGCCAGGCCGTCGGCCAGCAGCAGCTTGCGCACCTGTTCGATGGACATGCCGCGCCGGAACAGAAAATACTCTGAGGTGATGGCCCCGGTCAGGGTGATCACGGCGCAATAGTGCAGCGCCATCAGCAGATCCGGGTTCAACATCCGTGTCGATTACCTCTTGTTGAGCACATAACCAGCTTCCTTTTGGACGCCATCCCGTGGTGCTGATATTCTGACACTACATCATGTTTGACGGTAGCAGGAGTCCGGGTTGGATAAGCGTGTTGTCTCCAAGAAAACCTGGTCCCTGGTTGCCCGGATGCGGCTGGGCTTGCTGCTGCTGTTCATTCCCGTGCTGATGCTGGGCGGCATCTACTATCTGCACATGGAACGCAGCCTGCAAAACGAGTTGCAGCAGCGTCTGCTCGCCACCAATCACCAGTTGCGTCACGTCTTCATCGAGCCCTATCTCCAGGAGATGGAACGGCAGTTTACGCTTATCTACGACCAAGTGAAGGTGGAAGATATCAGCGGCCCCCGCCTGTACAATATCGAGACCTATCTGAAGGAGTGGCGGCTCTACAAGGGGGTGATGGCCGATCTCATCTACATCTATGTCGGCACGGCCGAGCGCCAGATGCTGATCTATCCCAAGTGGGAGGCGGATGCCAACTTCGATCCCAGGGTGCGCCCCTGGTACCTGCTGGCCAGCCAGCATCTGGGCAAGATAGTCTGGACCGAGCCCTACTACGACTACACCAATGGCAACCTGGTGATCGCCCTGGCGCGGGCCCTGACCGATACCAGCGGCAAGGTGCGGGGGGTGTTTGCGGTCGATGCCATCCTGGCGCCCTTCTCGGCCCAGCTGAACCGCCAGGCTGACAACGGGTACCAGATGATAGTCAACCAGTCCGGCAAGGTGCTGGTGCACCCGGATCCCGCCCAGTTGCTCAAGCCCATGACCCATCCCCAGTGGCTCTCCCGCTTCAAGCAGGGGGATGGCATCTTCCTGGACAAGGCCTCCCAGCTGTTCGTGGCCTACAGCAAGTTGCCTGAACGCAACTGGGTGCTCATCAGCGTGCAACCGGCGGCCAGCGTCCAGGCCGCGATCGACAGGGTCTCCCTCAATGTGCTGCTGATGGTGGCGCTGGCCTGCGTGCTCTACTTCGTGCTGGCACTGGTGTGGTCCCGCTATTTCCGCCGCATGCTCGACGAGATCTCCTCCATGATCCGGGCCAGCCGGACCCAACCCGATGACGTGCCCCAAGGCGGGATGCGTGAGCTCAAGGACGTCTACGCCGAGCTGGCCGAGGTGGGCAAGGATTATCACGAGGCGCGCCAGCAGGCCCATCTGGACAAGCTGACCGGCCTCTACAACCGCCGCTTCTTCGACGAACGCCTGACCAGGCTGTTGCTCGAACACCAGCCTTTCTGCCTGGCCATGGTCGATCTCGATGACTTCAAGCGGGTCAACGACAACTATGGCCACCAGACCGGGGATGTTGTTCTCAAGCGGGTGTCCAAGCTGGCCATGCGGCTACTGGGGGATCATGGCTGGGTCTGCCGTTACGGCGGGGAGGAGCTGGTGGTGCTGATGGTCAACCCGGATACCCACTTCTGCCTGATGCTGATGGAGCAGTTTCGCAAGGGGGTGGAGTCACTGGACTGGCGCGAGCCTGGCCTCAGACTCACCTTGAGTGGCGGGCTGGTGGCCAGCCATGAGGTGACGCACGGCCAGACGCTGCTGGAGGTGGCCGATGCCGAGGTCTATCGTGCCAAGCGCGATGGCAAGAACCGCATCTACCTGGGCAAGCCGCAGGAACTGGTGGCCGGAGAGGGGAGCTTGCCAAAAGGCAGCCTGTTGAGCAACGAAGAGGCCTGAGGGCCTCTTCTTCATTCAGCCGACCAACTGCCAGTCCAGGGTGGGCCAGGCCTGCTCGACGGCGACCTGACGCAGGCCGGGAGCCGGATTGACCGCATGGGGATGGGTCACGGCCCGCAGCAGTGGCAGGTCGTTGTGGGAGTCGCTGTAACCGTGGCTCTCCTGCCAGAGGTTGTCGTTCCCGGCGAAGAGCTGGTTGATGCGGGCCACCTTGCCTTCCCGAAAGCTGAGAGTGCCGCGAGTCTGGCCGGTCAGCATGCCCTCTTCCTCATCCAGCAGTATGGCGACGCAGTGATCCATCCCCAGCATCTGCGCCATGGGGGCCACCAGATGCTCGCCGGAGGCGGAGATCAGTACCAGCTCGTCACCGCGCTCCCTGTGCCACTCGATGCGCGCCAACCCTTCCGGGTAGATGCGCGCCCGCAGCACCTGCTCGGCGAAGTGCTGGCACTGCTGGCCGAGCCACTGGCGCGACTTGCCCGCCAGCGGCCGCAGGGTGAAGGCCATGTACTGATGCATGTCCATCTTGCCCTGATGGTAGAGGGACATCATGGCCTGCTCCTCGGCAATCATGTCCGCCGGGGCCAGCTCCTGGGCCACCATGTACTCCAGCCAGAGGCTGGCGGAATCCCCGGCAATCAGGGTCTCATCCAGATCAAACAGTGCCAGTGCCATGACGGCTCCTTGGGTTGGTGGCCGGCACCTTGATGCCGGCGGAAAACAGAATGGGATACATGGCCTTATGCTACCTCACACAGCTGATCCCGGGCCACCGCCAGAGTGACACTTGTGCCTGCCGGCAGCAGATCCCGGGCCGAGCGGTTGAGGCAGTCCACCGTCAAGAGCCCCGCCTCGCACGCCACCTGATAGCGGATGACGTTGCCGAGCAGCTGCTGCTGGCGAACTATGCCGGGCAGGCTGGGCTCGCTACTGGTCGCCCCTGCGGGCAGCAGTGTGATGGACTCCGGCCTCAGCGCCAGCTTGCCTTGAAAACGGGGGCCGAACAGGGACTTGCCCTGCTCTGCGTTCAGCAGGTTGTAGTTGCCGATAAAGCTCGCCACAAACTCGCTGGCGGGGCGGGTGTAGATCTGCTCAGGCGTGCCGCTCTGGACTATGGATCCCTTGTTCATCAGGAAGATCCGGTCCGACATGGTCAGCGCTTCTTCCTGATCGTGGGTGACGAAGATGGTGGTGAGCTCGAGGCGCTGCTGGATCTCGCGGATCTGCAAGCGCAGGCTGCGGCGGATGCGGGCATCGAGGGCCGAGAGCGGCTCGTCGAGCAACAGGATCCTTGGCCGCACCACCAGGGCGCGGGCCAGGGCGACCCGCTGGCGCTGGCCACCGGAGAGTTCGCTCGGATAGCGGCGCTCTAAGCCATCCAGCTCCACCAGACTCAAGGCCTCCTGCACGCTGGCCGCCAGCTCCCGTCCCGGCTGGGGCTTCATCTTGAGGCCGAAGGCCACGTTGTCCCACACCGTCATGTTGGGGAAGAGGGCATAGCTCTGGAACACCATGCCGATACCGCGCTTCTGGGGTGCCTGCCAGGTGATCTCTTCACCGGCCACCCGCACCTGACCGCCATCGACCGGGGTCAGCCCGGCCAGCGCCCGCAACAGGGTGGATTTGCCGCAGCCTGAGGGGCCGAGCAGGGTCACCAGCTCCCCCTTGCGGATGCCGAACTCTATCCCCTCGAACACCTTGGTCTCGCCGTAGGATTTGTGCAGTTGGGTTACTTCTAGATGGAACATATGGATCACCGATGGAATCTGTTTGCCGCCCAGGTGAGCAGCAGGGTCAGCAGGAAGTAGCTCATCACCAAGGCGCTGGTGAAGTGGCCCGAGGTGGCGCGCATGTTGTAGAGGTAGACCTGCAGTGTCTCGTAACGGGTGCCCACCAGCATGTTGGCAAACACGAACTCCCCGAGCAGGAAGGAGAGCGACAGAAACAGCGCCGCCAGCAGCCCCTTGCGCAGGCAGGGGATCACCACCAGCGCGAAGGCGCGGGCACTGCTGGCCCCCAGCAGGTGGGTGGCATCCATCAGATCTTTCAGCGGTACACCCTGCAGGCTGTTGGCCAGCGCCCGGTACATGAAGGGCAGCACGACTGTGAACCAGGTGCCGATCAGGATCCAGGGCGTGCCGACTATGGGTAGCGGACCGTCGGCGTAGATCTGCAGCAGCCCCACAGAGGAGACCACGGGCGGCACCGCGAAGGGGAGCAGGATCAGCAGGTTCATCCAGGGATCCAGCCTGGGGAAGTAGTAGGCCACCACCAGCACGGTCGGCACCAGCACTAGCGTGCCCAGCAGCAGGGTGGCGAAACAGACCAGCAGGCTGCGGCCAAACGCCGCAAGAAAGCGCGGGTCGCCCCACAGCTGCAGATACCAGTCGAGGGTGAAGCCGTCCGGCAGCAGGGTCGCCCCCCAGCGGGTGGAGATCGAATAGAGAAAGGTGGCCAGCAGCGGCAGCAGCAGGGTGGCGACCAGCGCCCCCAGCACCCACCTTGGCCAGCGGGGTGTCAGGTCATGCATGGGATTGCCCCTTGTTCACATAGCTCTTCTTCAGCAGCCACTGGTTGGCGGCCGTCACCACTCCCAGCAGCACCATCAGGATCACCGCCAGCGCCGCCGCCAGATTGGGCTCGAGGAAGATGTCGCCTGAGACCAGGCTGGCCACGCGTATGGTCACCAGGTTGAAGTTGCCCGTGGTGAGGGCGTAGGCGGAGGCATAGGCCCCCACCGCGTTGGCAAACAGGATGATGAGGGTGCCGAGCAGGGCGGGAGTGAGCACAGGCAGCGCCACGTGCCACACGTACTGTCTCTTGCTGGCGCCCAGCAGGGCGGCGGCCTGGGGCCAGTCATCCTGCAGCGCATCGAACGCCGGATAGAGCAGCAGCAAGGCAAGCGGGATCTGGAAATAGGTGTAGATGAGGATGAGGCCCGACCCCGAGTAGAGGTTGAAGCCGTCGATCCAGCCCCAGGATTTGAGCAGCAGGGTGACGGCGCCGTTGATGCCGAGAATGATGATGAAGGCGAACGCCAGGGGCACGCCGCTGAAGTTGCTGGTCATGGTGACAAAGGCCAGCAGCAGCCGCTTCACCCGCTCGCCGCTGTGGCGCAGCGCAGCGGCGCCCAGAGTGCCGATGACAAGCCCCGCCAAGCTGGCGATGCCGGCGATGCGCAGCGAGTTGGTGAAGGATTGCAGGTAGAAGGGGGAGCCCAAAATTTCCCGGTAATGGTCGATGCCCCAGCCATCCGGGGTCTGGAAGCTGCCCACCAGCACCCACCCCATGGGGGCGAGCTGGAACAACATCATCAGCAGGATGAAGGGGAGCAGCACCAGGGCGGGCAGCCAGTGGCGGCGGGCTCCGTGCAGGATCTTCACGGGTTGATCCGCCGCGGTCCTCGTGGTGGCAGGCATCATCAGTGCACCTCGCGCATAAAGGCCGCCTTGAGCAGCTGTGGTGCGGCTGGCTTGTCGTGGGGAATGCCCAGCAAGTCGGCCATCAGGGCGCAGAGCTGGGTCTGGGCGATCGTCGCGCCCTCCGGCCACTGGGCCACAAAGGCATCGCCAAACAGCCAGAGCGGCACGCTGCGCTCTTCTGGCAAGGTGCCGCCGTGGCTGAGATCCTCGTTCATGCCGTGATCCGAGGTGATCACCACCTGATACCCTTCTGCCAGCCACTGGGGCAGCAAATCGGCCAGCAGGCTGTCCATGCGGCGCGCCTGGTTGCGGTACTGGCGGGAATCCAGGCCAAACTTGTGGCCCGCATCGTCCACTCCCATGGGGTGGATCAGCAGAAAATCGGGATCATATTGGGTTCGCAGCCACTCGCCATCCATCAGCAGATGGCTGTCGGGGTAGTTGTCATTCCAGTAGAAGCAGCCGTGCTGGATCGGCAGCTGCTCGTCATGGGTGTAACGATCCCGCAGCGCCAGCCAGGGGCTGCGGTTGTAGAGTTCGCTTACCCAGTGATAGGCGGCGGCGGCGGTGCTTTTGCCCGCGGCCCGGGCGAGATGGAAGATGGAGTCGTGCTGGCTCAGGCGACTCACCCCGTTGTGGGTGATGCCGCTGGTTACTGGCGGTACGCCGGTCAGGATGCACTCGTAGAGGGGCCGGGAGAGGGAGGGCAGGGCGCAGCTCAGGGTTGTATACAGGCCGCGCTCTGCCTCCACCATGCCTGTGAGGTAGCCCATGGTGTGGGCTACCTCGGCAGACAGGCCATCCACAAGTACCACTATCACCTTGTGTTGCACTGGCACTCCTTACTGCATGTTGATCATGACGGTTTCCTGCCACTGGCGCGGCAGGGCCTTGGAGCTCTGCTCCCAGGCGGCATGGTCGCTGACCGGCTTGGCGTTGGCGTACTGCTCGGCCGGCAGCAGCTTGGCTTTCACATCGTCCGGCAGCACCACGTTGCTGCGGATGGGGCGGGCGTAGCCACGGGCCAGGTTGATCTGACCGGCATCGGAGAGGATGTATTCCCGCGCCAGCTTGGCGGCGTTGGGGTTCTTGGCCCACTTGTTGATGATGGTGGTGTAGCCGGCGATGACGGAGCCGTCGCTCGGGATCACCACATCAAACTTCTTGGGGTCTATCTTGTCGCGGTAGTTCAGCGCGTTGAAGTCCCACAGCACGCCCACTTCCACCTCGCCCTTCTCGATATTGGCGATGGAGGGGTCGTTCAGCGACAGGCGACCCTGCTTGGCCAGCTGGCCGAACAATTCCAAGGCGGGCTTGAGATTCTTCTCGCTGCCGCCGGTGGCATAGGCCGCCGCCAGCACGCCGTTGTTGGCCTGGGAGGCCACGCCCACGTCACCCAGAGTCACCTTGTAGTCGCCGCCCAGCAGGGATTGCCAGCTGGTGGGGGCGGCCTTGACCAGATCCTTGTTGATCAGGAAGGCGATGGTGCCGGTATAGGCCAGCATCCAGTGGCCGTCCGCATCCTTGGCCCAGTTCGGAATATCGGCCCAGGTGGAGGGCTTGTAGGGCTGGGTGACCCCCTGCTTGACCGCGACCGGGCCGAAGGCGCCGCCCACGTCGCCGATGTCGGCGGTGGCGTTGGCCTTCTCGGCGGCGAACTTGGCGATCTCCTGGGCCGAGCTCATGTCGGTATCCTGATGCTTGATGCCGTAGATGTTGCCCAGCTGCTGCCAGGTGTCCTTCCAGTTGGCCCAGCTGTCGGGCATGCCAATGCTGCTGAGCTGGCCTTCACCGCGGGCGGCTTTCTCAAGATCCGCGATGTTCTCGGCGGCAAACAGTGGCTGACTGATGGCCACCAGGGCCAGTGCACTTGCGATCACGCTTTTCATCATCCCATCCCTCTGGACTAGGTCAGTTAAGGTTCGAGAGGGATGCTAGAGGGGAAATATGACGGTGGCGGGGCGCTTTGATGGCAGTTTGATGACAATCGCCCTGTCACGGCACTGTCATCCACAGCGGTTACAACTCAGGGCCGACAGCCGCTGGTCTACTCCAGACGGACGCAAACCGGAATGACCGACAGGGATGTGACAGTGACAGAGCGATTGAGCGAACAGGGGGTGGCCGCTGGCCGCAGCCCCTCCAAGTGTGAACAGATTTGCCAGACTCTGCGCCGCTATATCGGCAGCGGCCAGCTGGGGGCGGGGCAACAGCTGCCCGCCGAACGGGCCTTGAGCGAGCGTTTCGCCACCACCCGCATCACCATCAAGGAGGCGCTCTCCAGCCTGGAAGCGGACGGCCTCATCTACCGGGCCGAGCGGCGCGGCTGGTTTGTGGCGCCGCCCCGGCTCACCTACGACCCCGCCATCCACACCCATTTTCACCAGTGGATCGGCGAGCAGCAGCGCATTGCCGAGACCCGGGTGCTGGCCCACGGCAGCGCCCTGGCCAGCAGCGAGCTGTGCCGCTGGATGGGGCTGGATCCCTTCACCCCGCTCTACGAGATCCGCCGCCAGCGGTTGATCGACGGTCGACCCGTGCTCCACGTCAGCCACCACCTGCTGGCCAGCCGCTTCCCCGATATCGCCAGCGCGCCGCTGGCCAGCTCACTCACCGAGCTCTATCAGCAGCACTATGGCATAGGCCAGGGCGGTGCCAGCCTGGAGATCACCCCCTCGGCGGCACGGGGCACCATAGCCCGCGCCCTCAATCTGGCGGAAGGGAGCGCAGTGCTGAGGCTGGTGCGGGTCAACTATGACGAGCGAGGGGGGCTGGTGGATTGCGATATCGAGCACTGGCGGCCGGATGCCATACGAATTCATCTCGACACCCGGGCGCTGTCGCATGCATTCAGCCCCTCAAAATGTCCCCATATGGCGGAGTCACAATGAATCAGCGCGCACTGGCGGGCACAGTGGCGACAGGTATCTGTCGGGGGACGCGGGCGCTGCGGCCGATGGCTGCAAGCCGATCTGAATTGCCGCTTTCGAGCTGACCACAGCAGACGGATCCCGCAGGATCCGCCGGGATCAGTTGTCGATATTGGGGATCAGGTCATCGAAGCTCTGGTAGCCGCAGTCCGCCAGCTGCAGCGACATTGTGTAGGTCTTGCTGCCCTCGCGCTGGCCGATGGCGGGGCGGTTGAGCTTGAGCTCCTGGTGCCAGTACTCCTTCATCCGCTCGATCAGCGCCATGGCCTCGCTCTCGCCCAGATGGAGCTGGCACAGCGCCATGTAGTTGTTGGACTTGTGCATGTTCTCCACCAGATAGTCCCCCAGCACGGACATGGCTTGGCGCGCCTGCTGGCGGGCGAAGCGGCTGTGCTGCTCGAAGCTGATGCGCTCGCTGATGAGGAAGTGGTAGCTGTTGTCTATGCCGAGCTGCAGGATGCCGAGCTTCTCCAGCTTGCGCAGGTAGAGGTAGCAGGAGGCGTCTGTCAGGCCGTACTCCCGCTTGAGATCGATCAGCGTCTTGTCGCGCCAGAAGATGTTGGCGAGAAAGGCGTAGAGCCCCGGCTCCTTATGGAATGCCTCGTCCTGCTCCTGGGTGAAGACGGCGCGGCGGCTCTGGGCATCCTGGGTGCGGTCCAGCAGCTCCTCGAACGAGAGCCCCACCAGGTGGCAGATTTCCAGCAGGGTATCGAACGGCAGGGAGGGTTTGTTCATCATCCGCTTGACGGTGGCGATGGAGACCCCCATGGCTTCTGCCAGGGTCTGATAGCGGATCCCCTTGTCGGTCAGGGTCTTCTTCAGGGTGTCGAGAATATTGTTGGCCAGGGTCTGGCTGTAGGTCATGCAACTATTCCTTTATCTGCATCTTTATGTTGTGTCAGAAACTGGGTTCTTTTTTAGTTATGGGCTCAGATACTGACACTTAAAAAAACCAGAGGAAATAAACCCGTCGTAATCGGTTGAAATGGCCAGACCAGTCAAGGGTGAAGGTTGCAGATAGTGATACTCTGCGGTGCATATCCTTCAACCATTCAACATTTTGCTGGTGGCGCATAAAACATCGCGCATAATTCAAAACGAATCGGATTCAAGACCTTCCTGGTTGAGAAATCGATTGTTTGCTTCCAATTTAAGGGTTTTTTAAACCGCAAGGTTTTTATTCTTTCCTGGCATTGAGCGGAACTCGCAAGAGGTCCGCTTTTTTCTTTTCCCCGAATTTGCGCCCGCCGTCAAGCGGAGGCGATCGCCGCCTCCATCCGTCATGGCTAAGGCTTCCCGGCTTCACTCCCCCTTGCAGGGAAACAGCTTGGGGATCTCCCGCACCAGCCAGCTCTTGGCCTTGCCCATGGTATCGCGCCGCCAGGCCAGTACGACCTGGATCTGGTGACGATACTCGGGGCTGATCACCTTGAGGCGGCCCGCCTTGATGTCCTCCTCTATCCAGCTCAGCGGCATGGTGCCGACGCCTATCCCCGCCAGCAGGGCATCGCGTTTCTCCGCCATGGTGCTGACGGTGAGGCGCGGCTGCTTGTCGAGCAGGCGATAGGTGAGCACCGGCTTGCGCAGCGCAGAGTCCGCCACCGCGATGGCGCGGTAGCGGCGCAGCGTCTCGTCCGCCAGGGGCTCGGGCTCCTGGTGCAGCGGGTGATCCGGGTGGGCGACGTAGAGCATCACCTCCTCCTGCAGCGCCTGATGCTTGATGCCGGTCAGCATGATGTCGGGGTTGAGGGAGGAGATGAGCAGGTCGGCCCGGCCATCTTCCAGACACTCCCAGCTGCCCGCCAGCACCTCGGCGCGAAACCTGAGCCGGGTATCCGTCAGCTCGGCCAGCCTTTCGACCAGGGGATAGAGCGCCTGCAGCGGCACCAGGGCATCGACGGCTATGGTGATGTCTGTCTCCCAGCCACGGGCCAGTGCCCGGGTCTCGCCCACCAGATGCTCGGCCGCCTCCAGCAGCACCCGGCCCCGCTCCAGCAGCATGCGGCCGGCCGGGGTGAACTTGGTTCTGTGGCCGCTGCGGTCGAACAGCATGGCGTCCAGCTCGTCTTCCAGCTTCTGTACCGTGTAGCTCAGCGCCGAGGGGACCTTGCCCAGCTCGTCTGCGGCCGCCGCGAAGCTGCCACGGCGATCGATGGCGTCCAGCACCCGTATGGCTTCCAGGGTCAGCGCCCGTTCCTTGTTCGATTCCTTGGCCATTTCATACCTTCAATTTTTTTGAACATGTTTGCCAGTTTATCTCGCTAACAACTTAGGCCAAGTGTCTTTAATATTCAATCAACGCTTAGGCAGGAAGGCCAAGCGGCCAAATAAACAGTAGTTCCGGGCTGGGGCATCACAAAGAGTGATGTCTGATGTCGGTAAAAGAACAACACACTATTTGAATAACCTCTTGCATGGATGCATTGATTCTGGCCGAACAGGCCTTGGCAATGACATAAAAACCAAGAGAGTGAATGAACATGAAAAACGTAATCAAGATGCTGGCCGTTGCAGGCCTGATGACAGCCGGTTTTGCTCAGGCTTCCGTCCCCGCTGACCTCAATGCCGCCCCAGGCGTGCTGTTCGTCAACTGGCACGCGAGTGCCGCGGTGGAAGGCAAGGCCAACCCCATGCTGGAAGTGCGTGACGAGTCTGGCGACCTGGTTGCCTCCGTGCATGCCAACCTGATGGGCAGCCAGCAGGTACAGATCCCGAGCCGCACCCAGGGCAACCTGACCGTGAGCCTGGGTGAGCAGAGCAGCGACTACCGGATTCCGTTCGGCATCGGTAGCGGCAAGCAGCGTTAATCAACCGTATCGGTACGTGAGGAGCACACCATGATGAAATTGAGAGCCGCAGAAGCGCGCGGCAAGGCCAACTTCGGCTGGCTGGATGCGCGCCACAGCTTTTCCTTCGGGCACTACTACGACCCGGACTGGATGGGGCATTCGGTGCTGCGGGTCATCAATCAGGATCTGGTGGCACCGGGTGGCGGATTCGCCACTCACCCTCACGCCAACATGGAGATCCTGACCTGCGTGCTGCAAGGCACCATAGAGCACAAGGACAGCCTCGGCCACGCCGAGCAGATCCCGGCAGGGGATTTCCAGCTGATGAGCGCAGGGTCCGGCATCCGGCACAGCGAGTACAACCCCTCGCAGACCGAGCCGCTCTCCCTGTTGCAAATCTGGATCGAGCCGAACGAACACGGCACGACCCCCGGTTATCAGCAGAAGAAGATTGAAGCCAACCCGGGATTGACGCTGGTGGCGTCACCGGATGGCGAAGCGGGATCCTTCAGGATCCGCCAACAGGCCCGCGTATGGCGGTTGCAGCTTGAACCCGGTGAGAGTCTCGCCTGGGCGCTGGCCGGCCGACACGGTTACCTGCAGATGATTTCAGGGGAGCTGACCGCCAACGGTCTGGCTGCCCGACCCGGCGACGGGGTACTCAGTCGTGATGAACCCAAATGGGATCTGGTGGCAATGAGTGCCAGCCAAGCCCTGTTATTTGACCTACCCTGAAGCAGTCAGCGGTGATTTGACATACAACGAGGAGTTTGAAATGGACAAGATGAAAGATGTGGCACTGCTGGTGGGTCGCGTACTGCTGGCACTGATGTTTGTGATTGCAGGCTGGGGCAAGATCGGCGGCTATGCCGGTACCCAGGGTTACATGGAAGCCATGGGCGTGCCCGGATTCATTCTGCCGCTGGTGATACTGCTGGAGCTGGGTGGTGGCCTCGCCATCATGCTGGGTCTGTTCAGCCGCAGCATCTCTGTGCTGATGGCCGGTTTCACCCTGATGGCCGCCTTTATTTTCCACTATCAGCCTGCGGATCAGATGCAGATGCTGATGTTCATGAAGAACGTCTCCGTGGCCGGTGGTTTCCTGGCCCTGGCGGCGGCCGGTGCAGGGGCCTTCAGTCTGGATGCCCGCCTCGGCAAGAACTGGTAATACCTGGATAGTGAGAGTTTTCCAACGCCTTTTGGCCGGTGCAGCAGCACCGGCTTTTTTATGCCCGCCATTGACCCTTTCCCGCCCCGCATGATGGCGACGTGATCTGCGGCAACAAGCGCCTTTTGCATCTTACCCCCCGATCCCCGACAATCCCATTTCGTGTGAAGTGACGGGAATGACTCACCTTTTCTCGCACCCACCCCTCATTTGAATTGGCGGGAGTCGTCCATGTTTACCCTCTACCACTCCAATCAGCTGGATCTGCTCAAGGAGCTGCTGGTGAGCCGCATCCGGCAGGCTCCTCTCTCTCACCCCTTCGATCGGGAGCAGATCCTGGTACAGAGTCCGGGCATGGCCCAGTGGCTCAAGCTGGAACTGGCCAAGGCCTTCGGCATCGCCGCCAATATCGACTTCCCGCTGCCTGCCAGTTTCATCTGGGATATGTTCACCCGGGTGCTGGCGGACGTGCCGCGCCAGAGCCCCTACAACAAGGGCGCCATGAGCTGGCAACTTATGACCATTTTGCCCGCCCTGCTGGGCAGGCCCGCCTTCGCACCGCTCGCCGCCTATCTGGGGGGCGGGGATGACGAGGATCCTGTGCAGGATCCCGAACAGGTGCGACTGTGGCAGCTCTGTCAGAAGGTGGCGGATCTGTTCGACCAGTATCTGGTCTACCGGTCGGACTGGATCGCCCGCTGGGAACAGGGGGAAGGATTGGGGTTGGAGCTGGCCGGGGTGAGCGGGCAGGACTGGCAGCCTGAGCTATGGCGCGAGCTGGTGGCCCGCACGTTGGCGCTCTCTCCGAGCGGCTACCACAGAGCCAACCTCTACGAGGAGTTTATCCACGAGTTGCAACGCACCGCCGATCTGCCGGGCAAGCTGCCGCAGCGGGTGTTCGTGTTCGGCATCTCGGCGCTGCCGCCGCGCTATGTGGAGGCCCTGCTGGCCCTCGGCAGCCGACCCGAGGTGGAGGTGCACCTGTTCGTCACCAACCCCTGCCGCTACTACTGGGGGGATCTGCTGGACAGGAAAACCCTGGCGCGCCTCGAGAACAAGCTCAAACCAGGTACAGATCTCGAGACCCTGCAGGGCCCCGCCAACCCGCTGCTCGCCTCCATGGGCAAGCTGGGGCGCGACTACCTGCATCAGCTGATGGAGCTGGAGGTGCCGCAAATCGAGGCTTTCGTCGATATCGACGAGCTGGATGCCAGGGGCAATGTCAGCCTGCTGCGCGCCATCCAGAAGGATGTGCTGGAGCTGGCCGAACGGGGGGCGGGGCAGTTCGATCTCGACAGCAGCCACCACAAGAGCCCGATCGATCCGGCGGATGGATCCTTGCAGATCCACGCCTGTCACGGCCCGATGCGGGAACTCGAGGTGCTGCACGATCGCCTGTTGGCGCTGTTCGAGCAGGACCCGTCCCTCAACCCGAAAGATGTTGTGGTGATGATGCCGGACGTGAACAGCTACGGCCCCTACATTCAGGCGGTGTTCGGGGCGCGCGGCCAGATCCCCTTCGCGGTATCGGATCGGGCGGCGAGTCAGGAGAGCCCGCTGCTGCAAAGCTTCCTCGCCTTGCTCAAGCTGCCCAACGCCCGCTTAGGCGCGGGCGAGCTGCTCGCCATTCTCGAGGTGCCCGCCGTGCTGCGTCGCTTCGAGCTGGATGACGACGAGTTCAACCAGCTGAGGGTCTGGGTGCAGGAGACCGGTATCCGCTGGGGGCTGGACGATGGCTATCCCGCCCGTTTCGATCTGCCGCCCATGTCCGGCAACAGCTGGCTGTTCGGCCTGCGCCGCATGCTGCTCGGTTTTGCCATGGGGGATGGCGAGCCGGTGGCGGGCATCCTGCCCTGTGCCGACAGTATGGGGGGGCAGCAGGGGCCCTTGGCCAGCATATTGCCCTATGCAGAGATCGAGGGTCAGCAGGGGCTGGCGCTCGGCAAGCTCGCCTGGTTCGTCGACTCGCTGGCCGAATTCCTGCCCCGGCTGCAACAGGCGCAGCCGCTGGCACAGTGGAACGCCTGCCTGCTGGCGCTGCTGGAGCGCTTCTATCTGGCCGACGAGGAGGAAGAGCGTCAGCTCCAGCTTATTCGCAGCCAGCTGGCCGACTGGCAGACCCAGCTCGGCGAGGCTCGCTTCGATCAGCCCATCTCGGCCTCCCTGCTGCAGGATTACCTCGGCAGCGTGCTGGGGGAGTCCCGCTCCAGCCAGCGCTTCCTCGCCGGTCAGGTCAACTTCTGCACCCTGATGCCGATGCGCTCCATCCCCTTCAAACAGGTTTGCCTGCTCGGCATGAACGACGGCGTCTACCCGCGCACTTTGGCCCCCATGGGCTTCGATCTGATGGCGGTGGCTGGGCGGCGCGGGGATCGCTCCCGCCGGGATGACGACCGCTACCTCTTCCTCGAGGCGCTGCTGAGCGCCCAGCAGGGGCTCTATATCAGCTATCAGGGCTTCAGCGCCCAGGACAACAGCGACAAGGTGCCATCCGTCTTGCTGGCCGAGCTGATCGACTATGTGCGTCAGGGTTTCGTGCTGGCGGGGGATGAGAACCTCGACGATGAAACCTCCGGCAAGCGACTGCTCAGGCACCTGATGGTGCCGCACCCGCTCACCCCCTACAGCCGCAACTACTTCCATCCCGAGCCGGGGTCGCGGCTGTTCACCTATGCCGCCGACTGGCTGCCCGCCCTCAATCCGGTGCGCGGCGCCGCCAACTTCCAGAGCGGCGAGCTGCCGCTGCCTCCCGAATGGGGCAAGGAGCAGGGGCTGGAGCTGGCCGAGTTGCTGCGCTTCTATCGTCAACCCACCAAGTATTTCCTCAACCGCCGCCTCAAGGTGTGGTTCGAGTTGAACGAAGCCAACATAGAGGACAGCGAGCCGTTCGAGCTGGACGGTCTGCAAAATTATCAGCTTAAAGACCTGCTGCTCGGTGCTCACTTGGCTGAGGGTGATAGTGCGGTGCGCCGCGAGCGGTTGCAGCTCACCGGCCTGCTGCCGCAAGGCTGGTTCGGCAGCCTGCTGCTGGACGATCTGGATGCCGAGATGGGCAAGCTGGCGGAGCGTCTGCGCCCCTGGGTCAGTGAAAAACAGGCGGTGGAGATAGATATCTCGCTGGCACAGGGCCAGCTGCAGGGGTGGATCGACACTCAGAAGGGACGCTTGCTGGTGGTGAAACCCGGCAGCTTCAACGGCAAGGATCTGCTGCTTGGCTGGATCCAGCACCTCTGCCTCTGCCTGAGCAGTGCCCCCGGCGACACCCTGCTGTTCGATGCCAAGCAGAGCCTGCGACTGCCCAAGCTCTCGGCCGACGAGGCGCGCCCCAAACTGGCGGCCCTGGTGGCGCTCTGGGCCCAGGGGATGAAGCGGCCGCTGCCCTTCTTCCCCAACACCGCCTGGGATTGGCTCAAGGCGATGGAGAAGGATCCGGACAAGCCGGAGGCAGCCGACAAGGCGGCCCTCACTCGCTTCAACGGCGGCTATATGGTCAATGGCGAAGGGGAGGACGTTTATGTCGCCCGCTGCTTCCCCGAACTGGATGAGGCCGTGCTGGCCCAGCTACAGGCGCTGGCCCGCGAACACCTGACCCCGCTGCACCAGGCCCTGGAGGAGTTGCAATAATGGCCAACCCGCTCAATACGCTGCGTTTTCCCCTCCACGGTGAACGACTGATCGAGGCCTCCGCCGGCACCGGCAAGACCTACACCATAGCCGGCCTCTACCTGCGCCTGCTGCTGGGCCACGGCCCGATTATTGAACAAGACAGTGGCGAAGAGGGGGCCGATGCCGGTCAACCCAGCGCCCACGAGCGGCCGCTGTCGGTGACCGAAATCCTGGTGGTGACCTTTACCGAAGCGGCCACCGCCGAGCTGCGGGGACGGATCCGCGCCCGCATCCACGAGGCGCGCCTCGCCTTTATGCGTGGTGAGAGCAAGGATGTCCTGCTGACCCAGTTGCTGGAAGAGGTGGAGGATCACGAGCTGGCAGCCCGCCGCCTGCTGGCTGCCGAGCGGCAGATGGACGAAGCAGCGGTCTTTACCATCCACGGTTTCTGCCAGCGGATGCTCAAGCAAAATGCCTTCGAGTCGGGCGCCCTCTTCGAGACCGAATTTCTCACCGACGACAGCCAGCTCAGGCTGCAGGCGGTGAGCGACTACTGGCGATCCGAGTTCTATCCGGTGGATAAAACCCTCGCCAGCGCCGTGCGCGACCTCTGGCCGAGCCCCGCCGCCCTGCTGCGGGAGATGAACGGCTGGCTCGACAACAGCGAGCTGGAGATCCACCCGGCATTGGGGGACGAGACCCTCGCCGCCCGCCATCAGGCGGCCATGGCCCGCATTGAGGCGGTGAAGAGTGAATGGCTGGCGCAGATGGACGAGATCCGCCGCCAGACGGATGGGCAAGTAAGCCGCTACACCGGCAAGAACTACGAAGGGTGGCTTGCCAAGATAGCCGACTGGGCACAGGACGAGGGCAGCGGTTACGCCATTCCCAAGGAGCTGGAGCGCTTCGGCCAGACGGTACTGGAGGAGAACCTCAAGAAGGGGGGGGCAATGCCGACCCTGCCGTTGTTTAGCCAGATCGATGAGTTGCTGGCGAGCCGCCCCGGTATTCGGGATCTGATCCTGCAACGGGCGGCCAAGGTGGTGCGCAGCCGGATGCAGGCCAGCAAGCGTCAGGCTCATCAGCTCTCGTTCGATGACCTGCTGAAAGATCTCGACGGGGCGCTCGGCTCCAGCCTGGGCGAGCGGCTCTGCGAGCGCATTCGCGCCACCTACCGGGTGGCGATGATCGATGAATTTCAGGATACCGACCCCCAGCAGTACCGCATCTTCCATCGCCTCTATGGTTCACAAGAGAGTGGCGGCCACCAAGACACGGCGCTGTTGATGATCGGTGACCCCAAGCAGGCCATCTACGGCTTTCGCGGCGCCGACATCTTTACCTACATTCAGGCGCGGCGAAATGTGAGCGCCCACTACACCCTCGGGCGCAACTGGCGCTCCAGCAGTGCGCTGGTGGGGGCGGTCAACGGCCTGTTCGAGCGGGCGAAAGATCCCTTTATATACGAAGCGGATATCCCCTTCCTGCCGGTGGAGGCACAGGGCAAGAGCAAGGCGCTGCTGCTCGATGGCGCTACCGCCCCCGTGCTCCACTGCTGGCAGCTGACCGGCCAGCCCACCTTCAATCGGGGGGATTACCAGAGCAAGATGGCCCGCGCCACCGCCGCCGAGATCCACCGCCTGCTGACCCTGGCCCGTGAGGGCAAGGCAAAGATAGGTGACAAGGCAGTGAAGGCCGGGGATATCGCCGTGCTGGTGCGTACCGGCGCCGAGGGCAAGCTGGTGCAGCAGGAGCTGGCGCGCCTTGCCATCGCCTCCGTCTATCTGTCGAATCGCGAGAGCGTGCTGGAGCAGGTGGAGGCGCGGGAGATACTGCTGATTCTGCACGCCTGCCAGAACCCGAGCGAAGAGCGCAGCCTGCGGGCGGCGCTGGCGACCGGGCTGTTTGATCTGGATGCCAAGGCGCTCGATGGGCTGGCCAGCGACGAGCGGGCGTGGGAGAGCGCGGTGCAGGAGTTTATGGAGTACCGCAAGATCTGGCACCGCCGCGGCGTGCTGGCCATGTTGCGGGCCCTGCTGCACAAGCGCAATCTCGCCTCCTCCCTGCTGGCGAGCCCCTATGGCGAGCGGCGGCTGACCAACTTTCTCCATCTTGGCGAGCTGCTGCAACAGGTGAGCAGCGAGCTGGACGGGGAGTACGCCCTGCTGCGCTGGCTGGGGGAGGCGGTGAGCCGCCCCAACGGGCAGGATGCGGAGCAGGTACTGCGCCTCGAATCCGAGCGCAAGCTGGTGCAGATAGTCACCATCCACAAATCCAAGGGGCTGGAGTATCCATTGGTGTTCCTGCCCTTCATCTGCAGCCACAGAACCGCCGAGACCCCGCTCTATCACGAGGCGGACGAGGCGGGCAATCGCACCATTCTCGATCTCACCGGCGCCGAGGGATCCTTGGCCGAGGCCGACCGCGAGCGCCTTGCCGAAGACTTGCGGCTGCTCTATGTGGCGCTGACCCGGGGCGTCTACGCCACCTGGCTGGGGCTGGCGCCGGTGCGGGCGGGGGCAGGCAAGTCGGAGAAGACCGACCTGCACCACACCGCCATCGGCTACCTGCTGCAAAAGGGCGAAGAGGGGGATGCACAGACGCTGGCGACCGCCCTCACCGAGCTGGCGCAGGCGCTGCCCGGGGTGGTGGTCTGTGAGCCCTCGCTCACCCGTCCGGCCCCGCTGCCGCCAGAGGAGGAGCAGCTGGGCGAGCCGCAGGTGCGCCATTTTAGCGGCTCCCTTGAGCGGGACTGGTGGATCAGCTCCTACTCCGGGCTGGCGGCGCAGGGTCACGGCCACAGCAAGGGGGTCTTGGCCAATCCCGGCTTCGATGACGAGGTGGTGACCGAGGCGGCCGCATTGGCTTCCGAGCAACCGGAGGAGGCGCCCCAGCCCTCCATCTTCACTTTCCCGAAAGGGGCGCGCCCCGGTACCCTGCTGCACAGCCTGTTCGAGACCATCGATTTTCAAAGTGCCGCTGGCGAGTCGCTGACAGAGCATATCGCCACTCTGCTGACGCAGGACGGTTTTGACGAGAGCTGGGCCCAAGTGCTGCAACAGCAGGTGGAGGCGGTGCTCGATACCCCGCTGGATACCGGCTTTGGCGAGCCGGTGCGACTGCGGGATCTGGCGCCCGAGCGCAAACAGGTGGAGCTGGAGTTCTTCCTGCCCATGGGGCGGGTGACGGCACCGGCGCTGACCGCGCTCTGCCAGCAGCACGACCCGCTATCGCGGGGCAACAAGCCGCTGAGCTTTGCCACAGTGCAGGGGATGCTCAAAGGCTTTATCGATCTGGTGTTCGAGTGGCAGGGGCGCTGGTATCTGCTCGACTACAAATCAAACCATCTCGGCATGAGCCCCGCCGATTACAGCCGTCCGGCGCTGGAGCGGGCCATGTGTGATCATCGCTACGACCTGCAATACCAGCTCTACTCGCTGGCGCTGCACCGGCTGCTCACCCTGCGCCTGCCGGGCTACGACTTCGAGCAGCACTTTGGCGGCGTCTTCTATCTGTTCCTGCGCGGCATGCCGCAGGGGGGCATTTTCCATACCCGCCCGAGCCGTGAACTGGTGTCGGGGCTGGATCGGTTGTTTAGCGCAGGCAGTGAGCTGCCAGCAGCGGGATCCCAAGCATTGAACGAGGTAGAGGCATGAGCGACACCATGATCAGCACGGCGACCAGCGCCATCATGATCGAACGGTTGAAAGCACTGGCGCTGGCGGGGCGTATCCGCCAGCTGGATCTGCAATTTGCCAAGCTGGTGGCCGACCTGGGCGGCAGCCCCGAGCTGGTGCTGGGGGCGGCACTCGCCTGCTTCGAGCTGGGGCGCGGCCATGTCTGTCTGCCGCTGGAGATGCTGGCAGCAGGATCCTTGCGACCGTTCGGGCTGGATCCCCAGCAGAGCCGGGATCTGCTGCTGGATCTGGCGGATCCTGCCCGCTGGCCCGCCCTGTTTGCGGCAAGCCCCCTGGTTGGCACCGAGCAGGATGACGGGGTCACCCCGCGCTGGCCGCTGCGGCTGTGGCACGGGCGACTCTACCTCACCCGTTATCACGATTTTGAGCTGGGGGTGGCCCGCCACCTTCGAGCCTTAAGTGAACGCGCCGAATGGCCGGAGATAGCCCCGGCCCTGTCGCGGCTGTTTGCCCGCGACTACGGGCTGGTGTTCGGGGCGCTGCTCAAAGTCCGCCTAGCCCCCGACTTCTCGGCCCGCCACTTTATCGAGAAGTATCTCGACCTGGTGTTCCCGAGCGAAGTGGATTGGCCCGCCATCGAAGGGCTGTTGGCCAGCGCCCAGGCGGCGAGCGATCTTGGTAAGCTGGATGCGCTGGTGCCCGAAGCGCTCTGCTGCAACGGCCAGAAGCTGGCGGCAGCCACTGCGGCGGCGCGCCCCTTTGCGGTGATCTCCGGCGGCCCCGGCACCGGCAAGACCACGACTGTGGCCAAACTGCTCGCCATTCTGGTGGAGACCGGCCTGCAAGCGAGCAAGGCCCCGGCGATCCGGCTGGTGGCCCCCACCGGCAAGGCGGCGGCGCGCCTCACCGAGAGTATCGGCTCTGCCCTGCAGGCCCTCGATCTGCCCCCCGAATGGGTCGAAGCCATTCCCACCGAGGCGGGCACCCTGCACCGGTTGCTCGGGGTCATTCCGGGGCGCAGCCAGTTCCGCCACCACGCAGGCAACCCGCTGCACCTCGACCTGCTGGTGGTGGATGAGGCCTCCATGGTCGATTTGCCGATGATGGCGCGCCTGCTCGATGCGCTGCCCAGCCACGCCCGCCTGATCCTGCTCGGCGACAAGGATCAGCTCGCCTCGGTGGAGGCGGGGGCCGTGCTCGGCGATATCTGCAGCTTTATCGAACAGGGGATCAGCCCCGCGCAGGCGGATTGGCTCTCCCGCCAGACCGGCTACCGCTTGCAGGGCACGCCCGCAGGGGCACCGGTGCGCGACAGCCTCTGTTTGCTGGCCAAGAGCTGGCGCTTTGATCAGCACTCCGGCATCGGCCAGCTGGCGCGCGCCTGCAACAGCGGCGATGCCACGGCGGTGGAATCGGTCTGGGGCATGGGCTTTATGGATATCAGCCTGCACCTCTGGGCCGGGGAAGCCTACGACGCCCTGATTGCCCAGGGGGTGGCCGGTTACGGCAGCTATCTGAAGGCGGCCCGTGCGGGGGAAGCGCCCGCCGCCGTGTTCAAGGCATTCAACAGCTTCCAGATCCTCTGCGCCCTGCGGGGCGGCCCGTTTGGCGTCGAGGGGCTAAACGAGCGCCTCGAACTGGCCCTGTCACGGGCCGGGCTGATTGCCCGCGATGGCGACTGGTATGCCGGTCGCCCTGTGATGGTGGTGCGCAACGATCACGGGGTCGGCCTCTACAACGGCGATATGGGGCTCTGCCTGCCCGATGAAAGTGGCCGCTTGAAGGTATGGTTTGAGCAGCCGGACGGCACCCTGCGGGCGCTTTTGCCCAGCCGTCTGCCGCCCCACGAGACCGTCTACGCCATGACCATCCACAAATCCCAGGGCTCGGAGTTTGCCCATACCGTACTGGTGCTGCCCGACAGCCCCAGCCCCTTGCTGACTCGCGAGCTGGTCTACACCGGCATCACCCGCGCCAAGGCGCGGCTCGATCTCTACGGCGATCGCGCCCTGCTGGCACAAGCGGTACGGAAAAAGACCGAGCGTTATTCCGGATTGGCGGAGAGGTTGGGCACAGAGGTTGGGGGAGTGAAGATGGAAAAAATGAGGCTGAAGCCCACATAGATTTACCCCATACCCCATGAGCACATCGAGCACACTGAGCACGCCGAGCACAGTGAGCACAGCGAGCACAGGAATGGTCACTAACTCATTGATTTAAAATGGCACCGTTGCCATCTAATTTTCAACTCAAAAATGAGTTGAGTTGGAGCTAACGTTCTCGGTTATGGTTGCAACCATTTATTGGTATGTAAATCATGAAGGGTAGATTCTAAGTCTTTGATAAGGAAGGTGTTTCTGTAATATCTTGGTTGTCAGAAGGCTATGGCTGATTTCACAGATTTCCGTAGCTTCTTCTACTTAGTACCCCAACACGAGCGCAATATAGGAAGTTAACATGACGAACAAACAAGCTGATCCGTCTTTAGAAGCGCAATCTAGTACTAGTTTGTCAGCTTTCAAATTAGATCCATCCACGTTATTAAATTTAACAAAAGTTCAGAAGACTAAAAAAAAGAGCAAAGCTCATCGGAATGCCATGAAGATGAGAGAAAAAATGTGGCCTGACCTTGATGAGGACACCTTATGGCAGCGGAATTTGCATGATGGTTACTCATCCATTCCTAGAACTATGTCGATAATGATGAATATCATTGATGATTTAGCAAAAAGGCATACAGGGAAATCAGTCCCAGCTGGTAAGACGTATTTTGGTCTGTGGTGCAGGGTTTGGGATGAAAATATGTTGATCATTGAGAATGAAGCTAGTTATGCCGTAGAAGCAGGATACCTAGGTGAAAGAAATGTCAGCACTTGGCGTAAGCATATGAAAACATTGCATGAGCTTGGCTTTATTGATGTAAAAGGAGGTGCGTATGGACCATACAACTTTATTCTTTTGTTAAATCCATATTTAATTATGAAAAAATTGGAAAATAAAATATCCCCTCAATCTTTCAGTCTGCTTTTGCAAAGAGCAATTGAGATTGGGGCAGATAAAGACCTTACAGATAAATAGAGAGGCGATTATGAAAGAAAATTACAGACTGATTTTTTTACTGGCAATTGAAATTGTTCGTTTGATTCGACTTGTATTTAGCATGTTTAGATATTTTTAATCCGTGAACATGAATGTAGCCGAATGTTCTTTACTGACTATTTTATTTAAGATGTTGGGCTTCTCAGGCTCAGCACCAACCTGCCGATTGTGTAGGTTGTGGCTGGGCGTA
This sequence comes from Aeromonas sp. MR7, assembly GCF_963899385.1. Taxonomy (NCBI): domain Bacteria; kingdom Pseudomonadati; phylum Pseudomonadota; class Gammaproteobacteria; order Aeromonadales; family Aeromonadaceae; genus Aeromonas; species Aeromonas sp. MR7. The sequence goes on from NZ_CAWQXH010000006.1 coordinate 46,505, forward strand.
GCGAAGCCCAACGTTTACCGCGAAATATCATTCTTCCTCCCCTCATCCCCAGCCCTTCTCCCGCAAGAGGAGAAGGGAGATTGGGCTTCTTTTGATATATTTCGCATCACTGCTTTATCTGGCATTTGTAGGTTCGATTAGCGAAGCGTAATCGGACGATCGTGTAATTGGTCAATCTGGTAATCGAATATCAGACAATTCAATATCGCATCATAGAGATATGTGCAATCCGCCACTCCCGAACCTCGCCCGATTGCCAACGCCATATCCCCGATGCGGCATGATCCCCTCTCCCTCTGGGAGAGGGCAGGGTGAGGGCGAGTAGGGTGCAAAGAACAAAGTGAATTGCACCGCCCATATTTATCTTGCAAAATGGTGGGATACTTTTCGTTTTTAATGATAAATCAGGCAGTAAAATGACAGTTCATAGTTTTAAAAGCGAACGGCGCAAGGAAAGGTTGCTTGGTGTTGGTGTTATATTGTTATCTGTTCTATGGCTGGCAAATATATTATTTCAATGGTTTTTGTCAGATAATACAGTGATTGCTGACTCGGTTCCAGAGTTGCTCACCTATATTACTATAAGTGCACTATTTGGATTGGTCTGTGCGATATTTACTGCTTTTCGATGTCCCGGGCGCGACGCATTAAAACATATCACAAAAGCCTTTGGCTATTGTTCTTTTATGATGTTTATATCGTCATGGAGTGGCTATGATATGTATGTCTATTTTTATCCAGATAAAGTGCTCAGTTATGATACGAAATATAAAGTAGTTCACCCCGGACCATCCAAAGGTAAAAGCGGGCGTTGTGAAGCAGGCTTAAAGATAAAAGATAAGCATACTGGGCATTGGTTTAATATTTGTTACAGTAATAATAAGCTTGGAAAGGAACGGATTCGGGATTATGGTGAGGTATGGGTGAAAACTCGGGTTAATGAGGCTGGGTCATACTTGGAGAGCTACAAGGTATATCCAGAAAAATCTTATTTTTCTATCCCCTCACCGCCAACCGCTCTCCAGCAAGTAAATAAAGGGATAATCTCGTTCCCGCGCCCAGATTAAGCTCCTCTAATTGAACCTGTGTGGCTGGCGATCATATTTCCGATGCTGCTGTATCCCCTCTCCCTGAGGGAGAGGGCAGGGTGAGGGTGGGTAGGGTGCAAAGAACGAAGTGAATTGCACCGCTGCTATTTATCTGCCAAAAGGTGTAATGCGCTTCGCTTATTACATCCTACTTACACACGACAGGATCTTATTGCTTGCGACTTGAATTTAACACCATCGATCTGGATCGGGATTACGAGCTCTGTGTGCAGGCGCGCAGGGATGCCTATTTTTGCAGCGTTCATACCCATGACGGCTTTGCCGACTTTATCGGTGGTTATCGGGAGCGGATCCGCGAAAGGCTGGGGCAAGCGCAATGGCATTACCTCCATGTCTGGGTGGGTGAACAACTGGTGGGCCAGCTGGAATTTCGCAGCTTTTCCGATGAACCCGAGACCGGCTATGTGCAGCTGATTTATCTGTTCCCCGACTATCGTGGCCGCGGTCTGGCCGCGCAGTTGCAGGCCTATATTCGCCAGCAGTTGCTGGGGGCTGGTTGTAAATGGGCGATCCTCTCCGTGAGCCGCACCAATGTGCGGGCGCTGAACCATTACCGGCGTTCGGGCTGGACATTTTTGCGTTCCAATCCAAAACACGAAGAGACGGATTTTTATCGACTTGAACTGGCAAAATAATCTCGTATGTTGGGCTTCGCAGGCTCAGCACCAACCTACCGATTGTGTAGGTTGTGGTTGAGCGAAGCGAAGCCCAACGTTTACCACGTAATCTCTTTTTTTCGCCCCCTCATCCCCAACCTTTCTCCTCCTTTTTAATAAACGGGAGAAGGGGGCAATGCCGTTACCGCTGTCCGATTACGCTTTGCTAATCGAACTTACAAGAGGGCCAGGGTGAGGGGCCAACCAAGGGGCTAAACAGTCAGCTCCAGCCGGTTGCCTTCGGGATCCAGGAAGGTGCTTTCGTAATAGCCGTCGCCGGTCCAGCGGGGGCCGTCCAGGTATTTGACCTCGGCGCCCTTGAGCAGCTTGAGGCGGGTTGTCATCTTGTCCACCGCCTCCGCGCTGCCGAGGGAGAAGGCAAGATGGGCCAGCCCCTGCAGCGGGTATGGTTGTGGGGAGTGCGGGCCGAGATCTGCCGGGAGCAGAGTGGGGATGTGCATCAGCTCCAGGCTGGCGCCCCCCTCGAAGCGCACGAAGTAGGACGAGAACTGCTTGGTCGGGTTGTGGTAGCGCTCATTGGCCTGCCCGCCAAACAGGGTGCAGTAGAATGCCTTGAGTGCCTCCAGATCCTGCGCCCAGATGGCGACGTGATGTATGTGCATGGCTGGTCTCCTGTGACTTGATACCGACCATGCTATGCTGGGCCTTGAATGTTCGACATGGCTGAGCCCGTCCTGATGATGTCTGAAACTGCCAATCCTGAAGTCATTGAAGTCTCCCCCGACTGCCGCGAACAGATCTGCTGTGACAGCCTGTTGCCCGCTCTTGCCCAAGAGCGGGTGTGGCTGGCTGGCCATTCCCGCCTGCGCAGCCACTACCGGATCGAGCGCCGCCTGGCGGACGTGCACTGTTTTCTGCTGACCCTGGGGGGCGAGGGGGAGGTGCTGATCGGCGATCGTCTAGAGCGACTCAAGATTGGGGAGTGGGCCCTGATCCCGGCGGGGGAACCGCTCTGCTATCAATTGCCTGAGCCGCAGTTGCCAGACAGATGGTCGTCAGCGCCGGGCGGCGACTGGGAGCTGGTATGGCTGCTGCTGCACAAGGACTCCCCCTGGGATGCCTTCGCCAGCCACCCCAGGCTGGGTTGTACCTCCCAGCAGGCCAGTTTGCTGCACACCCTGGAGAACCTCTATGCGGAGCAGGAGCGCCACCAGGACCCGCTGCTCAGCGCCCTGCTGGTAGAACAGCTCGGTTTTTATCTGCGCCGCCTGCTGCAAAAGGGGGAGGGGCAGAGTCGCGGCGAGCGGCTGGCGCTGCGTCTCGAGCTGATGCTCAAAGAATCCCTGGCCGAGTGCTGGGACATAGGGCGGATGGCCGACGCCCTGCACCTCTCGCAGCGCCAGCTCTATCGCCTTTGCCAGCAGCACTTCGCGCTGGCTCCCATGGCCTTGCTGCAACGGCTGCGGTTGCAGCGGGCGGCTCTGCTGCTGGCCAGTCGCGGCGAGCCGGTGAAGCAGCTGGCCCAGCTGTGCGGCTTCAAGAACGAGTACCACTTCTCCACCGCCTTCAAACGCCAGCATGGCCTGGCTCCCAGCCATTATCGCAGCCTGCATCATCCCGGATTTAAAACCGGACAAGGGTGAGATCCTGAGCCACACTGGTTGCTACTGTTGTTGTTCATACGAACCCGATAGCGGCCGATAACCCTGTTAACCAGAGGTGGATCGTGCGCCGGCAGGCAGATATTGGGTTGCGCTTCATGGCTGTCGTCTCTTCGTTGTCGTTTTCCACTCATCAGGTTTGAATCCCCCGCCTCGGCGGGGCTAGAGGGCAAGGATGGTCTCTATGCTGCAAGACAGTGACACGATCAGGATCTCGGACGTCAGCGAAGCCGTGGTGCACGGCATTCTGGAGGTGGTGAGTGACGGGATCTGGGACTGGAACGCCAACACGGGTTTCGTCTATCGCAACCCCGGCTGGTATCAGATGCTGGGCTACGAGCCACACTCCCTTGGCAACAACGTCTTCACCTGGGAGAGCGTGATTCACCCGGATGACATGGATCGGGTGATGGCCTGCTTCGATGCCTATCTGAGCGGCACGGCCGCCGACTACCGGGTCGAGTATCGCTGCCGCAGCCGGGATGGCCTCTTCATCTGGATTGAGGATTGTGGCCGCATCATAGCCCGCAACCCGGATGGCTCTGTGGCCCGCATGATAGGCGCCCATCGCAATATCCATGCCCAGAAGCTGTTGTATGAGCAACTGGAATCGCGCAACCAGTCGCTGGAGCAACAGATCGCCGAACGTACCGCCGAGCTGGTGCGGCTCAACGGAGTGTTGCAGCAGAAGGCGGAGGAGAACCGCCAGCTGGCGGAGACGGATGCCTTGACCGGGGCCGCCAGCCGCTATCGGCTGGAGCGGGTCATCAAGCAGGAGTGCGGGCGCTCCAGGCGCTTTCATCAGTCCTTCTCCGTCATCGCCATGGATGTAGATGACTTCAAGCAGATCAATGACAACTACGGTCACAGCGCCGGGGATCAGACTCTGGTCAACATAGTGGCGCTGGTGCGGACGCACATTCGTGAGATTGACCTCATAGCGCGCTGGGGCGGCGACGAGTTCATGGTGGTGCTGCCCAATACCGGTCTGGCCGATGGCAGGCTGGTTGCCGACAAGCTGCGAGAGCTGATCGTGCAGTCGCGGGTCTGTGAACAGCTCGACATCACCCTGAGTTTCGGGCTGGCCGAATACCTGCCGGACGAGCCCATGAGCCAGCTGATGGTGCGGGTGGATAGGGCGCTCTATCAGGCCAAGCTGGCGGGCAAGAACCAGATCTGCGAATAGTCGGATCCGCGGCGGCCATCGGGCTGCCCCCGGCCTGCCAGCTGTCGGATTTTTCTCTTTTCCCCCCCGAATGCGTATTGACCGATCGATTGCCTTGACTCCGCCTGAGGTCACTGGTCTGATGCGCGCTCTTTAATCCCCCATGAGACATGAATCGATGAAAAAGCGCATCCTGATTGCCCTGACTGCACTGCCCCTGTTCGCCCACGCCGGCCTGATGGATTCCCTGACCGATACAGTGACCAGCAGCGTTACCAGCAGTGCCAAAGAGATGGCCGGTACCGCCATGGACAGCGCCTCCAACGAAGCGATCAAGAAGGCACTGGACATCAAGGAAGGCGGCTCCAACAAGCAGGCTATCAAGGACAAGCTGGGCGCTCCGGCCAGCACCAAGACCGAAGCCGGTCTGGAAGTGTGGACCTATGACCTGAGCGCCCTGAACAAGGTATCTCCCATGCTGGCAGAGACCTCCAAGACCCTGTTCAAGGATGCCGAAGCCGCTCAGAAGAGCGTCGTCATCAAGTTTGAAGGCGAAACCGTCAAGACCCTGAACCTGGCCGACAAAGCCAAGGCCTGAGTCTGAACGACGTGCATGAAAAAGGGGCCCTCGGGCCCCTTTTTGCTGGCTGGCATTCCTCATCACACCTTGAAGCGGCGCACCAGCGCCAGCAGCTGGCGATTGGAGCTGAGCAGTGACTCCGCGCTCTGCTCCGTGTTGCGGCCATTCTCCACCAGCAGGTTGAGCATGTCGCGAATGCTCACCATGTTGCGGTTGATCTCTTCGGTTACCCGGCTCTGCTCCTCGGCGGCGGTGGCGATCTGGCTGCTGAGATCGTGGATCTGCACCACAGAATCGGCCATGTTGTCGAGCCCTCCCGTCACCTGGCCCGTGGTATCTGCCGCCGCCTGACAGCTGTGCTTGGTCTGCTCCATGGCGACCACGGCTTCGGCCACCCCCTGAGTGAGGCGCGACAGCATGCTGCCCACCTCGGCCGTGCTCTTCTGGGTGCGGGCCGCCAGGGCACGTACCTCGTCCGCCACCACGGCGAAACCACGGCCCTGTTCACCGGCCCGCGCCGCCTCGATGGCGGCATTGAGCGCCAGCAGGTTGGTCTGGGCGGCTATGCCACCTATCACCCCGAGTACGCTGCCGATCTGCTTGGCATCTTCCTGCATCTCCAGCACCTTGGCGGCGGCGAAATCTACCTCGTCGATCAGCGCCACCACGCTGGCGGAGGCCGATCCCACCACCTTGCGGGAGTTGGCTGCCTGGCCGTTGGCTGTCTCGGTGAAGCTCGCCGAGTCGCTGGCGTGTTGTGCCACGCTGTCGGCGGTGGAGCTGAGCTCGGTGAGGGCCGTGACCACCTGATCCGTCTCGGCGGCGTGCTCGCTCAGGATCCGCCGCGCCTGACCCGTCTGTTGATCGAGCTGTGCCAGTTCGCGGGTGATGAGGTCGGTGGCATCTGTCACCTGCACCATCATCTGCTGCAGATAGGCGATGAAGCGGTTCACCGACAGGGCGATATGATCCAGCTCGTCGTGGCCCTTCACCTGGATGCGGGCGGTCAGGTCCGCATCGCCGGCGGAGAGGGCGTCGATATTCTGCTTGAGGGTCTGCAGCCGGCTGCCGAGCTGGGTGATGGCCAGCAGCATCAGCACGAACAGCAGTCCGACCAGGGGCAGCTGGATCGCGGCCAATGTGGTGAGCACGTCCTGGCTGTCCTGGGTCAGGGTGCTGGTCGGCAGGGCCGTGGCCAGCAACCAGGGGGTGCCCTCTATGGCTTGCAGCAGCAGGGTCTGCTCTTCTCCCTGATCCTGGAAGCTGGTACGCAGTAGCCCCTTGCCCTGGCTCTGGCCGAGCAGGCTGGCGATGGCGCTGGCGAAGGGGTAATCGGTGTGGGCGGAGAGGTTGCCGAGCACAACGTCACCGCTCAGGCGAGCATTTCGGCTCAGGATCTTGCCGTCAGCCTCGACGATCATCACCTGACCGCCGATCTCCTGCTCCTTCCTGGCCACCAGGTCGTTGAAGAAGCCCAGGGTCACATCTATGGTCGACACCCCGAACAGGGCACCATTGCGGTAGATCCCCATGGCGCAGTTGGTTCTTGGCTGCTGACTGGCGCCATCCTTGTAGGCGGCGGCCCAGACGCACATGCCCTGGGGCGCCTGCTGCCCCGCCTTGTGCCAGGGTTGCTCGAAGTAGTTGGGGGCCTCGGCCGAGTTCCAGTAGGTGTTGGGGATCAGCTTGTTGGCCGCATCCCTGTGGTAGAAGGTGCTGAACTTGGCGCGGCCCGCTTCCCGCTGATCCGGCAGTGGCCAGATGCCGCCGCCAAACACCATGGCATTGCCATATTGATCGATCAGCGCCGGCAGCAGGGCATCGATTTGCTCGCTCGGCAGCTGGGCGACCAGCTGGGTGATGCTGCGGGACTGGCTCTGCACCCCGTTGAGCTGATCGCGGATGTCGGTCGCTATCTCGCTGACCCGCAGCGCCACATTCTGCTCACCGGCCTTCTGCAGCGCCGGCTTGATCCAGATCTGGATGCCGATCACCGTCAGGGCACACACCAGCGCCATGAATCCCACGAAGACGGCTGTATATCGTCCCTTGATTGTTCCCAGACTCCACCCCATAACGACTCCTGTCTATTGTTGGCACTGTCTTGCATGGCCTTGTTATTTGAGTCGCCATTATTAGCTATTTCGAACATAAAACGTTTGTTATCGCTCACAGAACCCGGAGCAGAGGCGAAGGGAAATGAGGGATGGCCGGGGGATCGCAGAGGGCGAGCGGCCGAGCGGGAGGGAGAAATGAAAAAGGGTGGCCGAGGCCACCCTGTTGCAGGTCGAGATGCGTTTACTGGTGCGCTTCGGCGAACTGCTTCATCGCCTCGGCGTGCTTGGTCATGCCGTCGGCACGCAGCGTCAGGTTTTTCACAAACTCGGCCTTCTTGGCCGGGTCTTCGATCTTGTCGTAGCGCTGTTGCAGGTTGGTCTGGATCTGCTGCGGGGTCATGTTCTGCATGCGGGCCATCTTGTCATGGCGGCTACCGTGGTGCTTGCCGCCCATCATGCCGCCGCCATCCATGGGGCAATCGGTCATCACGCCGGCCTGGGTAGTGGCGACGGCTTCGCTGGCGGCATAGGCGCCAAGCGGCAGGCCAAGGATCAGGGTGGCGGTCAGCAGGGTTTTGGTCAGGGTTTTCATGGTCTATCTCCTTGCGGATTGAGTTCGGATTCGGCTTGCTCGCCTTGACCCTAAGTAAACACCAGGCTGGTGTCTGAACTTTGCCAGTTGAAGCCTATTTTGTAGCAGAGTGTGACACTGTGAGGCGGTATGGTGGGTGAACGAAAACCGGGTCTGTCATGGCGTGCGCCAGCCATCGAGCATAGGCCTGCCACCCTGAAAAGCCAGCGCCAATCCGCCTGGCAAAATATGCTTCGGCCAGGGAACGCAATAGCGTCAGAAGGGGGCGGAAAAGAAAATACCCCGCCTGACAGCGTCTCCGGCGGGGTATTTCATGTCACCGGTCAGGCAACATGGTTATCGTGAGAAAACCACAGCGTGAATAGCTCGGCTCAGCGCTGGCGGCCGCTGCCAACGCTGTAAGGCATGCGATAGCTGTCGCTCTCACCGTCCAGGCTGAGGGTGAGATTGCCCTGGGCTCTCATCGGCAGTCGTACCTGCTGCATCCCTTTCAGCTCGGCGGGTACCCGCTTGAGAACGTCGCCGGAGGCGTTGCGGATCATCAGGGTCGGGTGGGCGTTACTGCTGCTGGCGTCATCGTGCCAGTTGACGAACAGCAGGCCGGGGGCGACGCTGACGTCGGCCGGAATGGCTGCTTGTGCCATGCCGATCTGGGCCAGTCCGGCCAGTGCAAACAGGGTCAGGGTTTTTTTCATCATCATTGTCTCCTTGGTATGGCTCGCCGAAGGATGCCGGCGTTGTGTGTCATGGTGCCAGGCACTGCCCGAACAATCGGGCGCTGCCTGGCATCATGGGGAAGGGAAGTGTGTCTCGCCGGGCGGGCAGGGGCCGGCCTCATCGTCATCCGGAGGGGAAGCTTGCGTCAGGCTGCTGGTTTGTGCGGGCTGATGCGGTTTGGTCGCCGCTCTGGCAAGGGCCTCGCTGGCGGCATAAGCCAGCATGAAGGGCGTGGTAAGGGCGAGCATGGCCTGTCTCCTGCAATGGACGAGTTTGGTGTGTACCCAGTAAACCCTCGCCTTGTGTCTCAACTTTGCCGAGTGACCGCTTTTTTGTAGCAGAGTGTGGCATCTTGCTGATCTGGCACACTTTGACACAAACCGTCCGGCAGATTTTCGTATACTCGTGCCAGCTCTAACAGGAGAGGCCCTCATGAACCAAAGCAGCACCCACATTCTGGTCGTCGACGATCACGGCGAGATCCGCGATCTGCTGAAACGCTTTCTGGAGCAGCATGGCCTGCGGGTCAGCTGTGCCCGGGATGGCAAGGAGATGAAGCGGTTGCTGGAGGAGCGGGAGTTCGATCTGCTGGTGCTGGATCTGATGATGCCGGGAGAGGATGGCCTGACCCTGTGCCGTGAGCTGAGGGCCAAATCCAGCCTGCCCATCATAATGCTCACCGCCATGGGGGAGGAGACGGACCGCATCATAGGGCTGGAGATGGGCGCCGATGACTATCTCGCCAAGCCGTTCAATCCGCGCGAGCTGCTGGCACGCATCAAGGCGGTGATGCGCCGCACCCAGGTCGAGCCGCAACCCGCCCCCGAGACCCTGACCCGGGATCTGCGTTTCGATCGCTGGCTGCTCGACATCAATCGCCGCGAACTGGTGGATGAGGAAGGGGTGGGGCTGAGCCTCTCCACCGCCGAATTCGACCTGCTGCGGGTGTTTCTGGAGCGCCCCCAGCGGGTGCTGAGCCGGGATCAACTGCTGGATCTGGCCCGGGGCCGCGAGGCGGTGGCCTTCGATCGGGCCATAGATACTCTGGTGAGCCGGTTGCGGCGCAAGCTGGAGCGGGATCCCAAGAATCCCGAGCTCATCAAGACCATCTGGGGCGGCGGTTATCTGTTCGCCGCCGACGTGACCCAGGTGTGACGCCGTGGTCATGATCAAGCGACTCTGTTCCCGACTGTGGCCCAAGGGGCTGACCGGCCAGATCATACTGGTGGCGCTGGCCGGGCTGGTGCTGATCCAGCTGCTCAGCATCCAGATCTACCGCTCGGATCGGGAGGAGGCGCTCGGCTATGTCAACAGCCGCAACGCCATGCAGCGCATCGTATCTGTGGCGCGGTTGCTGGCCCTCTCCCCGCCTTCGCTCTATGACGAGATCCTCAAGGCGAGTCGCAGCGAAACCCTGCTGCTGCGGCTCGCCGACGAGCCGCTGCAACCGGACAACCGCAGCCCCCGCTTCGAGCAGCAGGTGCGTTCCCGGCTCGGTTATCCGCCATCGCTGATGGTGGAGATCAGTGCCGAGCTGAAGCAGGACGCCCAGCGCAGTCGCGCCTGGCAGCACCACACCCGCATGATGAAGGACCGCAAGGGGATGCCGCCACCGCAGGACATGCGGCTCTATGGTTCCATCCAGTTGCCGCGCGGTGGCTGGTTGCAGTTCAGCTCCCTGGTGGACAAGGAGTCGGCAAGCTGGTCCTGGCAGACCACCTTCAACCTGATGCTGGTGGCGAGTCTGGTGATAGGCCTGATGATCTGGCTGTTCCGGCGGGCCACCCAGCCGCTCAAGCAGCTGGCCGCCAATGCGGATCGGCTGGGGCGCGGCGAAGACATAGAGCCGCTGCGGGAGGCGGGGCCGACCGAGATCCGCGAGTCGATCCAGGCGTTCAACCGCATGCATACCCGCCTCGATCGCTTCGTGCAGGACAGAACCCGGATGCTGGCGGCCATCTCCCACGACCTGCGCACCCCCATCACCAGTTTGCGGCTGCGCACCGAGTTTCTGGACGAGGGGGAGGACAAGGAGCGGATCCAGCAGACCTTGCAACAGATGGAGCAGATGCTGGCGGCCACCCTGAGCTTCGCCCGGGAGGAGGGGCAGCAGGAGGCGACCCGGGAGCTGGATCTGGTCAGCCTGCTGGAGAGCCTGTGCGATGACTACGCCGACACCGGCCAGCCGGTTACCTGCATGGTCGAGGGCAAGCAGGTCTATGCCTGCCGCGCCAACACCCTGCGCCGCGTGCTGCAAAACCTCATCGGCAACGCCATCAAGTACGCCGGCAGCGCCGAGGTATCGCTGGAGCGTACCGACAGCGAGCTGCTGATCCGGGTCTGTGACGAGGGACCCGGCATAGATCCGGCGCGGTTGGAGGATGTGTTCAAGCCGTTCGTGCGGCTCGATGAGGCCCGCAACACCGAATCCGGCAGCGTGGGGCTGGGACTCTCCATCGCCCGCACCCTGGTGCACCAGCACGGTGGCGAGCTGACCCTGCACAACCGCGCGCAGGGCGGGCTGGAGGCCAGGATCAGCCTGCCGCTGTGAGCCTCGTGACATCTGTCTGGGGAGGGCGCCGACCAGGCGCCCTCCCCATGTTTATCTTGCAGTTATCTGACTGAAATCACGCCAATTTCATACTCGGTCATGCTTGTTCTTCTATGCTGAAGATGGCGATAATCAATGGCCGCATAGACGGCCAATAGCAAGGTTGGTGCAGGAATGGCGGTCTCTTCTAGTTCTGGATGGCGGGTGCGCAGTGGATGCTGCCTCCTGCTCTGTCTGCTGTGGCTGCCCGCCTGGGCGACGCCAGCCCCCACACCCTTGATCGTGACCAACTCCAAGGCCTGGCAGCCCTTCTCCTACATCAATGAGGAGGGGCAGCCGGATGGCCTGCTGATCGATCTCTGGCGCGAATACAGTCGTGTCACCGGTCGCCCGGTCCAGTTCAAACTGGTGGACTGGCAGACCTCGCTGGACCTGGTGCGTACCGGCAAGGCCGATGTCCATGGCGGCCTGCTCTGGTCACCGGAGCGCAATCCGCTCTATGACTATGGCCAGGGGCTCTCCCGTCTCGATGCCCAGCTGTTCTTTGCCAACTCCCTGCGCGGTTCGGATGTGAACTACTACCTGCTGCACGAGAGTGTGGGTGTGGTGGCGGGAGGGTATGAGGAGTACTACGCCCGCAAGCACTTCCCCACCACCCACCTGCAAACCTTCAGCGACAACGATGCCATGCTGCGCGCCGCCTTCAGCGGTGAACTGGATGCCTTCATCGCCGATCTGCAGGTGGCGAACTTCTATATCTACACCTCGGCGGATCCCAGCCGCTTCATCCCGGTGCGCCACCTCTACAGCGACGAGATACGCTTTGCGGTCACCAAGGGCAATCAGGCCCTGTTGCAGGAGCTGGAGCTGGGGTTTTCCCGCCTGGGTGTGGCGGATCGGGAGCGGATCATCCGCAAGTGGATGCATATCGAGACAGTCTATCCACTCCACCTCTGGCCCTGGTTGCTGGCGCTGGGAGGCATGGTGCTGCTGGTCTACATAGTGCAATTGCGACGGGCGGTGGTGGGCCGTACCGCCGAGCTGATCCAGGCCAATGCGCGGCTTGAGCGCCTCGCCGGTACAGATTCCATGACGGGGATCCTGAACCGGCGCGCCTTTCTGCCCGAGTTTGAGCAGCGGCTGGCCAGCGGACAGGCCTCGGCCCTGCTGTTGTTCGACATAGATCGCTTCAAGGGGATCAACGATCACTTCGGTCACGGGGTCGGTGACGAGGTGCTCTCGGCGCTGGTCGAACGGGTGCGGCTGGTGTTGCCGGACGGGGCGCTGTTTGCCCGTATCGGGGGGGAGGAGTTCTGCATCAGCCTGCCGATGGCGGATATGGCTGCGCTGCAGGGTTGGGCCAGCCGGATAGGTCGGGAAGTGAGTCTGCGCAAGTTGCAGACCAATGCCGGTGAGCTGGGGCTCTCCATCAGTACCGGGGCCGTCTGGGTGCCGGATGGCGTCAGAGCCGATGGCAGACGGGTGTTGTTGCAGGCGGACAGGTTGATGTATGGCGCCAAGTCGCTGGGACGCAATACCTGGCAAGCGGCCTGTTATGCCGAGGAGAAGGATAATGCGGCAGAAGAGTAGGCCGCCGCCCCTGGGGGCGGCGGCTCATCATCAGAAGTTGTAGGTCATCCCCAGGTTGTAGCGACGACCGTCCAGCACGGTACCGAAGCTGGTGTAATCCACCGTCTTGTCGAACAGGTTGTAGATGCCGGCGGTCACGTTCAGGTTCTTGTTGGCCTTGTAGACCAGACCCGTGTCGAAGAAGGTGTAAGAAGGCGTGCCCTCTGCCATCTTGACCCGGCTCAGGTAATCGGAGGTCTTGCTGCGGAAGTTGACCCTGGACCAGAGGCTGACCTCTTCTGTGGTCTGCCAGTCGACCGTGGTGTTGAACATGTGGCGCGGCATCTGGTTCAGTGCCTTGCCTTCCATCGGGCCGCTCTTCTGCTCGGACTGGGTGAAGGTGTAGCTGGAGGCCAGCGACCAATCTTCATTGATGGTCCAGTTGGCCGTCCCTTCCACCCCGCGCATGTTCGCCTTGTCGACGTTGATGCGGTCGCTGATGAAGTCATAGGTGTGACCGTTCAGGGTGCAGGAGGGGTCGCTCTTGCTGGTGCAACGGCGGATCTCGGAGATCTTGTCCTCGAAGTCGGTGTTGAACAGGGTCAGCCCCGTGCTCAGCCCTTCCTGATCATCCCACAACAGGGCGATTTCCTGGCTCACGCTGGTTTCCGGCTTGAGTTCCGGGCTGCCGACCAGCATGCCGTCCTGGGTGCCGCCCCCCGTGGCCTGGCCCCAGTTGGCGGCCGACATGCGCAGATCCGGTGAACGGTAGCCGGTGGAGACGCCCCCTTTCAAGGTCCAGAACTCGGCCGGATGCCAGACCCCGTACAGACGCGGGCTCCAGTGGGTACCGTAGTTCTGATCCCTGTCCATGCGCACGCCGCCGGTCAGGGCGAAGGTGTCGGTCAGTGCCCACTCGTCTTCCACGAACATGGCCCAGCTCCAGCGGGTCAGCTGATTGGCGCGGTTGGCCACGTTGAGCTGGTTGCCCTGATCCTGCAGATCCTCGTAGCGGTACTGGCCACCCACGCTCAGGTAGTGATCCCCGAGCTCAAACTGGGTATGGGTATCGGCTATGGTGTTGATCAGCTTCATCTGGCGGCCGGGGTTGGTGTTCTCTTCCCGCTGCAGATAGCTGGTGGAGGAGCCAAAGTCATAGCGGCCGTCGTGGGTGATGGCGTAGTTGGTGCGCTCGTAAGTGCTCAGGCTGGGTTTGGACTTGGCCGAGAGAGATTCACCCGGTGTGCGATCACGATCCTGCAGGCCGCGGCTGGCCTCGAAGTCGAAGCGGTTGTGCTCGTCCGGGGTCAGGCTGAACACGGCCGTACCGCTGCGCATCTCCTGCTCGGCGAACCCGTTCTGGAACTGATCCTCACCGCGATGGGAGAGTTGGCCGTTCAGGCGCACCCCCAGCAACCCGTCTACCAGAGCGCCGGCCGTGTAAGCGTTGGTCTGGAAGATGTCGCCGGAGTCTTTGTTCTCCTGGAAGGTGGAGTCGGCATGCAGCGACCCCTGCCAGGCTGTCATGCTGGCGGTCTTGCGGGTGATGACGTTGATGACGCCGCCCATGGCATCCGAGCCGTAACGGGAGGACATGGGGCCGCGTACCACCTCGATCCGTTCGATGGCTTGCAACGGTGGCAACCAGCCCTGCTCTATGCCGGGGCCATCGCTGTTGGGGCGGGTGCCACGGCTGTCGACCCGCTTGCCATCCACCAGCATCAGTGTGTATTTGGAGCCCATGCCACGAATGCTGATGTCACTGCTGCTGCCACCCCCGGTGATCACCACGCCCGGTACGTCTTTCAGGGCATCGGTCACGTCGCGATAGGCGCGTTTTTCCAATTGCTCGCGGGTCACCACCGAGATGGAGGCGGCGGTATCCTCGATCTTCTGCTGGAAGCCGGAGGCGGTCACGACCATGACCTCCTGTTCGGCGGCATAGGCGTGAGAGGCGAGGGCGGCGAGAATGAGCGTGGTCAGCTTGTTGCGGTGCATTTTTATCATGTTGGCCTGAACTCTTTTAGTAAGAAGATGCATTCATCCTTTGGGTGAATCTATGGGGTGGTTTCACCGCATCCCGCGTGAAACCCGGACCGGGCAGGTTCAATTGGATAATCCTCCCGTTTGTCGGCAGGCATTGTAATGATCATGGAATGATGTGTAAACGATAATTAATCTCATTAAGGTTGTGCTGTCATGCTAGCGCCAACCAGGAGATGCAGGAGGGATACCGGAAGAGAAGGGGTGAGGCAGAATGGCTAAACAGAGGGAAAAAGAGTCTGGGGGGAGGGAAAATGCTGAATCGCAGGCAACAAAAAACCCGCCTTGGCGGGTTTTTTTAATTCTTGCAGAAGGTCTTCTCAGCAGGCGTTAGCGAGCGTGAAGGCTTTCTTGCTTGAATTACAGACCAACTACGTTGGCAGCAGCCGGGCCTTTCTGGCCTTGCTCGATGGTGAACTCAACGCGCTGACCTTCGTCCAGGGTTTTGAAGCTGGTGGACTGGATAGCGGAGAAGTGTACGAACACGTCTTTGCTGCCGTCAGCCGGGGAGATGAAGCCAAAACCTTTCTCAGCGTTGAAGAACTTAACGGTACCAGTCATTTTGTTAGACATAATAATTTCCTAAAATAGTGTTTTAAGTGCCAAAATTTGGCAATCTATGATTTTTCGTCAGCAATACGTATGGGGAGCACTAAAGAAGGAGAATTATTTAATAAGAACTATCGTAGATAACTCTTATACTAATCACTGCTTTACTAAAATGACTGCCTAACATAATCAGGTCTGAACTACCGAACCATCGAGAGAGATTAAAACATGCTCTCTTCGTTAAAGCAAACTTTATCTCCATATTAATTTCTGGTTATCGACCTGCTACCAACTTCATATTGTCACATGAGCCACGGCGTTCACTGGCGAGATTGAGCGCTGACGCCTGCTATGCTGACGCCTGCTATGATTGGCGCTGAGCTTTTTGGGACTGTTTTCTGGCTGGCGTAGAGGCGTTCCTGATCAAGAGCGGTATAGAAGAGCTCTTCCTTGGTTGCCGCAGGGCCTTAATGGCAAACGCCCACCCACACCGGTCTGGTGTGGGTGGGCGCTCATCAACACGGCGCTAACTCAGCGCTTGCTGCGAAACTTGTTGCTGACGGAGTCGATCCAGCTGAAGGTTTCTGGCAAGACCTGATTTCTGGCCCGCTCTTTGGCCTTCTCCCGAGCCAGTTTGGAGGCCACCTTGGCCGCCTCTGCACGATCTGCCACGATTTTAAGCCGGCCTTCCTCACGGATCCTGTTACGTTCTGCGTTGGTCAGCTGATGGTCAGCATTGGCCTGGGCTTTTTGGAGCAACAGGGTTATCTCGGCCTTTTCGGCCTCGGTGAGGTCTTTCATTTCCAACTTTTTCACGGCGCGCTCCTGGCGGCTGGGGGATGGGATACCCTAACACATTTTCGCCGACTATTTCTTACGCAATGCGCTCTATGGCCATAAAAGTGCGGGTTCCACGCTTTTTTCCGTTATTTATCTGCCAGTTCACTACAGATTTCTCGCATTTTCCGGTTTACACCGCACGTCTCTCAACCGTGGCCGCTCGGTTCGACATGGATCAGCACTATGGCATGGGGCAGGTGGCGCATTATGCCCTGCTCTATCCGGTCACAGATGGCATGGGAGTGCTCTATGCTCATCTCCTTGGGCAGGGTCAGGTGGAAATCTATGTGACGACGGCGTCCGGCCTGACGGCTGCGCAGGGCGTGAAAACCCCCATGCTCGGGGCAGCACTGCTCGATCACCTGAGTGGTGATGGCCAGCTCCTCCTCGTTCATGCTGTGATCCAGCAGGGGCTGAAAGGCCTGATTAAGCATGGTGATGGCTTCCCGGAGAATGAAGATCGCCACGCAGATGGCCACTATGGGGTCGAGCAGATAGAGGTTGTAGCCCAGCCCGTCGGCGATCCAGATACCGAGCAGGCCGACTGCGACCCCGAGAGAGGTCAGTACGTCGGCCTTGAGGTGCAGGGCATCGGCGGCCAGAGCGACAGATTCCTCTTCTTTCGCTACCCGGTAGAGATAGGTGGAGACACCGCTGTTGACCAGTGCCGAGATCAGCATGACCAGCACGCCAAAGCCCACGCTTTCGATCGGCGTTGGTGTGATCAACTTGCCGATGGCTTCGAAGATGATCCAGCCCGCGGCCAGCAGGATCAGCAGGGCCTCTATGACGCCGGAGACGTTTTCGATCTTGTCATGGCCATAGGGGTGGCGTTGATCGGGTGGAATATCCGACCGACGTACCGCAAACAGGGCGATGAGGGCTGCAACCAGGTCCATTGCCGAGTGGATGGCTTCGGAAATAATACTGACGGAACCACTCAGGATCCCGGCAAATATCTTCATGATAATCAGTGTGATATTGGAGCAAACCGAGACCAAGGCCGCTCTGGTTTTTCTGGTCATGGGATATCCTTATTCTCGATATAATATTTTCGCAAATAGGGTTGGATAATATCAGCTTGAAAATAAAACGGCTGCGGCAGGTTGTAACGTTTTGTTTCTGGCGAGAGTGAGAATGCTTATCTAAATTATCTCTTCTCATTTAATTAATAGTTGTCTTCTGCTTTTGGTGATTTATTTCAGTTGGTAATTAAATAAGTCGAAGGGGCCAGATT
Organism: Aeromonas sp. MR7; assembly: GCF_963899385.1. Taxonomy (NCBI): domain Bacteria; kingdom Pseudomonadati; phylum Pseudomonadota; class Gammaproteobacteria; order Aeromonadales; family Aeromonadaceae; genus Aeromonas; species Aeromonas sp. MR7. Next base: position 63,792 of record NZ_CAWQXH010000006.1, read on the forward strand.
TTATAAGGAATATTCAGGTTTTCTGGCCGTTCATGCCCTCGCCCGTCGTGCCTCGAGATCGCCGAAACCCGGCCCAGAATGAAGCCTGACTGATGAGGGTGGATTCTTGCGCAAGATTGGGGGTATGCTGAAGTGAGTGCGATCAACAGGTCGTCACTGAAAGCGTACTGAAGTCTACGATTCGGATGGCATGCTGGAACCTGGGTTCCAACTGTCTGGGTAACATTTTTGGAGTTTGATGATGAGTAACAAAGAACATCACAACGGCAAAGATGCCAAGAAAAAGCCGCAGTTGTCACTGAAAGAGAAGCGCGAAGCCAAACGTCAGAAAGCAGATCTGAAAAACGGCAGCGCGATCAAGTAACGCTCCTCCACGCTGTAGTTCCTCCGGAGCCAGTATCAAGCCAGCCTGTCACAGGCTGGCTTTTATGTTTCTGGCTCAAGGCGTGGCGCCATAGGTCTCGAAGATCTTCTGATACCGGCCATCGGCCCGCATGGCGTTCAACTGGCGATCAAACCAGCGCTGTTGAACCGCCTGGCGAAAGGCAAAGTGATACTGGGTCGGGGCAAACAGGTCATATTGTCTGACCCGGCCGGGTGCGTAGAGCTCGGCGCCATACTTGCTGTCGGCCAGTTGCGCCAGATAGTAGTAAAACACTCGCTGTTCCAGAACCACGGCATCCACCCGTCCCAGCATCAATCTGTGAACCTGCCCCTGCTGCTTGGCGACCTCCTCATAACGGGGATTCTGATCGGCCATGCTGGCGAAGGCGCCTCCCAGCACCTGACGTGCCCGCTGGAAGGCGCTGACTCGCAGCGTTTTCATGTCATCCAGGGTGCTGATATGGGTCTTGCTGAGGGTGAATACCCGGTTATGGAAGGCGATCACCGGCTGTGACAGGAAAACATCGCCCAGCATGCCGGGTTTGACGTTGATGATGGCATCCAGCTTGCCGGACTCCAGCATCCGGAAGGTACGTTCCAGCGGCAGATATTCAAAACTGGGCTCATAGCCACTGTTACGAAAGGCCTCTCTCAGCAGATCGAGCTCGATCCCGCGGCCCTCTTCCTCTATCACATAAGGGGGAATGGCGAAGCTGACGCCCACCCGCAGCGGCTCGGCTGCCGCGAGCAAGGGCGCCGCCAGGGTGGCGGTCAGGCAAACGGCGTGCAGTAGTATGCGATACAAAAACCCCATGTGTTCTCTCTGGCAAACTGGTCGCCCTGATCATAAGCCCAAGGCATCTCATGCGGGGAAAATACCCGGCAAGTCCGCGCAGGAACAGTACTGCATGGCGAGCCTGCGTCAATAACGGACAAAAAAAGGCCCTGAATGAACAGGGCCTTCTGGCAATGCGTTGCCGATCAGAACGGGATGTCGTCGTCGAAATCCATCGGCGGCTCGTTATATACCGGCGGTGCAGACTGGGGCTGCTGGGCCGGACGGCCGTATCCACCTTGCTGCGGCTGCATGTTTTGCTGCGGCGCGGCGGCAGGACGAGCCTGGTTCATTGGCTGCTGGGCGGCTTGTTGTGGCTGACCCCAGTTGCCTTGGGGCTGACCGCCCATGCTCTGACCTGCGCCACCTTGCGGACGGCCACCCAGCATCTGCATCACGCCGCTGAAGCTGTCTACCAGCACTTCGGTGGTGTAGCGCTCCTGGCCGCTCTGATCCTGCCATTTGCGGGTCTGCAGCTTGCCTTCGACATAGACCTGGGAGCCCTTCTTCAGGTACTCGCCAGCCACTTCGGCCAGCTTGCCCATGAACACCACGCGGTGCCACTCGGTACGCTCTTTCTGCTCGCCGGTCTGCTTGTCGCGCCAGGTTTCAGAGGTGGCCAGGGTGATGTTGGTCACGGCACCGCCACTCGGCATGTAGCGCACTTCCGGGTCTTGTCCCAGGTTACCGATCAGAATGACTTTATTGATGCCTCGACTGGCCATAATCTCTCTTCCACCCTTATATACCGGCCAGGCCATATGCCCGGACCAATTCAACATATCGTTTGTTTTCTGTCAGATAGGCAGCATCGCTGGACGATACCGTCACTCAAGTGATGACTGCACCCGGTTCAGTCGGCCTGCTGGCCAAAGCCCCGCTTTCAGATTTTGCCCGCAATAGTAACAGTTGGCGCGAACGAGCGCACATCTTCCTGCCCGTTCAGCCTTCACCCAGGGCCTGGACCGAAGGATTAACTTACACGAGGCAGACCTTGGCCAGCAAGCGAGCAGGAACGGCAGGGTGTCTGTGCCCATGGCGCGATCGCTGCAGGAATGCGGGTTTGCCGCGATGTGACACCCTTTGTCAGCCGTGGCGCCAGCATTCCACCCAAATGGGGGGGTATGGCTAGTCATTTGTATTGATTGGGAAATTGGTGAGTTTCAAAGGAGGCACACTTGTGTCTAATACTTTTTTAATGCTGCGCCGATCGAGGGGCTTGGTACTCTCTGCTGCCAAAAAAAACCATGGCCTGAATGTTCAAGGACGTGCTCTTCATGACCACCCCATATCCCATCGTACTGGTTACCGAAAATAATGTGCAGGCGGTCAGTTTTCAGAGCTATCTGACCGAGCAGCTGGCGCTCCCCATACTGCTGGTGAGCATACTGGAAACCCTGCCGCAGCAGGATGAACTCGAGTCGCATCCCTTGTTTCTGGTCGATCTGGATTATCTCAAGTCGAGCCAGCAGTCGGGTTGGCCGCGGGAGATCTCCAGCCGCTTCGGTGAGGCCAACACAGTGTTGCTCAACGCCCCGACCAGCACGGATCGGGAGTTGCTGCTGATGTGGCCCCACACCAGCGGACTCTTCTTTCGTCAGGATCCGCTGGATCGGCTGGTGCTCGGCATTCGCAAGGTGCTGCAGGGGGAGTACTGGATCCCGCGCCACCTGCTGTGCGATCTGGTCAACTACTACCGCAAGGGAGGGGAGCATCACCTGCGCAACCAGACGCTGCTGACCGTGCGTGAACAGGAGATCATCCGTTATCTGATGACGGGGGCCTCCAATACCGAGATTGCCGACAGCCTGTTCGTGAGCGAGCACACCATCAAGTCCCACCTCTACAACGTGTTCAAGAAGTTGAACGTAAAGAACCGGTTGCAGGCGGTGAGCTGGGCCAAGGAGTATCTCTGAAATCGATGGGGATGATGGATAAAACCTGTCTATTCATCCAGTAGTCTCTATGCCATACTGATTCGCTCTGGTTTGTGTATCGAGCGTGCAAAAGATGGAAAAAATCGTGATTCGGGGTGCCCGCACCCACAATCTCAAGAACATCAATCTGATCCTGCCCCGCGACAAGCTGATCGTGGTCACTGGTCTCTCCGGCTCCGGCAAGTCTTCCCTGGCGTTCGATACCCTCTATGCCGAGGGCCAGCGCCGCTATGTGGAGTCGCTCTCCGCCTATGCCCGCCAGTTCCTCTCCCTGATGGAGAAGCCGGATGTGGATCATATCGAGGGGCTCTCCCCTGCCATTTCCATCGAGCAGAAGTCCACCTCCCACAACCCGCGCTCGACCGTCGGCACCATCACAGAAATCTATGACTATCTGCGCCTGCTGTTTGCGCGGGTAGGTGAACCCCGCTGTCCGACCCACGCCATTCCGCTCGCCGCCCAGACCATCAGCCAGATGGTTGATCAGGTGCTGGCCCAGCCAGAGGGCAGCAAGCTGATGCTGCTGGCCCCGGTGGTGCGGGATCGCAAGGGGGAGCACAGCAAGCTGCTGGAAAACCTGGCGGCCCAAGGCTACATCCGTGCCCGTATCGATGGCGAGGTGTGCGATCTCTCCGACCCACCCACCCTGGAGCTGCACAAGAAGCACACCATCGAAGTGGTGGTGGACCGCTTCAAGGTGCGCGATGACCTGGCACTGCGCCTGGCCGAATCGTTCGAGACGGCGCTGACCCTCTCCGGTGGCATCGTATTGGTGGTGCCCATGGATGGGGAGGAGGGGGTTGCCCCCATGACCTTCTCCGCCAACTTCGCCTGCCCCGAGTGCGGCTACTCCATGTCGGAGCTGGAACCGCGCATCTTCTCGTTCAACAACCCGGCCGGTGCCTGCCCCACCTGTGACGGGCTCGGGGTGCAGCAGTATTTCGATCCGGCCAAGGTGATAGGCGATCCGGCCATCAGCCTGGCCAACGGTGCCATCCGTGGTTGGGACAAACGCAGCTTCTACTATTTCCAGATGCTCAAGTCCCTCTCCGATCACTATCAGTTCGATCTGGAGGCGGCGTGGGAGGATCTGCCGCTCAAGACCCAGGAGGTGATACTGCGCGGCTCGGGGCGTACCGAGGTCGAGTTCCGCTACATGAACGATCGCGGCGATGTGGTGGTGCGCAAGCATCCGTTCGAGGGGATCCTGCACAACATGGAGCGGCGCTACCGGGAGACAGAGTCCAACTCGGTGCGCGAAGAGCTCTCCAAGTACATAGCCAACAAGTCCTGCACCAGCTGCGGTGGCAGCCGGCTGCGGGAAGAGGCGCGCCACGTGTTCGTGGATAACCGCAACCTGCCCGCCATCGCCGAGCAATCCATCGGTGATGCACTCGCCTTCTTCGAGGGGCTGAGCCTGACCGGCCAGCGCGCCCAGATCGCCGAGAAGATCCTGAAAGAGATCATCGAGCGGCTCGGCTTCCTGGTCAACGTCGGCCTCAACTACCTGAGCCTGTCGCGCAGCGCCGAGACCCTCTCCGGCGGGGAAGCCCAGCGCATCCGGCTCGCGAGCCAGATAGGCGCCGGTCTGGTGGGGGTCATGTATGTACTGGATGAGCCCAGCATAGGCCTGCACCAGCGCGACAACGAGCGGTTGCTCAAGACCCTCACCCACCTGCGCGACCTCGGTAATACCGTGATAGTGGTGGAGCACGACGAGGACGCCATCCGCCTCGCCGACCACGTGCTCGACATCGGTCCGGGCGCCGGGGTGCACGGTGGCAACATAGTGGCCCAGGGGACGCCCCAGCAGATCATCGACAATCCCGCCTCCCTGACCGGCGACTACCTCTCCGGCCGCAAGCAGATCGCCATTCCTGAAGTGCGTACTCCGCTCACAGACAAGTGGTTGAAACTGAAGGGGGCGAGCGGCAACAACCTGCGCAGCGTCAACCTGGATTTGCCCATAGGGGTGATGACCTGCGTCACCGGCGTCTCCGGCTCCGGCAAGTCGACCCTGATCAATGACACCCTGTTCCGTATCGCCCACCGGGAGCTGAACAAGGCGACCGAGTCTACCCCGGCCCCCTATCGCAGCGTCGAGGGGCTGGAGCACCTGGACAAGGTGGTGGACATAGACCAGAGCCCTATCGGCCGTACCCCGCGATCCAACCCGGCCACCTATACCGGCCTGTTCACCCCGATCCGCGAGCTGCTCTCCGGCACCCAGGAGGCGCGTTCCCGGGGCTACCAGCCGGGTCGTTTCTCCTTCAACGTCAAGGGGGGGCGCTGCGAGGCCTGTCAGGGGGATGGGGTCCTCAAGGTGGAGATGCACTTCCTGCCGGATGTCTATGTGCCGTGCGACGTCTGCAAGGGCAAGCGCTACAACCGCGAGACCCTGGAGGTGAAGTACAAGGGCAAGAACATCCACGAGATCCTCGACATGACGGTGGAAGATGCCAGAGCCTTCTTCGACCCTGTGCCGGCGGTGGCGCGCAAGCTGCAAACCCTGATGGATGTGGGCCTCTCCTACATCCGGCTCGGCCAGTCGGCGACTACGCTCTCCGGCGGCGAGGCGCAGCGGGTCAAGCTGGCGCGGGAGCTCTCCAAGCGTGACACGGGCCAGACCCTCTATATCCTGGATGAGCCGACCACTGGCCTGCACTTCCACGACATACAGCAACTGCTCAAGGTGCTGCACCAGTTGCGGGATCGGGGCAACACCATAGTCATCATCGAGCACAACCTGGACGTCATCAAAACCGCCGACTGGATCGTCGATCTGGGGCCCGAGGGCGGTGCCGGTGGCGGCCGTATCCTGGTGACAGGCACGCCGGAGCAGATCAGCCGCTGTGAGGATTCTCATACGGCGCGCTTCTTGGCCCCGCTGTTGGTAAGATAGTCGCGGCAGCAATGAGACAAGGGGCCCCGGGCCCCTTGTTTTTTATGGAAGTGATTCAGTTGCCGCCCCAGGAGGCGGATACTCCATACTTGGTGCAAGACAGTTTTCGCTCCCTTGTTTGCCGTCCAAAGGATATTGGCGTTCATGGCTCAACCTTCCCGCTCCATCGATCATTTGCTGGCCTACTCCATGTTTCCCGTCTGGGCCGGCGCCATCCTGATGCTGCTCATAGTGATCGCCCTGGCCCAGGTGCCGGCGGCGCAGCGGGTCGAGGAGCGGCGGATGAAGGATCACCTGCAGCGGGTGATCAAGGCGGTACAGGGTGACATCAACGCCATCAATGCCTTCACCCGGGATTGGGGCATCTGGGATGAGAGCTATCGCTTTCTGGCCCATCCCAATCAGGCCTATATTCGTTCCAATCTGCTGGTCGATACCCCGATGCGGGATTTCGAACTCAACGTATTGAGCTATATGGATTTGCAGGGGGCCGAGATCTGGACCCGCACCCTGCTGCCCGAGACGCCAGGCACGGACACGACCCTGCTTCCCTTCTTCCTGGATGACCTCAAGCTGCAGTTGCTGCGTGAATCCCGTCAGGAGGGGATGCGCAGCCTGAGCGGGGTGAGAGGATCCCAGTGGGGGCCGCTCATCTACTCGCTTCAGCCGGTGACCAACACCCTGGGAAACGCCACACCCAACGGTTATCTGCTGGTGACTCGCTGGCTGGATGCTCGCTATCTGCATGATCTGGCCGAGCGTACCGCCCTCTCTTTGACCCTCTCCCAGCCGAAGCCTTCCGATAACTTCCTCTCCTTCAAGCCACTCAAGCCACAGATGAGCTATCGCCTGGTGGACCTGGGGCTGCAGCGGGTCAGGGGGGAGGGGCTGCTGCTCGACAGCAATGGCGACCCCGTGCTGACCCTGATAGTGGAAGACGATCGTGATGTGTTGCAGGGGGCGATGGAGGGGGCTATCTGGACCTTCGTCGGCATGCTGCTGATCAGCCTGGCCTGCATCTTGATGGCGCTGGCGCGGTTGCGGGCAATCGTACTGGGGCCGGTCAGCGAGCTGGTGAAGGCGCTGCAGAAATTTGGCGAGAAACAGGACGTGAGCGTGCTGCCGATCATCGACAGCAGCCAGGAGATGGCCCTGCTCAGCCGCAAGTTCCGGGAGATGGCGGCCAAGATCAGTCTGCACCACAGTGCCCTGCAGGCGCACTCTTCCAAGATGGAGACTGCCGCCTATACGGATCCTCTGACCCATGCCTTCAACCGGCGCTACCTCGACGAGTGGCTGCTGAGCCGGGATAACGTCACCGCCGCCAGGATGCTGGTGATCCTGGATCTGGATCACTTCAAGCAGGTCAACGATCGTTTCGGGCACGATATCGGCGATCTGGTGCTGTGCCAGCTCGCCGAGCTGCTGCGCGCCGCCCTCGGTGAGGAGGAGCCACTGATCCGGCTGGGTGGGGAGGAGTTCCTGCTGCTGCTCACGTGCGAGGAGGCGACACAGGTCGCGAGTCGGGTCGAGCGTTTGCGCCGCAAGATTGCCGAGTACAGATTCGGGCGTGAGGAGGTGCCGCTCAAGATGACGGCGTCGCTGGGATATTGCAGCTATCCCCTGCACCGGGAACTGGAAGATTCGTTCTGGAATCTCAGCTTCAAACTGGCAGATATGGCGTTATACAGGGCCAAGCAGGAGGGGCGGGATCGCTGGCGGGGCTACTGTGGGGAGCTGGCCCGGGAGCAATGGGCGCTGAGCCCGGAGCAGATAGTGGCGGGAGAGTGGCTGTCGTGCCAGACATCCCATGTCGGCCAGCTGGTTTAACGGGTCAGCATTAATAGCGCCATGCCGAGAATGAATCCCAATAAAATAAACAGGAAGGATCCTATGCCCCATATGGCCGCCAGAATGGCGATGATCTTTTCCCGTCTTGTTTGTTCTTTCATAAACTTTCGCTTACAGCTGCGCTACATTGGCCGCAAAAATACGCTTGTTGCCAGGATGAAACAACCATTTCTCGCCGTTTAAATCCGCAATAAGATATATTTCAATTGTCTCTTAGTGGGTTTCATATCAGTTATATATTATCCAACTCATTGTTATGTAGGTGATTTTTCTTTGTTTTTGCGGTTTGCAGGCAGGATTGAAAGCTGCTGTACACATCTATCTATTTATTGGTAACGTTTGAGCTAAATCAATAACTCCGCATTCACATCCCTTTATAGTTTTCAGGCTTGCAACATAGAACGAAAACTAAAAGGAAAAATGTGATGAAAAAGATCCTTCCGCTGATGATCGCAGCCGCACTTGCCTCTCCCGTCGCCATGGCCCACCAGGCCGGCGATATTCTGGTCCGCGGTGGCCTGGCATTTGTCTCCCCTCAAACGAGCAGTGACGATGTGCTGGGCTCTGGTTCTGAATTTGAAATTGACTCAAATATGCAGCTGGGCCTGACCCTTTCCTACCTGATTACTGACAACTGGGGTATCGAGCTGCTGGCAGCCACTCCTTTTTCACATTCAGTGAGTCTGGCTGGTACTGAAGTTGCCAAGGTCAAGCATCTGCCGCCGACCCTGATGGCGCAGTACTACTTCGGTGATGCCAAGAGCAAGGTTCGCCCGTATGTTGGTGTAGGGGTCAACTATACAAACTTCTTTGATGAAAAAGGTCGTGGCCCATTAGCCAATGATGACATCACACTGGATGATTCTTGGGGGGTTGCCGGCCAAGTCGGCCTGGACATGGCGATCAATGATCGCTGGTTCGTCAACGCTTCCGCCTGGATCATGGATATTGATACCGAAGTTCATGTAAATGGTGGTGATGGAATCAAGACCTCCATCGATCCCATGGCCTTCATGTTCGGTGTCGGCTATCGCTTCTGATAGGACACAAGGTTGGCCTCCTCACGGCCTGTACAGCTAAGCACGTCTCTTTGGCCCGGCACTGTCCGGGCCCTTTTATGCCTGTGCCGGATCCCGCCAATTGTGATCCAACCCCATATAGATCAATAAAATAACATCCCCCTCCCCTCTATAATTCGCCGCTTGTGCCGATAGTGTCTATGTTCACGTTACCTTCCCCCAATGAGTGAGGATGTCTCCATGGGTTTATCTATTGTGCAGCGGATCATCGCCGGATTTGTGTTGATGCTGCTGCTGTTGATCCTGCTTGGGGTGATCAGCACCCTGAAGATCAGGGGTATCAACGACGGCCTGTCGCAGGTCTCAGACCGGGCGACGCCGCTGGTGATTGCGGTGGCGGGCCTGAAAGGCGCTCTGCAAGACAGCAACCGCTGGGTGCTGGTCTACCGGACCAGTGAGGAAGCGAGCCAGCTGCCGCAACTCGCCAGCCAGTTCAAGGAGCAGCAGGCCCGATTCAGCCAGCTGAGCCAGGAGATGGACAAGTTCACCGGCGTGGCGGAGGCCAATGGTCGCTTCCAGCAGGTGGATGGCGCCACCAAACAGTTTTACGGACTGGCGGAGCAGGTGCTCTCCCAGCACAGCCAATGGGTCAACGCCCTCGATCAACGCCACAAGCTGGAGATTGCCTTCATCCGGCTGGAAGACACCTACCAATGGGCGGCCGATCTGCTGCTGCAGCAGACCGCCAGCAAGCGTTCCATGCGCAACAAGGCCGAGCTCATCACCTCGGGTATAGCGCGGGATCTGAAAAACATTCGCCGGGCCGATGCCAAGACAGATCTCAATGAGCTGGAAAAGGTGCTCAGCAAGGACATCGAGATGGCCCGCAAGCGTCTCGACCGGGTGCAGGTCCCCGACGATGTGAAGCAGCGTTTCGTTTCCAACCTGGATCGCATGCAGGAGCTGGCGCTCGGCCAGCAGGGCTTGCTTGCCACCATGCGCAATGCCCAGCAACTGGCGTCATCGCTGCAAACCTTGAATCAGCAGCTCGACGCCAGCCTGGTCAACAGCCTGAGCCTGCTCGACGAGATGGGCCAGTCGGCCGGGACCATCGCCAGTCAGAGCCGGACCACGGCGGATGATGCGGTCAGCAGTGCCAGCTTCTGGATCCTGATCGTCGCCGCCATCTCGGCCGCGGCGGCGCTCATCATTGGCTACACCACGGCGCGCAGCATTCAGCGTCCGCTGCAGATGATCAACAAGGAGCTGAACTACATGGCGGCCGGGGACATGACCCGCCGCATCAACTACCGCAGCAGTTGCGAGTTCGGCACCCTCTCCCGCTCCATCGATACTCTGGCCGGCAAGACGGGGGAACTGCTCTCCCAGATCAACGCGGGCTCCCGCCATCTGGTGGATGAGGCGAGTCGCGCCGCCGAGATCAGCGAGCGTGCCATGTCCCGGGTGCAGGATCAGAAGAGCCAGACCGATCAGGTCGCCGCCGCCATCACTGAGCTGGAGGTCAGTGCCACCGAGGTGGCCCGCTCCACCGATGGCACCAAGCGGGAAGTGGATTTGGCCGATGACGAGGCCCGCAGCGGTCGCCAGAAGGTGGCCACCACACGGCGCATCACTGAGCAGCTGGCTGGCGCCATGGAAGAGGCCGTCGGCATCACCTACAAGCTGGGCGAGTTCAGCAACAATATCGGCAGCATTCTGGACGTGATCCGCAGCATCGCCGAGCAGACCAATTTGCTGGCCCTGAACGCCGCCATCGAAGCCGCCCGGGCCGGCGATGCCGGTCGCGGCTTCGCCGTGGTAGCCGACGAGGTGCGAGCGCTCGCCAACCGCACCCAGACCTCGACCGAAGAGATCCAGGCGATGATCGAGAACCTGCAAAACTCGAGCAAGCAGGTGGTGGAAGTGATGGGTCGCAGTCAGGAGCAGACCCACAGCTGCGTCGAGCAGACCCGCGAGATGGATCTGGCATTGCAGTCCATCGCCGAGCGGATGACCTCCATCAAGTCGATGGCGGATCAGGTTGCCCATGCCGCCCAGGAGCAGATCTCGGTCAGTCAGGGGGTTGCCCGCCATATCGCCGGCATTGCCGACGTGGCCTACGAGACCGAGCGGGAGGCGAGAGAGTCGGCCAGCAGCAGTGAAGTGCTGGCGGATCTGGTCGCCAAGCAGCAGCAATTGATCGCACATTTCAAGGTCTAGGAGGGCTTATGTCTAAAAAGTGGATTGGGGCCCTGAGTCTCCTGTTGTGTGGTCAGCTGATGGCCAGCGAGCTGGTGATAGAGAGCTGGCGGATCGATGACAAGGCCCTGTGGGAACAGAAGATCATTCCCGCCTTCGAGGCGGCCCACCCGGGTATCCAGGTGAAATTCAACGGCGTGCAGAACGTCGACTACATGCCGACCCTGTGGGCCAGCCTGAAGGATGGCAAGGCGGGGGATCTCATCACCTGCCGCCCGTTTGATGACTCCTTGGCTCTGTTCAAGGCCGGTCATCTGGCGGATCTGACCGAGATGTCGGGGATGGAAAACTTCCCGAGTTTTGCCCAGTCGCCCTGGCAGACCGACTCCGGTGCCCAGACTTTCTGCGTGCCCATGGCCTCCGTCATTCACGGCTTTTTCTATAACAAGAAGATATTCAGTGAGTTGGGCCTGACAGTGCCACAAACCCGCGATGCCTTCTTCGCCGCGCTCGACAAGGTGAAGGCGGATGGTCGTTATGTGCCGCTGGCCATGAGTGGCTCCGAAAGCTGGGTATCGTCCGAACTCGGTTTTCAGAACATAGGTCCCAACTACTGGAAGGGGGAAGACGGTCGTTTGGCGCTGATCGGGGGTCAGGAGCGACTCGACAACCCGCAATACGTCAAGGTATTTGAGGAGCTGGCCCGCTGGCGCCCCTACCTGGGTGAGGGAGGCGAGAGCCGGGACTATGCCGCCACCAATGAGTTGTTCACCTCCGGCAAGGCCGCCTTCTATGTGGCGGGCTCCTGGGAAATCGCCCCCTTCACCGGCAAGGTCGACTTTGGTGTCATGCGTCCGCCCGTGGCGAAACAGGGGGATGGTTGCTTCTTTACCGATCACACCGACATCGGCATGGGGCTGAATCCGGCCAGCAAGAACAAGGAGGCTGCCATGGCCTTCCTGCAGTGGCTGACCACCCCCCAGTTTGCCGAGCTCTATACCAACTCGCTGCCGGGGTTCTTCTCCCTCTCCAACCACTTCTTCGATGTCACCAATCCGGCGGCGAAGGAGATGATGGAGTGGCGCGATCAGTGTGACTCCACCATACGGGTGGCGACCCAGATCCTCTCCCGTGGCAAGCCAAAACTGGGCGACGAACTGGCCGAGGTGAGTCAGGCCGTGCTGCTCGGCAAGATGGAGCCCAAGGCGGCGGCCGACCGGCTGGAGCAGGGGCTGAAAGGCTGGTATCCCGCTCATCAGGGCAACAAGGCCAAGGGACAGGATTGTCAATGCGATGTAACTGCGACCGCGACCACCACGACCGCCGTATCAGCAGCCCCCGCTACCACAGAGGCTGGCACCGTTACCGCACCATCCGCGGCGACGCCGGCTGTGATAGCGGCTCCTGCCGCGCCCGTGCCATCGGTGACACCCGCCGCGCCAGCGTCTGCCGCTGCGGCCCCATTACCTGTGCCGTCGGCCGAGGTGGAACAGGCGCTCTCCAACGAGCTGGAGACGCCGCAGCAATAACCGGCAACACCATAAACAACGGGAGGCATCAGCCTCCCGTTTTCATTGCTGCCCGCAGCCGGGCTATTGTGCCTCGTGGGGCCAGCGGCAGAGGCTGCCGATGCGCGCTACCGGAGCAAATCCAAGCGAGCGATAGACCCGTTGGGCGTGGTAGTGCTCATCGGCCACTATGATGAGCTGGCTGACGCGATCCAGTCCCTGACGGGCGACCTGGCTCAGCAGCTGGCGGCACAGCCCCCGGTTGCGCCAGTCCTGATGGGTGCGCACCAGTTGAAAGCGGCCCATGGTATCGGTGAAGAAGAGACCGCAGCTGGCGACCAGCTGATCTTCCCGCCAGATCCCCCACCACTGCCCCAGCCCGTCCGCGATCATGGCCTCGTACAGGTGGCGGCGCGACTGCAGATAGGGCAGATAGCTCTCCACCGAGTGGCCAGGGTCGCGTTCATTGAGCTCAAACGTCAGCCACTCATCCCAGTCGGCGGACTCGAAGGGACGGGCATCCGTCGCCAGATCGCCAGCCGTTGCTTGATGCCAGCTGAGGGCATCCAGCGCCAGCACCACGCACTCCATGTATTGATAGCCTGCCGCCACGAAACCAGCGACCCGGCTGTTCTGGCCAGCGGCCAGCGGCCATTGAAAGGTGCGGTGTTGTACCCTGGGATCCTGCCCGATCAGCTTGTCGAAGCTGGCCTCGAGCCAGCCCTTGTCACGATCGCTGGGCGGGGTGGGGAGCAGCAAGTAGTTGCCAAAATAGTAGTCGGGGGCATCAGGGGTGCGCACGGCCCAGAATTGCTCATGATCTACCACGTTGCCCTGATAGCGATCGAACAGCAAGTCGGTGGCAAAGCCGGGGTGGGTATCCATGATGAGGCTCCTGCGAATGGCTCAATTGGTTATCGGCAGGGAGGGGAATAGGTTGAAAAAGGGGCCGGAGAAGCCTCCGGCCAAACAATCACACGCAGATTCAGAACGTCCAGGACGATCCGGGTTCATCATAACGCGACTCTGCGGATTTTGGGATGGGGTGCCAATCGTTACTTCAGGTTAATTGCGAAATAAACACCAGCCTCTCGCCTCGATCCGTAAATCAGTGTTGACTTTGATCCGTTTTCTCATAAAGATAGAAAGACGTTTAGACGTCCAAACATCCGTTTTGACGTAGAGGAATGGGTTGCGGGACAGGGAGAGAGCAGATGGGATTTCACAGTGCACGTCAGGTTGAGGCACTCAACCAGAGTTTGGCCGATTTAAGCGGTGACATAGGGGTTAGTTTCGAGTTTTTTCCACCTAATAGTGAAGGGATGGAAAACACCCTCTGGCAGTCCATCGAACGGCTGAAAGTGCTGGAACCCAAGTTCGTTTCCGTGACTTATGGCGCCAACTCCGGCACCCGGGATCGCACCCACAAGGTGATCAAGGACATCAAGGAGCGTACCGGCCTGATCGCTGCGCCGCACCTGACCTGTATCGATGCCAGCCGCGACGAGCTGCGCACCATAGCCCGCGATTACTGGAACAGCGGCATCCGCCATATCGTGGCCCTGCGCGGCGACCTGCCGCCCGGACTCGACAAGCCTGACATGTATGCCACCGATCTGGTGGCCCTGCTCAAGTCTGAAGCTGACTTCGATATTTCGGTGGCTGCCTATCCCGAGGGCCATCCCGAGGCCAGGAGTGCGCAGTCCGACCTGCTCAACCTCAAGCGCAAGATTGATGCCGGCGCCAACCGTGCCATTACTCAGTTCTTCTTCGATGTGGAGACCTACCTGCGCTTTCGGGATCGCTGCGCCGCCATCGGCATAGATGCCGAAATCGTGCCTGGGATACTGCCTGTCTCCAACTACCAGACACTGGCCAAGTTCGCCGGTTTTACCAACGTGAAGATCCCGCGCTGGATGCATCAGCGTTTCGAGGGGCTGGACAACGATCAGATGACCCGCAACCTGGTGGGCGCCAGCATCGCCATCGATCAGGTGCGCGTGCTGAGTCAGGAGGGGGTGAAAGATTTCCACTTCTATACTCTGAACCGCTCCGAGCTGACCTACGCCATCTGCCATACCCTGGGGGTCAGACCGAAGGACCCAGCCTGACACCGGTTGCCGCAGGCACAAAAAAAGCCAATGAGTCGCTCATTGGCTTTTTTGTCATAGCGGCTTATCAAGGCCGGGTTGGGGCTATCTCTTTAGGTTCGAGATCGATGACCGCATTGCCGGCGGCACCCGGATACTGGTGATAACTCTGGTCCTGCTCCAGGGTGTAGAAGGTATCCAGATAGTCATCGTTGTTGGTCATCCAGGAGTCGGGCAGCGCCTTGACGATACGACCGCCGAGATCCAGGAAGGGCAGGGCCTCCGGCACGCCGCCAGCGGTAAAGGCGAGCTTGAGAGCATCGATGAACAGGCCACTCAGCTCCTTGTAGTTGACGTTGTCGTCCTGCTCCATCATGACGATGTCGACGGCACCCCAGCGGTAGCGATCCCAGTACACCAGGATCTGGTTGGGGGTGTAGTCGGTGTTGTCATAGTCGAGGTAGGGCATGTCGACTATGTCGACCACGGGCTCATCCCGGCTGGGATTGACCCCGGCGACCACCGCATACACCTCGGCCGCACCGAGCAGCCAGGGCTCTTGGTCATCCTTCAGTCTTATCTTCTTCAGGATGCTGGTCTTGAGCGGTGCCGTGCTGGCGGCGGTGCGCGGGGCAGCCTGCAGATCGGCTGCGGCCAGCGCCTTGCGCATCACCTTCAGACCGGCGTTCTTGGCCTTGACGGGGTCTGCTTCCACCACCAGGACCGGTCGCGCCGGTACCTTGTCCACATCCAGATAGACGGGGTTGCCGGCGCTGTCGAAAGCTTCGATCGCACTCCAGCTCTTCTCATCTCCGCTCGGCACATAGGCGACCAGCGGCTCGACCCCTTGTTGCAGTGCGGCGGCCTGCTCCGGGTTGGCCAGTCGCAGTTGCATCAACTGCTTGACCTCGCCGTCCAGCCCTTGCCGGCTGATGGCGGCCTGGTTGGCATCGCTCGCCTGCCGTTTCAGCCGTGGACTGGCTTTTTGCAGCAGGTTGGGCAGCGGGCTCTGGTACTCCTGATTGCTCAGCAGTGGCAGCAGGTTTTTCTGCTGCAGCGCGAGCTGGCGTGCCAGCTCCCGATCCGAGTCGGCAGCGTGGGCGGTGGTGGCGCCCAGCAGTGCCAGTAACAAAATGACAGCCTGATTCCTCATTATTATTCTCCAGTTTATGAGTCTGACAGAGGCACACATCGGGGAAGAAAAAGTGCCTCGGCACCACTTAATGGCAATTAGTTTCAGCTGTGAACCAATTTTTCTGAATTATGTGCTGTGTCTCACGGGAGGCTCCCCAGATGGTCAGGTCAGTTTCTCCGCTGGTTGACTTGATGCAGGATGACACCGACGAGCAGCCCCCAGCAGGCGGCGCCGACACCCAGCAGGCTGATCCCGGAGGCCGTGATGATGAAGGTGAGCAGGGCGGCTTCGCGCGCCTCGTCTTGTTGCAATGCCGTGTGCAGGCTGCTGCCTATGGTGCCGAGCAGGGCCAACCCGGCGACGCAGGTGACCAGCGTCGCAGGAAAGGCGGTGAACAGGGCGGCCACGCTTGCCCCGAAGCAACCGGTCAGCAGATAGAAGCCGCCAGCCCAGACGGCGGCGGGCCAGCGACGGCTGGCATCGGGATCCACGTCCTTGCCCATGCAGATGGCGGCCGTAATGGCGGCCAGGTTGAAGGCGTAGCCGCCGAAGGGGGCCAGCAGCAGGCCGGTCAGGCCGGTCCAGGTGATCAGGGATGAGGTGGCCGGTTGATAACCGTGAGCTCGCAATATGGTAATGCCGGGCATGTTCTGGGAGGTCATGGTGACGATGAACAGTGGCAGGGCTATGCCGAACAGGGCATTGAAGGAGAAGCTCGGCCAGGTCCAGACCGGGCTGGCGAGCTGCCAGTGCAGCGTGTCGAGTTGCAGATCCCCCCGCAGGGCGCAGAGGGTTATTCCCATCGCCAGCACCAGCACCATGGTGTAGCGAGGCCAGAGATGACGGCCCAGCAGGAAGGCCAGCAGCAGGGTGCCAAGCAGCAAGGGATCTTGTGGCGCGACCTTGAAGAGATCCAGCCCGAATCTGAGCAAGACTCCGGCCAGCATGGCGGCGGCCAGCGGAGCCGGGATGTGCCGCATCAGGCGATCGAACCAGCCGCTGATGCCGCACAGGGTGATCAGCAGGGAAGAGATAACGAAGGCGCCTATGGCCTCAGCCAGGGTGAAGTTGCCCAGGCTGGTGATCAGCAGGGCGGCCCCCGGGGTCGACCAGGCGGTCAGTACGGGTATGCGGTAATAAAAGGAGAGGCCGATGCAGCTTATTCCCATGCCGACACCCAGCGTCCATAGCCAGGAGGCAAGCTGGGCGGCATCGGCACCCGCCGCCGTAGCGGCCTGAATGATCAGGATGACGGAGCTGGTGTAGCCGACCATCACGGCGATGAAACCTGCCACCAGGTGGGGAAGGGCGAAGGGCATAGTGACGTCCTTGTGGAGCTGTGACGGGCTGTGCGTTATTACGTACAATGTGTGCTCTGACTATATCGATGTGCGCTATAGCGCACAAGGCGATTCATGCAAGCGCAATGAAGAGGCAGTCATGCAAGAGATGAATCAGCATCTGGCCCAACGTCTGAAGGGGTTGCGCAGCGAACTGGGCTGGAGCCTGGATGTGGCGGCACGTGAGACAGGGGTAAGCAAGGCCATGCTGGGGCAGATTGAGCGGGGAGAGTCCAGTCCCACCGTGGCGACCCTGTGGAAGATTGCCACCGGCTTTCGGGTCTCCTTCTCCAGCTTCATCGAGCCTGCCCCGGCAGCGCAGGGAGAGGTGCTCTATCGTACCGCCGACGCCATTCGCCAGCAGCCTGCGGGAGAGGGCATGCAGGTCGCTCCCTTATTTCCTTATGAGAAGCGATTTGGTTTTGAATTGTTTGAATTGACGCTGCTACCCGGGTATCAGCGCGAATCCGAACCCCATGAGCCCGGAGTGACCGAGCATGTCATCGTCATCAGTGGTCTGATGGAGGTGCTGGTGGAAGGGGAGTGGCGTTCACTAGCACAAGGGGAGGCGGTGCGCTTTGCTGCCGACCGCCCCCATGGTTATCGCAATCTGGGGATTGCCCCTGCGATCTTTCACAACCTGATCCACTATCCGGCGGCCAGGCCCCGAGAATAAGCCCGTATGATCAGCCCGGACGGCCATCCGCCCTGGGGCTGGTCAGTATGGGGGCATAAACCCAGACGAACAGCCCATAGGCGCCGACCCAGGCCAGGCCACTCAGGTTCCAGCCGGGCAGGGTATAGGCAGGCCAGAGTAGCGGGATTACAACCCGGATCACGGCTGCCGCTATGACCAGTGCGAATGCGCAGCTTATCCGGCGCCCTACCTGCAAGGCTCGGCCGCTATGGCCGAGGGAGACGCGCGCTATCATCCCCAGGATCATGGTGCCCATGCAGCCGGCGCTGAGCAGGTGGCTGGCTGTCGACAAGGTGATGGGCAGGCCGGCGGCCTGCGCTCCGAGAGCGAGCAGACCGAGCGGAATAAATAGATAGGCGAGATGCAGTGACCACAGCAGGGGATGAGCAAGGGTGGTCGACAGGCGCCAGCGCAGTTGTCGCCACAGATGCAAACCTGCTGCCACTATATATAGAGGCACCATATAAGTGCTGGTGGTCCATAGGGTGGGGAGCAACAGCCAGCACAGCAAGATAAGCCACAGCGATGCGAGTGCTGTGCGCTTCAGCCAGGGCAGGGGGGCGGCTTTCTCCAGACCGGTGCCTCGGGCGGTAAAGAAGGGGATGACCCGTCCTCCCATCACGGCAATCAGAGTCGTGAACAGCAGCACTGTCGTGATCAGCAGATGCTCTATGACGATCCACTCCTCATGCCACAACCAGCTGGCGCCATTGAGCAGAGTCAGTACCACGAGCAGGGGGACAAAGAAGAGGTTGCGCCATTGGCGGGTTATTATGATGGGCTTGGCCAGGAACCAGGCGCAGAGTGGTAACCACATCAGATCCATCATCATCAGAACCGGGTTCCCTTCTCCCAGCCAGGGCAACAAGCACCTAGGTACGGCCCACAGGCCCACGACCAGTGCCAGCGGCCAGCCCCGGACACCGGGATGGGCCGTCCAGTTTTGTACGGCGGTCAGCAGAAAGCCCGCTACTATGGCCGCACCGAAACCAAATAGCATCTCGTGCGCATGCCACCAGATGGGGTTGCCGACTCCTGACAACAGGATCCAGCCATTGAGCTGTGCCAGCCAGCCCAGCATGGCCAAAGCAGAGAAGAGGGCCCCGAGCAGGAAGAAAGGCCGAAACCCCAAGCGGAACAGAGGAACTATCTGTTCTTCTTTGCGGCTATCCAGGATCTGATGCATGGCGAAACCTTAATTGACATTTGAAAGGCCAATTATAAAGTGACTTTTCAAATGTTCAATTTAAATCCAGTCAAAGCCTGAATTGATGGGGTTTTGAGCAAAAAGGCACGGGTTTGCTGCATATCTGAGCGAACGAACAATTGTGATGAAAAAGCCCTTGTCATCGCGGCGCGGCTCCCTATAATGCGCCCCTACCAGCACGGCGGAACACGCCAACCTGATGAGCCAGCTTCCTAGCGAAGTGGGCGCCGAAAGAAAAGCGAAAACAATCGCTTGACTTTC
>NZ_CAWQXH010000007.1:0-79531 GCF_963899385.1 Aeromonas sp. MR7
CCAGCTGAGCTAAACGACCTGGGATTCTTGAAATGATGGTGGGTCGTGCTGGATTCGAACCAGCGACCAATTGATTAAAAGTCAACTGCTCTACCGACTGAGCTAACGACCCATCTAAATCATTTTTACAAACTGGTGGTCGTTACTGGGATCGAACCAGTGACCCCCTCCTTGTAAGGGAGGTGCTCTCCCAGCTGAGCTAAACGACCTGGGAAATCTTGTTGCCAGATTGGTGGGTCGTGCTGGGTTCGAACCAGCGACCAATTGATTAAGAGTCAACTGCTCTACCAACTGAGCTAACGACCCCCACCTTCTGCCTGGCACTGTTCGCCTTCGGCAAACAGTTTCAACTCTACTCACAAAACTGGTGGTCGTTACTGGGATCGAACCAGTGACCCCCTCCTTGTAAGGGAGGTGCTCTCCCAGCTGAGCTAAACGACCTGGGAATTCTGTCTCCACCTGGTGGAGAAATGGTGGGTCGTGCTGGATTCGAACCAGCGACCAATTGATTAAAAGTCAACTGCTCTACCGACTGAGCTAACGACCCTCACCACGACCAGGACCGTATGCAATACTGCACCGGCTCTGACGGCGGCCTATATTACGGATTTATCATCCCGGCGCAATAGAAAATTCTTAAATTCAATCTGATTGTTCACTGCGCATACAAAGCGGGGCCGTATTTACAAGACTGTTACGAAAACAGTGACATACGGCAATGCTACAACTTGCTCAGACTCTGCTTGGCCAACTGGGCCGGCGAGGTGTTGGGATAGCCCTTGATCACCTGTTCATAGAAGGTCTTGGCTTCCGCTTTCTTGCCATCGAGCTGTGCCAGCATGCCCAGTTTCAGCAAGGCATCGGCCCGCTTGGGAGACTTGCTGAACTTGTTCGCCACGGTAGAGAACTGGGCCGCGGCACCGGTTCTGTCACCCTTGTTGAACAGCAGCTGGCCGAGCCAGTAGTGGGCATTCGGCACATAGCCCGAGCTTGGGTACTGCTTGATGAACCCTTCGAAGGCGGGAATGGCCTTGTCGTAGTTCTTGTCCTTGAGCACCATGTTCACGGCCGCATCATAGGCCTGATTCTCATCCAGATTGGCGGAGTAGTTGGCCGCAGCAGCCGGGGCTGCGCTCGCACCGGCCGCCGGTGTGGCGGGGGCTGCGGCAGGCTGGCTGTTGGCCACCTTGTCGAGCTCCTGGTAGAGCTGGCGCTGACGCTCTTGCGACTGCTCCATCTGGTAGGTTTGCTGTTCCAGCTGGCCGCGCAGTTCGGAGACCTCCCCTTGCAGGGAATCCACCTGTTGCTGCAACTCGGCCTGCAGGCGCAGACGGGCATTCAGGGTACGCTCCAGCAAGGCGACCCTGTCTTCCAGGCTGCCTGTGGGCATGATGGCGCCATTGTTGCCGCTGAGGGCCACGCCACCACCGCCACTGAGGTCGCTCACGGGCGCAGCCGCCTGAGCGCTCAGTGCAACTAACACTGACATCACAAGAGTTGCTTGCTTGTACACAGATTTCATTCGGATCAAACCTTAGCGTTTAGTGCAAATAAAACGGCCATCGCAATAGTCGCTTGCTTATACACAAATTTCATTCGGATCAAATCGGTAGCCTCTGTGTATATAAAACGGCCATCGCAATAATCGCTTGTTTATACACACATTTCATTCAGATTAAACCGGTAGCTTCAGTGTAAATAAAACGGCCATCGAAATGGCCGTTTGCATATACACGAACTTCATTCGGATCAAACCTTAGTAAACCAGAACCGCACGGCGGTTTTTGGCAAAGGCATCCTCGGTATGAGACATATCCAGCGGCTTCTCTTCGCCATAGCTGACGATGGAAAGCTGCTCGGCCTGCACACCCAGGGTTTGCAGATACTTGGCTACAGCCTTGGCACGACGCTCGCCCAGCGCGATGTTGTATTCCGGAGTACCGCGCTCATCGGCGTGGCCTTCGATCAACACCTTGACGGACGGACGCTCACGCAGGTAGCTGGCGTGTGCATCCAGCAGATCAGCGTACTGACCCTGAATGTCATAACCATCAAACGGGAAGTAGATCACGTTGTCGCGTTGCAGTGCTTCGAACTTCTGACGCATCTGCTCTTCCGGGGTCAACATGCCATTTGAGCCACCGGTTTGTACACCGCCCATGCCGTCGGTCATGCCTGACTCGGCGCCTGCGGCATCGGAATCAGAAGAGGAGCTACAAGCGGCCAGGGTGAACAGTGGCAGTGCGATGGCCAAACCCTTGAGCAGTTTATTGAGTTGCATGCTATTTCCTTAAACCTTTATAACAAAACAAAAAACAATCGAATTTTTATCAATTCAAGAAGGGCGACCAAGCTGGTGCACGAATTTCACCGCTACTGGTCGGAAGCACAGCCTTGAAGCGACCATCGGTCGATACCAACGCCAGACTCTTGCGACCTTGATAGATGGTGGCATAAATGATCATGCTGCCATTGGGAGCCACACTTGGCGACTCATCCAGAGCACTCTGGGTAAGGACCAACAGGGCATTGTTTTCCATGTCCTGACGGGCAATACGGTATTGTCCCTGGACACGGGTCACCATCACCATGATTTTGCCATCAGGAGTAATGGATGCACCCTGGTTGGATTCACCTTCCCACGTCATCCGGTGAGTCATACCAGTCGCCAAATTTACGCTATAAATCTGGGGTTTGCCACCACGTTCAGAGGTGAACAACAAACTTTGCCCGTCCGGCATCCAGGAGGGTTCGGTGTCGATCACACGGCTGGTGGTGACCCTGGTCAGCTGCTTGCTTGCAACATCAATCACATAGAGGTTCGGTGAACCATCTTTGGAGAGCACGATAGCCAAGCGACGACCATCCGGAGACCACTCAGGCGCCCCGTTGATACCGCGGAAACTGGAGATCAGACTGCGCTGCTGGGTGTAGATGTCCTGCACATAGATTTCGGACTTCTGGTTCTCGAAGCTCACGTAGGCCAGCTTGCTGCCATCCGGCGACCAGGCCGGAGACATCAGCGGCTCGCGGGAGCGCAGCAGGGTCTTCTCGTTGTAACCGTCGTAGTCGGCGATCCGCAGCTGGTACGGGAACTGGGTCCCCTGTTGCACTGAGACATAGGCCAGACGGGTCAGGAAGGCACCACGCTCGCCAGTCAGACGCTCATAGACGATGTCGGAGATGCGGTGGGCAAACTGGCGCATCTGGGCACCCGGAATGGTCGCCATGCGGCTATCCAGGATGTAACCATTGCTCTCGCCGCCCTGGGTCTTGGCCAGTTGGCCCTTCAGCACGTCGACCAGCTCGAAGTTGATCTTGTAAGTGCCGTCGCCAACAGCCGAAATGGAACCCACCACCACGGCCTCAACCCCTTGGGACGCCCAGGGCGCGAAGTTGATCTCGCCACTGGAGCTCGGGGTCTGTGGCATCTGGCCACGGGCCAGCGGTTTGAACTTGCCACTGCGCATCAGATCGTTGGAGACCACTTCCGCGATGTCCTGCGGCAGTTGCCCGTTCCCTTCCCACTTGAAGGGGGCGACGGCGATGGGACGTGCGCTATCAATACCGCCGGTGATGACGATGTCCAAGGCCGCCTGGGCGCTCTGGCCCAGCAACAAACAGCCAACCAAAGCAAAAAATACTTTTCTGATCATGGCTTAAATACTCGGTTCCAATAAAAATGAGAGGTTAAATTCCTTTCTCAGCAAGACGCTGCCTGACCCCGTTTTATCATGCTTAGATGCTAGGTTCTAACTTGAGGTTGAACTCCTTCAACATCTCGAATGCCGCAGGATCCTTCGGCACTGGCAGTTGATTGGCCTTCAATACCGCCGCTTTGCCGGAACGGCATACCGCCGGGTCACCCTGGCCGTTATCTACCGATATGACAAAGCCTGTGCTGGCAAGACGTACGCCGATAGTACATGTTTTGCCCCGCATGGTGGGATCCAAAATCATGTAGCGCTCGACCGTGGCCTTGATCAAGGCGGCATATTTATCGACCTCGCCCTGCGCCTGCGCCGATGCGGCCTGGCTGCGGGCATTGGCCTCAGCCGACAGCTGCTGCTGCATCATGTCTTCCATCTCTTTTTGCAGCTTGGCCTCCTCGGCCGCCTTGCGCTTGCGCTCCGCCGCTATCTTGGCTTTCTTGTCAGCCTCGGCTTTGGCCTTCTTCTCTGCGTCAGCTTTTGCCTTCTTGGCAGCCTCTTCCTTGGCCTCCTTGGCTTTCTTGTCCGCTTCAGCCTTGGCCTGTTTCTCGGCCTCTGCCTTGGCTTTCTTGTCCGCCTCGGCCTTGGCTTTCTTCTCAGCCTCCTGCTTGGCCTTCTTGTCGGCTTCCGCTTTCTTGGCCGCCTCCGCCTTGGCCTGCTTCTGTTCGGCCTCTTTCTTCTCTTCCTGTTCCTTTTTCTTCTTCAGCGCCAGCGCCTTGCTCTCGGCCTCTGCCGCTTTGCGCTCAGATTCCGCCTGCTTGGTTTTCTGCTCTTCCAGCTTGCGGGCTTGCTCGGCTTTCTGGGCCTTCTCTTCCGCCTGCTTCTGCTCGGCTACCTTCTTCTGCTTCTCGGCCTCTGCCTTGCGGGTCGCCTCTTCGGCTTCCTTGCGCTTGGTTTCGGCGATGCGCAGCCGCTCCTGCTGCTGGGCCAGCTCACGCTTGGCGACATCCGTGTCTTCCTTGTCCTTCTCTTTCTCTACCTTCTGAGGCTTGGGCTGAGATTTCTGCTGCTGGATCTGCTTGGCCTGCTCGTTGAGGAAGTTCTCGTCGAGCATGACGGCATTGACGATCTGCCCCTTCGACTCGGGCCGCTTGGGTTTGCTGAAGTCGACCCCGACCAGCAAAATGATGCCGATGATCAGGTGCAGCAGCAGCGACGCGATGAGATAACCGGAAATACCACGCTTCACGTCCATCTCCGTCAGTTCACCGGATCTGTCATCAGGCCAACCTGAGGCACGCCCGCATTCTTGAGGGCCACCATCAGCAGGATCACCTCTTCGTAGCGCACGGACTTGTCACCGGCCACCACCACGGGGGCATTCTGGTTGATGGCCAGATAGCCCATGGCTTTCTCGGTGATGTATTGCTGCATCGCCTCGGGCGTGCCGCTCGGCACCGGCTCATCATCGGCCTCACCGGCCTTGATGACGTACTCGCCTTCGGTGTTGACGCTGACGATGAAGGGGGGTTTGGCATCTTCCGGCAACTGCTCGGATTCCGCCTGCGGCAGGTCAACCTTGACCCCTTGCGTGATCACGGGCGTCACCGCCATGAAGATGATAAGCAGCACCAGCATGACGTCGATATAGGGAACCACGTTGATCTCGCACACCTTCTTGCGCCGGATCCGCTGATAGGTTTGCATTACTGATCACCCTGCTGCTGTGCAATCTGACGGTTCAGTATGGTGGTAAACTCGTCCATGAAGTTGGCGTAGGCGTTCTCCAGCTTCTCTACCTTGTTGGTAAACCGGTTGTAGAAAATAACCGCGGGAATGGCCGCGAACAGGCCCATGGCGGTGGCGATCAGCGCCTCCGCGATACCCGGTGCCACCATCTGCAGGGTGGCCTGCTGCACCTGACCCAGGGCGATAAAGGCGTTCATGATGCCCCATACGGTACCAAACAGACCGATATAGGGGCTGATGGAGCCGACGGTCGCCAGCACTGGCAGGTTGGATTCCAGCTCGTCCACCGCGCGGGAAAGCGATACCCGCATGGCACGATAGGTACCGTCCATCACCGCATCCTGGCCACGAGCGCCGGCCTTGAGCAGGCGGGCATACTCCTTGAAGCCGGAATAGAAGATGTCTTCCATGCCTTCGATGTCATCGCGGCGGGAAGAGGACTCCTGATAGAGACGGTTCAGATCGACCCCGGACCAGAATCTGTCCTCAAACTGCTCCGATGCGATATTGGCCGCCTTGATGACCTTGGAGCGCTGTATGATCAGCGCCCAGGAGACGACCGACATACCCATCAGGGTCATCATGACCAGTTTTACCAACAGGCTGGCTTGCCAAAACAGGCCAATAAACGAAATTTCAGCGTGCACTTAACAGCACTCCCTTCACATTTTCAGGTATTGCAACAGGTTTCATATGCGGATGACTGACACAGGCTATCTGTACCATGGCCTGGGTGATCAGTCGTCCATCAGCCGCCAGTATCCGTTGTGAGAAGCGCATGGAGGCGCGTTTCACTTCAGTCACTTGCGTTAACACAGTCAAAAGCTCATTAAAACGGGCCGCCGAGCGGAAATCGATCTCTGTTCGACTCACCACAAACGCGTGTCCGTCACGCAGCAGGACATCCTGTTCGATGCCACCAGCGCGCAGAAACTCGGTGCGAGCACGTTCCATAAACTTGAGATAATTGGCGTTGTAGACGATGCCCCCGGCGTCCGTGTCTTCGTAGTAGACACGCACCGGAAACTCAGAGACTTCCCCCATAACAATCTGTGATCCATTCGACAGTCAGATGGGGGGCTATCATAGCGCAGGGCTGAATAGGAAAGAAGCAGGGGGAGGCAGGGAAATCCTGCCTCCCCCCGTTTTTTATGAAAGGAAATAGCCTTGAGTCAACCAGAGCCCATATAACAAACTGGGCCAGGCGAGCCAGGGGCAAAACAGTACGCGACCGATGAGGCTGCGGGGATGGAATCCCAGTCCGTGCATCACGCCGCAACAGACCGCCCACATCAGCCAGGGAGCGAGCCAGAGGCCATGCTCACTGGTGTTGGCGGCCACCAGGTTGGGGGCCTGCAAAATAGCGACGGCCAACAGGGCCGCCGCTACCAGTATCAACCCCTGCCAAGGTTGGCGCTCCAGAGGAGCCGCCAACCGGGCGAGTCGATCACTTGTTTTCATCGATCTTGCGATCCATGTTCTCGGTGTGTTCCAGCCAGAGCGCATTGATGATGCCAAACGCACAAGCCAGCAGCAGACCCAGGATCCAGGTGAAATACCACATATCAGGGCACCTTCTTAGTAGAGCGATTGTTGGTTGTCTTCGATGTGCTTGTTGCTCACCCGGCCAAACATCTTGATGTAGGTCCAGATGGTGTAACCCAGCACAGTCGGGACAAAGATGGCCGCGACCACTGTCATCACCTTGAGGGTGTTGAAGGAGGCGGTGGCATCCCACATGGTCAGACTCTGCGATGGCTCCAGGCTGGACGGCATGATGAAGGGGAACATGGAGAAGCCCGCCGTCAAGATGATGCCCGCAATGGCCAGGGAGGAGCAGAGGAATGCCAGCCAGCCCTTGCCAATCTTGGCCGCGGCAGCCGTCAGCACGCACATGGCCAGACCCAGCGCGGGAGCGATCATCATCCAGCTATAGAGGCTGTAGTTCTGCATCCAGGCACCGGCCTGCACCACGACTTCCTTGTGCAGGGGGTTGGTCACGGCATCGGTCGCGGCACCGCTGACCACCACATAACCGTCCATGCCACTGACCCAGACACCGGCCAGCGCGAAGGTGACCAGCGTCAGCAGGGAGAAGATCATGGCGGCGGTACGGGAACGAGCCAGCACCTCACCCTCGGTCTTCATCATCAGCCAGGTAGCGCCCTGGGTCACAATCATGAACAGGCTCACCAGACCGGCCAGCAGACCGAACGGATTGAGCAGGCCGAAGAAGTTGCCGTGATAGGTCAGCATCAGGAACTGGTTGAAGCTGAACGGTACACCCTGCAGCAGGTTGCCAAAGGCGACCCCGAAGATGACGGGGGGAACGGCACTGCCGATGAACAGGGCCCAATCCCAGTTGGTACGCCACTTGGCGTCTTCACGCAGGGAACGGTACTTGAAGCCGACCGGACGGAAGAAGAGCGCCATCAGGGTCAGGATCATGGCGATGTAGAAGCCGGAGAAGGCCGCCGCATACACTATGGGCCAGGCCGCGAACAGGGCTCCGCCCGCCGTGACCAGCCATACTTGGTTGCCTTCCCAGTGCGGGCCCATGGTGTTGAGCATCACCCGACGCTCCACATCCTTCTTGCCGACGAAGGGGAGCAGTGCGCCTACCCCCATATCGAAACCGTCGGTGATGGCGAAACCGATCAGCAAGACACCGACCAGCACCCACCAGACCAGACGCAACATTTCGTAATCAAACATGGGTTACTCTCCTTATGCCTTGCTCTGTTCGAAGTGGTACTTGCCCGTCTTCAGGCTGCTTGGGCCCAGACGCGCATACTTGAACATCAGGTACATCTCTATGATGAGCAGCACCGTGTAGAACAGGCAGATCCCGATCAGGGAGAACCAGATCTCGGACGCAGGCACGTTGGATGCAGAGACCGAGGTCGGCAGCACTTCGGCTATGGTCCAGGGCTGACGGCCATATTCCGCGACGAACCAGCCACACTCGATGGCGATCCAGGGCAGCGGGATACCCCACAGCAGCGCCTTGAGCAGCCACTTGCGCTCACCGATCTTGTGGCGAGTGCTGTCATAGAAGGCCAGGCCGATCAGCAGCAGCATCAGCATGCCGCAGGCAACCATGATGCGGAAGGCGAAGAACAGCGGTGCAACCTGCGGGATGGAGTCATCCACGGCGGCCTTGATCTGTTCGTCGGTCGCGTCGGTCACGTTGTTGGTGTAACGCTTGAGCAGCAGACCGTAGCCCAGATCCTGCTTCACTTCATCGAAGCGGGCACGGGTATCGTCGGACTTGTCGCCGGATTGCAGCTTGGTCAGCAGGTCATAGGCGGTCATGCCGTTGCGCACGCGCAGCTCATGCTCGCTCTTCAGATCCTTGAGGCCGGTCACCTGGCCATCCAGGGAACGGGTGGCGATGATGCCGAGCGCGTACGGGATCTTGATGGCGTAATCGGTGCGCATCTCTTCCTGGTTCGGGATACCGAACAGGGTAAAGGATGCCGGAGCCGGTTCTGTGTTCCACTCGGCTTCGATGGCCGCCAGTTTCACCTTCTGCACTTCACCCGTCTCGTAGCCGGACTCGTCACCGAGGATCAGCACGGAGAGGATGGAGGCCATACCGAAGGCCGCTGCGATGGCGAAGGAGCGACGGGCGAAGGCCACATCACGATTCTTCAGCAGGTAATAGGAGGAGATGCCAAGCACGAACATGGCGCCCGTGGTATAGCCGGCCGCGACCGTGTGGACGAACTTGACCTGAGCAACCGGGTTGAACACCAGTTCGGCGAAGCTCACCATCTCCATCCGCATGGACTCGAAGTTGAACTCGGCACCGACCGGGTTCTGCATCCAGCCGTTGGCGACCAGGATCCAGAGGGCGGAAAGGTTGGTCCCCAGCGCCATCAACCAGGTCGAAGCCAGATGTTGACGCTTGGTCAGGCGATCCCAACCAAAGAAGAACATGCCGACGAAGGTGGATTCCAGGAAGAAGGCCATCAAGCCTTCGATGGCCAGCGGGGCCCCGAAGATATCGCCTACATAGTGGGAGTAATAGGCCCAGTTGGTACCGAACTGAAACTCCATGGTCAGCCCTGTGGTAACCCCGAGGGCGAAGTTGATACCAAACAACTTGCCCCAGAACTTGGTCATGTCCCGGTAGACAGGGTTGTTGGTCATCACATAGACAGATTCCATGATCGCCAGAATGAAGGCCATTCCGAGCGTCAGGGGTACAAACAGGAAGTGATAAAGGGCCGTCGCAGCGAATTGGAACCGCGATAGGTCTACCACATGCTCAGCAATCATGATGTTTCCTCACCGATTATTGGCACGGCTATTTTAAGTTTTAAGGACAAAGCTTCCGTTGGAAGTCCCCGAATTATCGGTCACGCTCCAGTTTGCACTGGCGACCGGATTCGACTGCTACCAGCATTAACAACAAGGCAATACACAGGAACAAAAAAAGCTAATGTTTAACAATTACAAAACAATCAGACTTGCTTTATTCCCGCCCATAATGACCGATGTTTTATATCACCTTTATTTGATTGAAATCAATGTAAAACCATCATCAATACATGCCTTTCAAAGGCATTTTCACGTCGCGTTCCATTTAATTTGGAGAGCTGCGTCACAAAAAACACTAAATCGCAAATCATTGATTTAAATCAAATTTAATATCATCACCAATAAGTGACGCTTCTGTTAAAAAACAATGTTCAAGCAGATTTTCATAATGTTTTCCCGCCCCTGGCTGCCCGCCGGTAACTCCAATTAAAAACCAGTAAAAACGCATGTTCATGCTAATTCTACAACCCAGGCAAATGATTAGTTAATCTAATCTGATATAGGTAATTTTTCTTGTTTGTCCGAGTCCGACAGAGCTCCTACAATGCGCCTCGCAGTGAGGGCATACCCTTGGATACAGGCCGGTCAATCTGGGTTCCCGGTACGTATTCGATGAACATTTCGAACCTGTCTATTGGAATTTAAGATGAAAAAGTTTGTTGCTAAAACCATCCGTTACTACAAGCTTTCGTTCGTTCAGCTCTATCAAATGAACCGACTCTGAGGCCTCGCGACGGCTCCTCTGTTTTTTTCCGGTCTGTGTCCAGACGCACTCACTGTCTGTGAACATCCATCCTGAATTGTCTTTGCCCACCGCATCCGCCGTGGGCTTTTTTTTGCCCGGATAACAAAAAACCGCCCTTGATGGCGGTTTTTTGTTCAAACAGCTGTTTTCACCTTTCATCTGGCCGTTGCAAGCCAAAATGCGCATACGCTCTCGGTGTCGCCATCCGCCCTCTGGGTGTACGTTGCAGATAGCCCTGCTGGATCAGATAGGGCTCCAGCACATCCTCGATAGTGTCTTTCTCTTCACCTATGGCTGCCGCCAGGTTATCGAGACCCACAGGGCCCCCCAGAAACTTGTCTATCACAGCCAACAATAGCTTGCGGTCCATGAAGTCGAAACCTTCATTGTCCACGTCCAGCATGTCCATAGCTCGGGCCGCTATGGGTCCGTCTATCCGGCCATCAGACTTGACCTGGGCAAAGTCGCGCACGCGACGCAACAGACGGTTGGCAATCCGCGGGGTACCGCGGGAACGACGGGCCAATTCCAGGGCGCCGTCACTGGTCATCTCCAGCCCCAGGCAACGGGCGCTGCGCGAGACGATGTCGGTCAGATCCTTGACGTTGTAGAACTCCAGCCGCTGCACTATGCCGAAACGGTCCCGCAGCGGGCTGGTCAGGGAGCCGGCCCGGGTAGTGGCGCCTATCAGGGTAAAGGGAGGCAAATCGAGCTTGATGGAGCGGGCTGCGGGGCCCTCCCCTATCATGATGTCGAGCTGGTAATCCTCCATCGCCGGATAGAGCACCTCCTCCACCACAGGGCTCAGCCGGTGGATCTCGTCGATAAACAGCACATCATTGGGCTCGAGGTTGGTGAGCAGCGCCGCCAGATCGCCGGCCTTTTCCAGCACAGGGCCCGAGGTGGTCTTGATGTTGACCCCCATCTCGTTGGCCACTATGTTCGCGAGCGTGGTCTTGCCCAGACCCGGCGGGCCGAAGATCAGCAGGTGATCGAGTGCCTCGCCACGCTGGCGTGCCGCCTCGATGAAGATCTCCATCTGCTCGCAGACGGGATCCTGGCCTGTGTAATCGGCCAGCATCTTTGGCCGTATGGCCCGATCGATGATCTCATCCTCACGCACGCCGGTGGCGGAGATGAGACGGTCCGCTTCAATCATTGCCTACCTCACACCAGACTACGCAGGGATTCACGGATGATATCTTCCACCGACATCCCATCGATGGCTATCTTGCTGACGATCTGGCTGGCCTGCTGCGGCTTGTAGCCCAGAGCCACCAGCGCGCTGGCCGCCTCTTCGCTCGCATCGGGCGCTCGCAGCCGGCTCTCCTTGGCCGGCAGGCTGATCTCGGCCGGCGAGAAGAGATCGTGGCTGACCCAGCCCTTGAGCCTGTCCTTCATCTCCACCACCAGCCGCTCGGCTGTCTTCTTGCCCACGCCAGGCAATTTGACCAGGGAGCTTATCTCCTCGCGCTCGACACTCAGCACGAACTGGGTGGCCGTCATGCCGGAGAGGATGGCCAGCGCCAGCTTGGGGCCGACGCCGTTGGTCTTGATCAGCTCGCGAAACAGCGCCCGCTCCTGCTTGTGGTTGAATCCATACAACAGCTGGGCATCCTCACGCACCACGAAGTGGATGTGAATGGTCGCTTCCTTGCCGATCTCGGGCAGATCATAGAAGCAGCTCATGGGCATCTGTACCTCATAGCCCACGCCCCCGACTTCCAGCAGCACCTCGGGGGGTTGTTTCTCAATGACTACGCCTCTCAAGCGACCAATCACGGCTCTCTCCTCGCCAAACCATCTATCTGTAAATTGGGTCATAGCATAAAGAATAACTGGATAAGTATCCAGCATAGGGCGGCGGAGTAAGGCAGAGGATTCTCGGCATTCTGGCGCTTTCGGAGCCATGCTTGGATCGGATCTGAGCAGTAACTTTATTTTCCACCGGGAATGGCGAATGTTTGCCATTGAGAGAACACTGAATTGGGTTTGTTCGGAACCAAGGAAGGTCCTGCATCATGAAAATTGTCACTACATCGAATCTGGGACTGACGATCCTGCTCGGCTGCACACTGGGCATGGGGGCCATCGGCTGGTATGGCAGCCAGCGGCTGGCCGATCTGCTCTCCTATGTACTGGGAGCCGCCTGGCAGACCGCCGATGGCGCCATGGAGGGCTCCATAGAACTGGGCAACCAGTCGCTCTATATCCAGAAAATGCTCAGAGGCATGCCCCTCGACGAGCCCGAGCTGCAACGGGCCAGAGCGGCCACCACAGATGCCCTGCGCCGGGTGGGTGAAGGCAGGCTCATCGACGAGACGGCGATCAGCACCATGAACCAGCGCCAGCAGGATTATCAGCAACAGCAGGACAAACTGCTGGCGCTCTATCGCACCTATACCGGCGTCGATCAGGCGCTGCGCGCCAGTTCAGAACGCATGTCCCGCCTCTCCATCCAGCTGGAAGTGGTCGGCGATGGCGCTGTCGAGAGCCTCACCCAGTCGCCGGATCAGGCCATCAGCTGGAATGGCGGTCTGGCCACCCGCTGGCAAGCGGCCGACGGCGGCATGGAAGCCAACATCGGCTTCCTGCGCCAACTCTATGCGCTGGAGAAGATGCAGAGCGAGGGCCCGACCCCCGCCATCCAGGCCGAGTTGAAGGAGGCGACCCGCTTCTATCAGGAGGCGGTCGACGGCATGCTGGCCACGGGGCTGTTTGATATCCCGGGTGAGGGGGAGTTCGCCGGCCAGTCGCTGGCAGCGCAATACCGGGCCCTGCAGGCCGATGATCAGCGGCTGATGAGTCAGTGGATTGCAGCCCTGAGCGATTACCAGAGCCAGCTGGCGCGATACGAGAGCAGTGCCGAACAGCTCAAGCAGGTACTGGTCGAAGTCGAGGCCAAGGGGGATGCCACGGTCGAGGATCAGGTAAACCAGCTCAATACCATCATCGGCCATACCAAAAACCTGATCCTGGGGGGTCTGGTGCTGAGCCTGCTGATCGTCGCGCTCTGCGGTTTCTGGCTGGTTCGCACCATAGTCAGGCCCCTGCTGCAGGTCAATCAGCGCATGCAGGACATAGCCGCCGGTGAGGGCGATCTCAACGCGCGGATCAATCTCAAGCGGGACGATGAGATAGGCTCGCTGGCGGGCAGCGTGGATCGCTTCATCGAGAAGCTGCAGAAGATGATCAGCTCCACCATGGACAACAACCAGCACATCAGCGACCACGTGCACACCTCGGTCAACCGGGTCGAGGCCATCAGCCAGAGCAGTCGCCAGACCGCCGAGCATGCCCAGGCACTGCACCACGACAGCGAGCAGATGGTGCAGGTCGCCACCTCCATCTCTGACAACTGCAGCCTGGCGGCGCAAAACGCCAACGAGGTACGCCAGCTCACCGCAGAAAGCAGTCAGTACGTGACCTCCGCCAGCAACGGCATGCAGCGGGTCGTGGTGGAGGTCGGCGAGTGCGCCAACGCCATCAACGCCCTCAAGGAGCAGGCGAGCCAGATTGGCCAGATCATCTCCACCATCAGCAGCATCTCGGAGCAGACCAACCTGCTGGCGCTCAACGCCGCCATCGAGGCAGCCCGGGCCGGCGAGATGGGCCGGGGCTTTGCCGTGGTGGCCGACGAGGTGCGCACCCTGGCCAACCGTACCGCCTCCTCCAGCGCCGAGATCACCGAGGTGATCAACAGCATTCAGCAGCAGACCGAGAAGGCCTATCTGATGATGCAGCGCAACCTGAAAACCGTGGAGTCGGGCATGCAGGATTCCGACAACACCAAGCAGATCCTGTTCAAGGTGGAAGAAGCCATCGACCATCTGGCGGATATGGTGCAGCAGGTGGCGGATGCCACCGGCCAGCTCTCCCACACCCTGAGCCACACCTCGGACAAGGTCTCCGGCATCAGCCTGCAGGCCCAGACAGGTGAGCAGGAGGCGCAGGAGTGCCTGCAACTCGCCTCCTCCCTGCACCAGGCCAGCCTGCTGCAACAACGACTGCTGTCGCAATTTCGGGTCTGACACGGGCGGGGGCCCGGCCCCCGCTTTCTCCCGCTGCGCTAAATTTAGCCCTTGGGCCGCAGGGCCCTCCCTGTTAAAATTCCGCTCTTGAATTTATCCAGGGCCCCGCGGCCCGTCTTATCTAAGGTCACGAGCGATGCGTACCAGCCAATACCTGCTTTCCACTCTCAAGGAAACCCCCTCCGACGCGGAAGTCGTCAGCCATCAGCTGATGCTGCGCGCCGGCATGATCCGCAAACTGGCCTCCGGCATGTATGCCTGGCTGCCGTCCGGCCTGCGGGTCCTGAAGAAGATCGAAAACATCGTTCGCGAAGAGATGAACAATGCTGGTGCCATCGAAGTCTCCATGCCGGTGGTGCAGCCGGCCGAGCTGTGGCAGGAATCCGGCCGCTGGGATGACTACGGCCCCGAGCTGTGCCGTCTGACCGACCGCCACAACCGTCCCTTCGTGCTGGGCCCGACCCACGAAGAGGTGATCACCTCGCTGATCCGTTACGAGGTGAACAGCTACAAGCAGCTGCCGCTGAACCTCTATCAGATCCAGACCAAGTTCCGCGACGAGGTCCGCCCCCGTTTCGGTGTGATGCGTGGTCGCGAGTTCCTGATGAAGGATGCCTACTCCTTCCACATCGACAAGGCCTCGCTGATCGAGACCTACGAGCGGATGCACGCCGCCTACTGTGCCGCCTTCACCCGCATGGGGCTGAACTTCCGTCCGGTGCAGGCCGATACCGGCTCCATCGGCGGTACAGGCTCCCACGAATTCCAGGTGCTGGCCGAGAGCGGTGAAGACTTGATCGCCTTCTCCGATACCTCCGACTACGCCGCCAACATAGAAATGGCCGAAGCGCTGGCACCGGCCGGTGAGCGCGCCGCCGCGACCAAGGCTCTGACCAAGGTCGCCACCCCGGCCGTTCACACCATAGACGAAGTGGCCGCCTTCCTGAGCGTGGCGCCGACCGCCATCGCCAAGACCCTGCTGGTGCTGGCCGAGGCGGACGAGCACGGCAACCAGGCCGTCGTGGCCCTGGTGCTGCGTGGCGACCACGAACTGAACGAGATCAAGGCCGAGAAACTGCCGGGTGTCGCCAACCCGCTGACCTTCGCCAATGACGAGCAGATCAAGGCTGCCGCCGGTTGCGATGCAGGCTCCATAGGCCCGGTCGGCTTTGCCGGTCGCATCATCGCCGATCGCAGCGCCGCTCATCTGGCAGACTTCGTCTGTGGCGCCAACGAGACCGGCTTCCATCTGACAGGTGCCAACTGGGATCGCGATATCGCCTCCTATGAAGTGGCCGACCTTCGCAACGTGGTGGAAGGCGACCCCAGCCCCTGCGGCCAGGGCAAACTGCTGCTCAAGCGCGGCATCGAGGTGGGCCACATCTTCCAGCTCGGCACCAAGTACTCCGAAGCCATGAAGGCGAGCGTGCTGAACGAGGGCGGCAAGTCCGTCACCATGGAGATGGGTTGCTACGGCATCGGGGTCTCCCGTCTGGTGGCCGCCGCCATCGAGCAGAACAACGACCAGTACGGCATCATCTGGCCGGACGCCATAGCCCCGTTCGAAGTGGCCATAGTGCCGATGAACATGCACAAATCCGAGCGCGTGGCCGAGCAGGCACAGCAGTTCTACGCCGAGCTGAAGGCCGCCGGTGTGGACGTGCTGTTCGATGACCGCAAGGAGCGCCCGGGCGTGATGTTCGCCGACATGGAGCTGCTGGGGGTTCCCCACGCCATCATCATCGGCGACCGCGGTCTGGACAACGGCGTGGTGGAGTACAAGTGCCGCCGCTCCGGCGAGAAGCAGGAAGTGGCGATCGGCGAGATCGTTGCCATGCTCAAGGCCAAGCTGGGTCGTTAATTCAGCCCCCTTGCCAACATAAAAAAGCGCGCCCGATGGCGCGCTTTTTGTTTCTGCTGTACCTGACGAGAGGAAGCGGATGGCGGGGCTCTGCCTCAACCATTGCGACCGATAAAGAGATCTGTCACGTGGCAGCTGCTTCTGGCCTCCAGCGCATCCAGCATGTAGGCCGCCGCATCTTCCGGGGTCATGAAGCCACTCGGGTCCACGTGATCCGAGTTGTCCCAGAATTCGCTGCGGATCCCGCTCGGATAGAGGTTGACCAGCCGCAGGGGCGAGCTCTTGAGCTCGGCGCGCAAAGACTCCAGAAAGCCCCGCATGCCCCACTTGGAGGCGCAGTAGAGGGTCTCGTTGGCCTTGCCCACCTGAGCGGCGGAGGAGAGCACGTTGGCCAGCACGCCGCCTTTTTCGCCGATGAGGCGCACCGTCTGCTGGGCCACCAGAATGGTGGAGATGAGGTTGCTCTCTACCACCCGGCGGATCTGCTCGGCGGTGTAGACACCGACCGGGCCGAACTCACCCACGCCGGCGCAGTGCAGCACCAGCTCGGGCAAGCCGCCCCACTCCACCGCGGCGGCAAACGCCACGTCCACTTCCTCGTGGTGCGCCAGATCGGCGGCTATGCCGATCACCGCCTTGCCGAGCAGATCTTCCTGCTCCTGCAACTTCTGATAACGACGCCCCATCATGGATACCCGATGGCCGCGTTCAACCAGACCTATGGTCAGGGCGCGACCCAGCCCGGATCCCGCCCCCGTCACTATGATGTGGCCCATTACCGCTCCTCGTCGTCAGCTGACAGTCAGATTAGAAAGTGAATTCGCCGCCGATGAACCAGCCATCAACCCGCTGATCAACGCGATCGAAGTCCATGCTCGCATCACGCCAGCCGGCACGCACCTTGAGGGGGACGGAAGCGAACTTGTAGGAGCCACCCAGACGGTAGTCATAGTTGTCGGCATCCTGTACGCGGGCATCGCCGAAGGCGGCAAAGCCGGTACCCGGGATGCGCACTTCGGCGCCGGTGTAAGCCATCAGCACATCCTTGTCATAGGAGTAGTGCTGGGTGTTGAAATCGCCATCATAACGACGACCGGTCAGACCCAGGTCGATCTGGAACAGGTCGTTGTTGAACAGGCGATAGTAGAGGCTCAGGTCGTAGGCCATCAGATCGTTGTTGAGGGCGCCGCCGCTGGTACCGAAATCGGACATCTCGAACTTGGCGTTGGGCAGCAGAATGATGCCGTGCTCCAGTTGCAGGTAGCCGCTCCAGTTGTAGTTCTCGTCATAGCTGCCGTTGGCCCCGACACCGTTGATCTGGCCGCTGCCCTGCGCGTTCCATACATCGGTACCGGCAGCGATACGCCAGTCATCAGCAGCCATGGCAGCCTGGCTGAACAGGGCCAGCACACAACCGGCAATCAAGGTCTTCTTCATCATGTCACTCTCTTATGGACTGGAAAGGCCATCATTTTACCCAGTGCGACGGGAATACACAGTGTAAAAAACTGAACAAGCGTCCATTAATGTCAGTGCTGCATGCCTGCCATGGGTTCAATTGGCTTCACTGGCAGGCTCAATTCCAGCTTCTGACCGTCATCCATGGTCAGGGTCAGCGGGAAGGGCGTGCCCTGGGACAGCTCGCGCACCTCGAACAGCATGATGTGGAAGCTGCCGGGTTTGAGCGCCACTTCCCCTTTTGCCGGCACTTCTATGCTCTCGACCTGGCGCATCTTCATGACCCCGTTCTCGTGCAGATGGGTGTGCAGCTCGGCCCGGCCCACCTCGGGCGAGGCGGCGGCGACCAGCTTCACCGGCGTGTCTGCGTCATTTTTGAGCACCAGAAAGGCGGCTGTATTGGGAGAGCCGGGTGGCAGCAGACGCACATAGCCATCGACGGCCTCGACCTTGGCTAGGGCAGGCACCGCCAGACCCAGGGCCAGCAGGGAATAAAACGCACGTTTAAACATGGTTGAAATCCTTTTATGATGTTGTTAAACGCCGTGAAGATTACCGCAGCGGTAAGCTTTTGACAGCC
This sequence comes from Aeromonas sp. MR7, assembly GCF_963899385.1. Lineage (NCBI taxonomy): Bacteria > Pseudomonadati > Pseudomonadota > Gammaproteobacteria > Aeromonadales > Aeromonadaceae > Aeromonas > Aeromonas sp. MR7. The sequence goes on from NZ_CAWQXH010000007.1 coordinate 18,401, forward strand.
TGTGATAACAAGGATTTAGACATGGACCCCATTATCGTTGCCGAGCAGCAGTATGGTTTGCTCACCCTGACTCTCAATCGCCCCGACAAGCGCAACGCCCTCAATACCGAGATGTATCTCGCCCTCACCGCAGCACTACGCCAAGCGACACAAGATGACGCCGTGCATGTGTTGCTGATACAGGGTCAAAGCGATTGCTTCACCGCCGGCAATGATCTGGCCGACTTTATGGGCAAGAACACGCTGGAGGCGGACGATCCCATTTTGCAGTTCCTGCACACCCTGGCGGATTTTCCCAAACCCGTCATAGCCGCAGTCGCTGGCCCCGCCGTCGGCATAGGCACCACACTGCTGCTGCACTGCGATCTTGTCTATCTGGCGGACAACGCCCGGCTGCAACTGCCGTTCGTCGAGCTGGGGCTGGTGCCGGAGTTTGCCTCCAGCCTGCTCTTGCCCCGCGCCGTGGGCCATCTGAAGGCGGCGGAGCTGTTGCTGCTGGCCGAGGCCATAGATGCCGGTGAGGCGCTGCGTCTGGGCCTCGCCAACCGGGTGGTGGCCGCCGATGCGTTGCTGGCACTGGCCCGTGAGCAGGGTTTGAAACTGGCGACCAAACCGCCAAAGGCGCTACAGAAGAGCAAGGCTCTGCTCAAACAGGAGCTCAAACAGGCGGTGCACTTCGTCATCGATCTGGAGGCGCGCGCCTTCTCCCTCGCCCTGCAGGGGGAAGAGGCGCAGCAGCGGATCGCGCACAGGCTCAAGCCCAGAGGATGATCCTCAGTTGAGGCGAAAACGGCCGATCAGCTCGCAGCCCTGCACCTTGTCCTGCAGCTGGATCAGTCTGGCGATCTCGGGATTGGGGTGACGCTTGAGGAAGGAGATGAGCGCCGCCCGGCAGCACCCCAGCTCACTGATGAGGGCTTCACACCCCAGGTTCGGGCACTGGGGCACCAGCGCAGTCACCAGCTCGGAGGCGAGCTTGAGATAGCGCAGCTCATAAGCGGGCTCCTCCATGGCGCGCCAGAAGTCTGCAAGCCGATGGCAGGTGGCCACCCGCATGCTGGCCAGTTCGTCCAGATCTTCATCGGCCAGTTCGTACACTTCGGCAAGGGCCTGCTGATAGAGGCAGATGGCGGTGCCGAGCGCCCCGGCCCCCAATGCGTTTTCGGCCTCCAGCATGTAGCGCTGCCAGACATGATTCGTCATGACGATCTCCCGAGTCTATGGGTGGGATACTTATCATGCCCAGTCGAGAATGAATATCAACCCGATGTTTTGTGCAGGTTTTAACCAGAAAAGCCTCGCCGGGTTGGCATAGGCCTTCTCATGCCTTACCATCCAGGTCCATCATCTGGCCTCCACCGTCAGGACACCGTCTTCATGTTGCGACCCCGTTTACCCCAGGATCTGGGCTGCTCGACCCTGTGCGTGCCCCGCCTGCTGGTCTGGATCTATTAGCTGCGCTCCTCGCGCCATTCATTCTGTCCATTCAACGAGGAACACAGCCATGACACCCTGCCAACACTGGTCGCAGGTCGAATACCTGCATCTGACGGTGACCAATCCCAACATCTGCCTCAAGGGGCGGCACAGCTACTACTCGGGGGCCTGGGACGGCCTGTTCGAGCAAGAGGCCGTGCGCTACCTCTATGGCGACAGCGTTAGCCGCAGCCAGGAGACCGGCTGGGAGCCACTCTGGCACATAGACAGGCTCCACATAGGTGACTATGTGCAAATCGCCGCCGGCGTGAAGATCATCATGGGGGGCAACCACACCCACAACCCGGCCTTCATCAGCACCTATCCATTTGCCGATCTGGCTGCCCTCAAGCGCAGCTACCGCCCCGCCGGCGATACCCGCATCGGCAACGATGTCTGGATAGGAATGGACGCCATGATAATGCCGGGCGTGACTATCGGGGATGGCGCCATTATCGCCGCCCGCAGCCTGGTGACGCGGGACGTGCCGGCCTACTGCATGGTGGCAGGCACGCCAGCCAGGGTGATCCGACAGCGCTTTGGCTCGGACGAGATTGCCCGGCTACAGGCGCTCGCCTGGTGGGACTGGCCCGATGAACAGGTACAAGCCCTGCTGCCGCAGATCCAGCAAGGCGAGGTGGCCCTGCTGGAACAAGCCGCCGCCCGCTGGCAACCGGCCGAGCAGGCGTGACGACACCGGAGCGGGGGGCCTGGCACCCCGCTCCGGTAACTGGTTTGGCGCTTGCTCAGCTGCCACTGCGCGACTGATTGACCCGGCACTGCTTGCCGGGATAGCCGGGCAGATCCCCCGCCTTGCTGCTGCATGCCAGCCGCTTGGCCTGATAGAGACGATCCGCCAGATTGGCGCCATCGACCGGCAACCAGTCCATCTGCTGGCCGAGCCAGCTGGCCCAGGCAAACTCGACGAAATAGACCTGATCCCGCTTGTCGACATAGCCCGCATCCTGCAGCAAGCCCGCCACGGTCCGGTAGGGGTAATCCGGCAGCTCGCCAATATGGGCGGGCAACTGCTCAGGGGTCAGCGGCAGCCCCTTCTCGTCCTTGAGCCAGGCCCAGTGATTGCCCTGCATCTGGCTCCAGAAGCTGGACTTGTCCTGCAGGCGGCCGATCACCTTGACCCTGGCCTGCTTCACCCCCGCCTGCCACAGCGCCTTGGTGAGGTGATGCCTGTCCACCAGCCAGTAGCCGCCATCGGGGGCGATGACGATGGGGATCTCTTTCTTTTTCATCAACTTGTCGAGTTGCTTCGCACTTTTTCCTGCAAGCTCCGCCTGGGTATTGTCGACCTGGATCTGGCCGACCCCGCCCTGGGTCGGGTGCAGCTGATCTATGTTCACCTCGCACCAGCTGCCGACCGGACTCCCACGCTCACAAGGCGCCAGCGCCCAGGCGCCCTGACTGATGGCCAGGGCCAACAGGATCCATATTCTCATCGTTCACTCCTCTCCCCCTGACAACGGATCAGCGGGTCAACTAAGGTTCCATCGCGTCCCTGAAATCACGGGACTCATACTGGCGGTCTGACCAGCAAACGGGATATCATGATTTCCCGTCTGCCGGCGATCATTTCTCGCCGAGTTTTCTCCCCGCTTCACACTATTTGAAGGATCAACCATGAAAGGATGGAGTCCCTTGCTGGCCCTGCTGGGCTGTGCCTGTGCCCAGGCCGCCGATGTTCCGCCCGGCACTCAACTCGCTGCCGAACAGGCCGTCGTACGTCATCTGAAAGATGAACCGGCGAGCCTGAGCCCGCTCAAACTGGTCGGCCTGCCCGAACTGCAGGTATTGCGGGATCTCTACGAGGGGCTGCTGACCCAGGGGCCGGACGGCAAGGTGCTGCCTGGCGTGGCCGCCAGCTGGGACAACAAGGACAATCAGCAGTTTACCTTCCATCTGCGACCGGATGCACGCTGGTCCAACGGCGACAAGGTCAAGGCCGCCGACTTCGTCTACGGCTGGCGCAAACTGGTTGATCCGAAAGAAGCCGCGACCTTCGCCTGGTTTGCCCAGCTGGCCCGCTTCGACAAGGTGGACGAGATAGTGGCCGGCAAGCTGGCCCCCAGCGAGCTTGGGGTCAAGGCGCTCGATGAGCACACACTGCAGGTGACCCTCTCCCAGCCTGTGCCCTATTTCCTGAGCCTGCTGACCCACCCCAGCCTGTCACCGCTGCATCAGGCCAGCATGGAGCAATATGGCAACCAGTGGACCCAGCCCGGCAAGCTGGTCGGCAACGGCGCCTTCGTGCTGAGCCACCGGGTGGTGAACGAGAAGCTGGAGCTGACTCCCAACCCCTATTACTGGGATCGCGCCCATACGGTGCTGACCAAGGTTACCTTCGTGCCCATCAACCAGGAAACCGCCGCCACCAACCGCTACCTGGCAGGGGATCTGCACATCACAGAGTCTTTCCCCAAGGAGCAGTATCACAAGCTGATGCAGCAGATCCCGGGTGAGGTCCATACCCCGGATCAACTCGGCACCTATTACTACGCCTTCAACACCCAACAGCCGCCGCTGAACGATGTGCGGGTGCGCAAGGCGCTCTCCTACACCATCGACCGCGGCCTCATCGCCGCCAAGGTGCTGGGTACGGGCGAGAAACCGGCCTATCACTTCACCCCGGACGTGGTGGCCGGTTTCGAGCCCAAGGCCAACCAGCTCTCCAGCAGCAGCCAGCAGGCGCTGGATGAGAAGGCCAAGGCGCTGCTCAAGGAGGCCGGTTACGGCCCGGGCAAGCCACTCAAGCTGACCCTGCTCTACAACACGGCGGAAATTCACAAGAAGATGGCGCTGGCCATCGCCAACCTCTGGAAGCAGAAACTGGGCGCCCAGGTCGAGCTCACCAATCAGGAGTGGAAAACCTATCTCGACAGCCGCCAGAGCGGCCAGTTCGAGGTGATCCGCTCCTCCTGGGTGGCCGATTACAACGACCCCTCCGCCTTCCTCGGTCTGTGGGGCTCCCACCACAGTGGCAACATGGCCCGCTTCGCCAACGCCGGCTACGATGCCCTGCTGACCAAGGCGGCCAGCAGCCAGGATCCCCGCGAGCGGGCCCGGCTGTTCGATGAGGCCGAAACCATATTGCAGGATGAGGCGCCGATCGCCCCCATCTATCAGTACACCAACGCCCGGCTGATCAAGCCCTGGCTCAAGGGCTACCCCATCAACAACCCGGAAGACGTGGCCTACAGCCGCCAGCTCTACCTCATCAAGCACTGATCCTGCCCGGGGCCGGCCACTCGTCAGCCCCGCTTTCCCTCTGTTCATGCTCATGTTTTCGGCCTAGAATGCCGCCCTTTCACCCTGTCCCCACCCTATCGTCGTCGGTTTGCTATGCGCTATGTATTGATGATCGCCCTGTTGATGACACTGCCCGCCCAGGCGGCCAGCGAGGCGCAGTGCCGTCAGGCATTCACGGACTGGATGCTGGCCCAGCAAAAACAGTTCAGCGATCGCAAGGCGAGCAAGATGGAACGGCGCAGCGCCGAGCGGGCCATCGATCAGGTGCGCGACGAGTTTGCCAGGCAGGAGAGCTTCTGCCAGACCATGGAGTGGGTGGAGCACAACCGGGATCAGGATCCGCGCTTCACCCCGCGTTCGGGCGAGATCCACGACTTCGCCCCGGCCAGCTGACGCCACCCCATGAAAAAAGCCCCGAACCTGAGTTCGGGGCTTCTTCATTCGGCAAGCAGGGCAACAGCCTCAGTCGACGTAGAAGGTCTGCTGGAAGGTCAGCGTCTGTTGCTGCCCCTCCCCCATGATCTTCAGGGTGAACTGGTAGGTATCCTCGTTGCGATAGGGCAGCACCGCCAGATAGTAGATGGCGTCCCCCTCCCTGACCTCCTGGAAGGTCAGGGTACGCAGGGTACCGGTGAGGTTCTTGGCCTCGCCCGTGATACCCACCGCCTGCGCCACACCCTGCTTGTTCTGTACGGCGATATTGATGATGCCGTTGTAGCGACTGCGCTCCAGACCGTAGGCCTTGGCCACGTCCGGGGTGAGGAAGCTGGAGTTGAAGGCGCTGTAGTGCACCTGCCAGGGGCCCAGCTCCTTCATCTGTTCCGCCCGCAGCGGCAAGGTCATCAGCAGTGCCAGCAGGCAGCTTATCCAGGCTGTTTTCATGGTGTCATCCTTCTCGTGTTAACCCTGAGTCTCCAGCAGGGCACTGATCTCGGCAGGGATCTGCCTGGGCGCCTCGATGGCAACCGTCTTGTGCCGCCCCAGCTCCCCGCGCACTATGCGAACCTGCCCCTTGGCCACCTTGAACTGCTTGGCCAGATACTTGATCAAGTGGCTGTTGGCCTGGCCATCCACCGGCGGCGCCGTGATGGCCACTTTCACTTCCTCACCGTGCAGTCCGACGATCTGATCCCGGCTCGCCTTGGGCTGGATCATCAGATGCAATATCAGCTCATCCCCTTCCCGCAGGACGGCTGGCATCAAATCATCCACCACAGCTGGCCGAACAGATCACCCAACAGATAGTTTATGGCCTGCAGCCCGATAAAGGCGACCAGCACGGAGAGATCCAGCCCGCCCAGCGCCGGCAAAATGCGACGAATGGGGGCAAGGAAGGGCTCGGTCAGCTGGTGCATCACGTATTCGATGGGATTGCGACCCTGACTGACCCAGCTCAGGATGGCGCGAACCAGCAGCACCCAGAAGATCATGGAGCCCGCTTTCTTCAGCACGGTCAGGGCGGCAAACAGGCTGAGGGTGAGCCAGTCGGCCAGCAAGACGTTCATGCTCTTGAGCAGCGCCAGCTTGGCGAAGGCGATGATCAGCGCCAGCAGCACCGAGGCCATGTCCAGCCCGCCGAAGCCCGGAATGACCCGGCGCAGCGGTATCACCAGCGGATTGGTCACCTTGACCACCATCTGGCTCATGGGGTTGTAGAAATCGGCGCGGGCCCACTGCAGCCAGACGCGCAGCAGCACCACCATGAGGTAGATATCAAAAATCGTGTTAATCAGAAAATAAGCTGTGTTCATCTGAGCTCCAGCGGTAAGAGAAGAGTGTTCAGAAAAGAGTTTCCATCTCGGCGGCCCGTGCGACGGCCGCCTGCATGGCGTGAGCGGTCAGCGGCATCAGCCCCTGCGCCTGGAATGTCTTGATGGCCTCGGCGGTCGTGCCTCCCTTGCTGGTCACCTGCTCGCGCAGGGTTTGCAGCGACAAATCGGGATTCTGCTCCACCATGGCAGCGGCGCCAAGCGCTGTCTGCTGCACCAGCAGGCGCGCCTGCTCGGGGGAGAAGCCCATGGCCTGCGCCTCCTCGGCTATCGCCTGCATGAACAGGAAGAAGTAAGCCGGGGCACTGCCCGCCGCGGCGATGACGCCGTTGATGCCAGACTCCTGCGCCACCCAGAGGGTCTTGCCCACGGCCTGCATCATCTGCTCGGCGAAGTCGCGATCGGCCTGCTCGACCCCGGGGGGCGCATAGAGGCCTGTCATGCCCAATCCCAGCAAGGAGGGGGTGTTGGGCATGGTGCGGATGATGCGAGCGTGACCGCCCGCCATCTCGCCAAGGCGTGCCACCTTGATGCCGGCGGCGATGGAGATGAGCAGCTTGCCCGCCAGCGACCCCAGCTCATCGACCAGTGCGCTCAGCATGCCGGCCATCAACTGGGGCTTGACCGCCAGCACTATGACGTCAGCCTCGCGGGCCGCCTCGGCATTATGCTGGGTGATGCGGATGCCGTAGTCGCTCGCCAGCGCGTCCAGTTTGGGACGGCTGGGATTGGCGGCTATGATACGCTCGGCCGGATAACCCGCCTGGATCAGGCCGGCAATGATACTGCGGCTCATGTTGCCTGCGCCGATAAAGGCGAGGATTCTCTGCTGCATCAAACACTCCTGTTGCTGAAATAGCTGCTGATACCGGCACGGCCTGCGCCGATGAAGGCGAGGGTTCCATATTGCATCAGGTGGTCTTGCTTATGAATAGTCACGGGCACCGAAGATGGCGGTACCGACCCGCACCATGGTGCTGCCATGGGTGATCGCCAGCTCAAGATCCTCTGTCATGCCCATCGAGAGGGTATCGACACTCGGGTATTGTCGCGCAAGCTCGGTGAACAGAGTCTGCATGCGCACCATCTGGGCGGCCAATACCGCCTCGTCACAGGTATGTTCCGGGATGGCCATCAGCCCCCGCAATACCAGCCGTTCGCTGCGGGAGACCAGCTCGGCCAGCCGGAAAATCTCTTGCTCCGACGTTCCGGATTTGCTGCTCTCTCCGCTAATATTGATTTGCAGACAGACATTTAGCGGCGCCAACCCGGCAGGACGCTGGTTGTTGAGGCGCTCGATCAGCTTGTCTCTGTCCACGCTCTGTACCCAGTCGAACCGTTCGGCCACCAGCCTGGACTTGTTCGATTGCAGCGGGCCGATAAAGTGCCACTCTATGTCTGCACAGAGGGCCCGCTCGCGCAGTGTATCTATCTTGGTGGCCGCTTCCTGGGCATAGGACTCACCGAAGCGGCGCTGGCCGGCGGCATAGGCCTCGCAAATGGCCTCAAGTGGCTTGGTTTTACTGACCGCAAGCAGGTGGATGTGATCGACACAACGACCCGACTGGCTCGCGGCTTGTACAATACGCTCCTTTACCTGAAGCAGGTGCTGGGCAATCTGGCTCATATTTCGTTAGTGATCTTGTGATGGGAGAATGACAAATCTATGGATATCACAGAGTTATTGGCTTTCAGTGTAAAGCATAAAGCCTCGGATCTACACCTCTCGGCCGGGGTTCCCCCGATGATCCGGGTTGATGGCGAGGTTCGCAAGATCAATTTGCCCGCCCTGGAACACAGGGAAGTGCATGCCCTCATTTACGACATCATGAACGACCACCAGCGCAAGGAGCTGGAGGAAAACTTCGAGGTCGATTTCTCGTTCGAGGTGCCCAACCTGGCCCGTTTCCGGGTCAACGCCTTCCAACAATCGCGCGGTTCGGGCGCCGTATTTCGTACCATCCCCAGCACGGTACTGAGTCTGGAAGATCTCGATGCCCCCGAGATCTTTCGCAAGATCTCCGAATACCCCCGCGGCCTGGTGCTGGTGACAGGGCCGACCGGCTCGGGCAAATCCACCACGCTGGCGGCCATGGTCAACTACATCAACGAGAACTTCCACCACCACATACTCACCATCGAAGATCCCATCGAATTCGTACACGAGAACAAGCGCTGCCTGGTGAACCAGCGGGAAGTACACAGGGATACCAAGAGCTTCAGCAACGCCCTGCGCTCGGCACTGCGGGAAGACCCTGACATCATACTGGTAGGTGAGATGCGTGACCTCGAGACCATACGTCTGGCCATGACGGCGGCCGAGACGGGCCACCTGGTGTTTGGCACCCTGCACACCTCGTCGGCGGCCAAGACCATAGACCGTATCATCGACGTCTTCCCCGGTGCGGAAAAAGACATGGTGCGATCCATGCTCTCCGAATCGCTGCGGGCGGTCATCTCCCAGACCCTGCTCAAGCGGATCGGCGGTGGCCGGGTGGCGGCGCACGAGATCATGATGGGCATACCCGCGGTGCGCAACCTCATCCGGGAAGACAAGATCGCCCAGCTCTATTCGGTGATCCAGACCGGGATGACCCACGGCATGCAGACCATGGATCAGAGCCTCAAGCAGCTGGTCAGCCGTGGCGTGGTGGCCTCCCTGGATGCCAAGGCCAAGGCGGTCGACCCCAATAGCGTTTAAGCACAACGAATCTAAGGAAGGAGTCGTTATGAGTCTGGATGCCCTGTTGACCGAACTGGTCGCACGCAAAGGTTCGGATCTGTTCATCACGGTCGGCACGCCCCCCACCCTCAAGGTGAACGGCCATCTGCAGTCTCTGGGGGGAGAGCCGCTCGACAAGAAGAGTGCCCTGACCCTGGTCAAGGAGACATTAAGCCAGGATCACTTCGAGCGTTACATCCGCACCAAGGAAGCCAACTACGCCATCTACCGCGAGGATCTTGGCCGGTTTCGGGTCAGCGCCTTCTGGCAGCAGGATATGCCGGGCATGGTGCTGCGCCGTATCGAGACCCGGATCCCGACCTTCGACGAGCTGACCCTGCCCCCCATCTTGCAGGAGGTGGCCATGGCCAAGCGCGGGCTTGTGCTGTTCGTCGGTGCCACAGGTGCGGGCAAGTCCACCACCCAGGCCGCCATGATAGGGTTTCGCAACCAGCACGCCGATGGCCACATACTGACGGTGGAAGATCCTGTGGAGTTCGTGCACCAGCACGGCCGCAGTCTGATCACCCAGCGGGAGGTGGGGATAGACACGGAGTCGTTCGACGTGGCGCTGAAGAGCTCGTTGCGCCAGGCACCGGACGTGATCCTCATCGGCGAGATCCGCAGCCAGGAGACCATGGAGTTTGCGCTGCAATTTGCCGAGACGGGTCACCTCTGTCTCGCCACCCTGCACGCCAACAATGCCAACCAGGCGCTGGATCGCATCCTTCACCTGGTACCGCAGGAGAAGCACCGCCAGTTCCTGTTCGATCTCTCCTTCAACCTGCGCGCCATAGTCGCCCAGCAACTGCTGCCGAGCGTGGACGGTCGCCGCCGTTTTGCGGCCTTCGAGGTGCTGCTCAACACCCCGCTCATCACCGACATCATCCGCAAGGGGGAGATGCACCGGCTCAAGGAGGTGATGACCAAGTCCACCGAGCTCGGCATGCAGACCTTCGATCAGGCGCTGTTCACCCTGTTCTGTGCCGGCCAAATTGGCTACAGTGAGGCCCTTGCCCATGCCGACTCGGCCAACGACCTGCGACTGCTGATCAAGCTGTCTGGCCGTGAACAGCTGGGTGCAGGCACACTCGACAACGTCACCCTGGATGAATGAGGGGCGTGTGTCACCGCTATAAAGGATCGTTATGCTGATTGTGGTTTCCCCGGCCAAGACGCTGGATTACGAGTCGCCTCTGGTGAGCTCCCGTTTCACCCAACCCGAATTGCTGGATCATTCGGCCGAGCTGATCACCCGGGCCCGCCAGCTGACGCCGGATCAGATCGCCAGCCTGATGAAGATCAGCGACAAGCTGGCCGGTCTCAACGCCGCCCGCTTCGCCCAGTGGCAACCCGACTTCCATCCTGGCAATGCACGCCAGGCACTGCTGGCGTTCAAGGGGGATGTCTACACGGGTCTGGCGGTGGAGGATTTCAGCGAGGCGGATCTCGATTTTGCCCAAGGGCACCTGCGCATGCTGTCCGGCCTCTACGGCGTGCTGCGCCCGCTCGATCTCATGATGCCGTATCGGCTGGAGATGGGGATCCGGCTCGACAACGCGCGTGGCAAGGATCTCTATCAGTTCTGGGGGGACATCATCACGGAGCGGCTCAACCAGGCGCTGGCGGCGCAGGGGGATGAGGTGCTGATCAACCTGGCCTCCGACGAGTATTTCAAGTCGGTACGACCCAAGCGCCTGCAAGGGCGGATCGTCACCCCAGTGTTCAAGGACGAGAAGAACGGCCAGTTCAAGATCATCAGCTTCTACGCCAAGAAGGCGCGCGGCATGATGGCCCGTCACATCATCAAGCACCGGCTGACCGAGGTGGAGCAATTGACCGGCTTCAACGTCGATGGTTACTACTTCGTGCCAGAAGAGTCTGATGCTCAGACCCTGATGTTTAAACGCGCCGAAAATTAATTACAGAAAGAGGGAACCAAATTCAGGATCCCCGGGTCTGAATACGTGAATCCTCTGTTGTAAGCACTTTTTATCAGCCGACGTCTATGCGTCGGCTTTTTTCTGCGCGCGATCCGCGAACACAGCCACATTCACCGCAGGCAGCAAGCAAAACGGCCATCCGAGGATGGCCGTTGCAGCAGGCATGAACTTATTTCTTTTTCTTCTTGGCGCTCTTCTTCTTGCCATCCTTCGGCTTTTTCTTCTTCACCGGTACCCGCGCCTCTTTGTGCTTGGGACGCAGTTCGTCGATCACCCGGCGCTTGAGACGCTCCTCGGTGTAACGCTCTATCTTGGCGACCATGCCCATGTCGTGGGCTTCCACCAGGCTGATGGCGCAGCCACGGTTGCCGGCGCGGCCGGTCCGACCGATACGGTGCACATAGACGTCTGTGCCATAAGGCATGTCGTAGTTGATGACATGGCTGACGTTGGGCAAGTCGATGCCACGGGCGGCGACGTCGGTGGCGATGAGGAAGGGCACTTCTCCCGCATGGAACTTGCGGATCGATTCGATGCGCTTGCTCTGCTCCATCTCGCCCCGGATCCAGGCGCAAGAGACGCCGGCCGCCTGCAACTGGCCGGAGAGCTCCGCCAGCCGTTCACGGGTTCTGACGAAGACAATGGCCTTCTGGGTTTCCGGATCCTTGAGGATATGCACCAGCAGGGCCAGCTTGTGGGCAGCGTCATCGGCCAGATGCACCCACTGGGTGATGGGGCGACGCTCGCTGCGGGGCGGCTCGGCATGCAGCTCCACCGGCTCGTTGAGGATCTCGTTGGCAAACTTCTCGAGACCGGCCCCTTCCAGGGTGGCGGAGAACAGCATGGTGTGCTTGCGATAGCGCGCCTCGGCCACGATACGGTTCACGTCCTTGATGAAGCCCATGTCCAGCATGCGATCCGCTTCATCCAGCACCAGCACCTCGATGTCGTGGCTCTCGAACTCCTCTTTCTCTATGTACTCGAGCAGACGACCCGGGGTCGCCACCACTATGTCGGTGGTCTTGGTCAGGGCAGGCAGCTGCTCGTCGTGGCTGACGCCGCCGATGATGGTCTCGATGCTGAGGTTGGTGTGCACCGCCAGCGCCTTGGCGTGGGCGGTGACCTGCAGGGCCAGTTCGCGGGTCGGGGTCAGGATCAGCATGCGGCACGGGCCCGGCTTGCGGCGCGGGAAGTCCAGCAGATGTTGCAGGGCGGGCAGCAGGAAAGCAGCCGTCTTGCCGGTGCCGGTCGGAGCGGATGCCAGAATATCGCGGCCGTCCAGGGCTGGCTCCAGCACCATCTGCTGGATGGTGGTGGGGCGGGTGAATCCCATCTCGGCCAAGGCCCGGTTGAGGGCTGGATTCAGGTCGAAATCATCAAAGGACTGGCTCATGGCAATACTCGGTCATTAAGGAAACGGCAGATTATAGGCGATTATGTCGTCGGCTCCTATGGTGACTGTGGCTTAGTCGCTATAATCGCCGACCATTTTCTGTGTAGCCGGCATATGGTGGGGGTCAGATGGGACGAAATAGTGGTTTTACCTTCAAGCAGTTTCACGTCGAGCACGACCGCTGCGCCATGAAGGTGGGCACGGACGGCATACTGCTGGGCGCCTGGGCTCCGGTTGTCGACGCCCGCCGGGTGCTGGACATTGGCACCGGCAGCGGCCTGATCGCCCTGATGCTGGCCCAGCGCAGCCATGCCGACTGCCTCATCGACGGGGTGGAACTGGATATGGGGGCAGCGACGCAGGCGCGCGAGAACGTGGCGGCCTCCCCCTGGGCCTCACGGGTCAACATAGTGGAAAACGCCATTCAGGATTATCAGGCCCCTCCCTACGATCTCATCGTCTCCAACCCGCCCTATTTCGTGGCAGGCCAGTCATTCAGCGATCCGGCCAGGGCGCTGGCCCGCCATACGGGGGCACTCGGCAGCCGGGATCTGCTGGCTGCGTGCCACCGTTTGCTGAGCGCCACCGGACAGGTAGCCCTGGTGCTGCCAACCGCCATGGCCGATGAAATTTTAGGCATCTCGGCGGATTATGATCTGCATGGCGTTTGTTATACAGCTGTTATCACCAGGGCAGGTAAAGAGGCAAATCGTGTTTTATTGCTACTTGGCAGAGGATTAAGCAGGTGTGAGCAGGATGAGATTGTGATCAATTCTGCTGATGGAGACTATTCCAACAGATACATCCAACTGACCCACCCCTTCTATTTGAAGATGTAAATTTCGTCTTGAACTATTTTTTCACGCCATTATGCTGACTCTTAAACGAGCGCCCGCTCCAGACCAGCTCAAACCACTGGTTATGATGAAAAAACAAGCGGCGCTCCTTTTTTTTACCCCTGAGAAATATTACTCAGAGATGAATAAAAACGATAACAAGCAATAGTTTACAAGACAGACGAGGTTGAACTTGACGAAATCACTCACATTATCCGATGTACTCGGATTGGGCTTCATGACCTTTGCCTTCTATCTGGGCGCCGGCAACATCATTTTCCCGCCGCTGGCCGGCTACATGGCTGGCGAGCACCTCTCCCTGGCCATGCTGGGCTTCCTGGTGACCGCCGTGGGCCTGCCCCTCATCACCATCCTCGCCGTCGCCAAGGCGGGCAATGGCTGGGCCGGCATGACCAAACTGCTGCCTGCCGGACTGGCAACCGCACTGGCGGTCGCCATCTACATCATCATAGGCCCGGCCTTCGCGGCTCCCCGAACCGGTCTGGTGGCCTACGAGATGGGCCTCAAGCCCTTCATTGGCGACATGGGTCAGGCCGGTCTGGCTGCCTACACAGTGATCTTCTTCGGGGTCGCCGTACTGGTCTCCATGAACCAGGGCAAGCTGATGGATGCCATCGGCAAGTACCTGACCCCGGTGTTGATGCTGCTGTTGCTGACCCTGGCCGTGGGTGTATTCGTCGCGCCGCAAGGTACAATGCCGGCCGCGTCCGGTGACTATCAGAACGGCCCCTTCGTGAAAGGGATCCTGGAAGGCTACAACACCATGGACACCCTGGCGTCCCTGATGTTTGGCGCCCTGATCGTCGATCTGCTGCGTCAGAAAGGCATCCACGACTACCGTAGCCAGTTCAAGTATCTGGCCATCGCCGGCATCATCTCCGCCATCGGCCTGTCCGTGGTCTATGTCTCCCTGTTCCAGCTGGGCAACACGGCTGCCGGCGTCGCCACCGACGTCAGCAATGGCGGTGCCATAGTCAACGCCTATGTGCTGAGCCTGTTCGGCCAGCCGGGTCAGTTCATTCTGGCGGCCATCATCACCCTGGCCTGCTTCACCACGGCCGTGGGCCTGATCTCCGCCTGCTCCGACTTCTTCCACAACCTCACGGGTGTGGCTTACAAGAAGCTGGTGCTGCTGCTGGGTGCCATCTGCGCCGTGGTCGCCAACGTGGGTCTGAGCCAGCTCATCAGCCTCTCCATTCCGGTGCTGGTTGCCATCTATCCGGTCGCCGTGGCCCTGGTGCTGGTCACCTTCCTGAAGGGTTACTTCGGTCGTCCTCGTCTGGTGTTCCGCTCCGTGCTGCTGGTCGCCTTCCTGTTCGGTTGCCTGGACGGCCTGGGCGCCGCCGGCATGAAGATGGATGCCTTCGCCTTCCTGCCGCTGTTTGACAAGGGCCTCGCCTGGTTGCTGCCGACCCTGCTGGCCTGTGGCCTTGGCGTTGTGATGCGTTCCAGCGAGAAGCTGGCTGCCGAAGCCGCCTGATCCCGCTTCGCTATGCCTTCTGAAGAGCCTGCCTTGTGCAGGCTCTTTGTTTTTATGACGTTTGTCGCGACAAGCGGGGTTGTGTTGATCCTCTCCATCTGGCGATACAGCCAGAGTCACGAGCTTGCCTAAGAGTGCAGCCGGACAGGGTTCTGACCTTCCATATCACCATTGCCGCCAGCCGACTGGTATCAAACACCAAAATAAAGAATTGTTTCAAAATATTAATCTGAGATTGGCCAATCAAATTAGTTTGTTATGCTATTGATGGGTCATTCACTGCTGCATTTGAGGAAACGGTTCCGTTGGATCATTCCCATGGCAGCAAGCAGGCCCGGAATCTGCCCAGTCGCAGGTGAAAACAAGAGACAAAAAAATAGACATGGCAGATGAGGTTAGGTTTGACGAAATCACTTAAGTTGTCCGACATATTCGGACTGGGTTTTATGACGTTTGCCTTCTATCTGGGGGCAGGCAATATCATTTTTCCACCGCTGGCCGGCTTTATGGCCGGTGAGCATCTGATGGCTGCCATGGCAGGTTTCCTGCTGACGGCGGTGGGCCTGCCCCTGCTCACCCTGATTGCAGTGGCGAAGAGCTGTGCCGGGCAAGGTAGCGGTGGCTGGACGGCGATGACCCGCTATCTGCCTGCCGGAACGGCCACGGCGCTGGCCATCGCCATCTACATCATCATGGGGCCGGCCTTCGCCATTCCCCGCACCGGCCTGGTCGCCTACGAGATGGGACTCAAACCCTGGCTGGGTGCAGCCGGTCAGAGCGGCTTGCTGCTTTACACCTTGCCCTTCTTTGCCTTGGTGAGCCTGATAGCGCTGGATCGGGGCAAGCTGCTCGATGCCATCGGCAAATATCTGACACCGGCACTGATGGTGATGCTGCTGATCCTCGCACTCGGCGTATTCATTGCACCACAGGGCGGCATGCCGGAAGCCAGCGGCGAATATGTCGACACCCCCCTCATCAGAGGCATGCTGGAGGGGTACAACACCATGGATACCCTGGCGTCCCTGATGTTCGGCACCCTCATCATCGGCCTGTTGCGCCAGAAAGGAATCGAGGATTATCCGAGCCAGTTCAAGTACCTGACTATCGCCGGTCTCATCTCGGCGGTGGGCCTGTCGGCGGTCTACATCTCGCTCTTTCACCTCGGCAACAGTGCCGCCGGCGTGGCCGGCGATATCAGCAATGGCGGTGCCATCGTCAACGCCTATGTGTTGAGCCTGTTTGGCCTGCCGGGCCAGTTCATCCTGGCAGCCATCATTACCCTGGCCTGCTTTACCAGCGCAGTCGGCTTGCTGTGCGCCGGGGCCGACTATTTCCACGGGCTGACCGGCTGGGCATACCGCAAGTGGGTGCTGCTGCTGGGCAGCTTGTGTGCGCTGGTGGCCAACGTGGGTCTGAGCCAGCTCATCAGCCTCTCCATTCCGGTGCTGGTTGCCATCTATCCGGTCGCTGTAGCCCTGGTGCTGGTCACCTTCCTGAAGGGTTGCTTCGGTCGCCCGCGCCTGGTGTTCCGCGCCGTGCTGCTGGTCGCCTTCCTGTTCGGTTGCCTGGATGGCCTGGGCGCCGCCGGCATGAAGATGGATGCCTTTGCCTTCCTGCCGCTGTTTGACAAGGGCCTCGCCTGGTTGCTGCCGACCCTGCTGGCCTGTGGCCTTGGCATGGTGACGCGTTCCAGCGAGAAGCTGGCGGCCGAAGCCGCCTGACCCCTCTCAGACCAATAAAAAAGAGGCCAGCATATGCTGGCCTCTTTCATTGCCTGATTTGTCGTCGACTTCACAGCAGGGGCTCTACCGGTTTGGGCCTGCCTTCCAGACCATACCAGTGGGTCTCGACCCGACCGGCGTGCCACTGGAAGGTGCCCCAGGGCCTGTCTGTCTGCCAGCGTGGAAAACTCACCACCACCTTGTTGTCGTTGTACTTGTAGAGCGAGGTGTTGATCTGGATATCAGACAGTATGAGCAGCAGAGTCCAACCGATGAAGAACCATTTCAGCGCTTTCCACATAGGGTTACTCGAAGCAGATTTCGATGGTGGCCCGGCCGTAATCTGACTCGAACGGCATCATGATCTTGGTGCCATCGGCCCTGTGGGTGATGGTATGGTTGGGGCCGGAGACTATGATGGGGGTCGCCATATCGAACTCGTAGCCTTTTTCCCCCAGCATGCGCTTGGCGCCGCCGGTGACCATGTTGGTGATCTCGCCCACCATGTCGGTCACTTCTTCATTGATGGTGGCGGGGGCTTCCCCCAGCATGCGGCGCATGATCTCCAGCGCCAACCCCTTCTCGAAGCTGATGGAAAGCGAGCCACGGGTCTGCGGACCCACCATGCCGATGAGGCCTGAGACATCCCCTCGCGCCAGTTCATCCATCTTGCGCTTGGGTTTACCCGGTTTAAGCTCCAACTGTGCCATGGTGGAGAGCACATTGAGCAGGGAAAGCAGGAACGGGTTTACAAAATCAGCCTTCATGTTGATTTCCTACGGTGGGCGTACAGCGAGCACATTGGCCATGTGCCTCTATTGTCTTATTGGTAATAGTAAAACCATGCTGATGGGCCTGCTCGGAAAACGCGCTGTCGATCGCCGTGTCATGGAGTTCAACCACCTCGCCACACCGATCGCAGATCAGCAGTTGCATGGGATGGGCATGGTCAAAGTGACAACAGAATATGAAGGCGTTGAGCGACTCCACCTTGTGGGCAAAGCCCTGTTCGAGCAGAAAATCGAGTGCCCGATAGACAGTAGGCGGCTTGGCATGAGCCTCGGTTTGCTGCAGCTGGGCTAACAAATCATAGGCGCTGATGGCGTTGCCGTGAGCAGCCAGCAGAGTGAAAACCTGGCGCCGGGTAGGGGTGAAGCGGATCCCGCGTTGTTCGCAGAGTCGTTCGGCTCGTTGTAAAAGTTGGTCTTGATTCATGATCACGCAAATACCCTTTTTATTAGCCGGATACTATCACAGGGCCCCCAGTGGCGCGGCGACAAAATTCATTTTCTGGGGCTGCCTCACGTTGTGATAAAATCCGGCCCCTTTGTTTAGCCAACCCGGATGATTTTTATGCAGGCGCAGCGTTTTTCCATCGCCCCCATGCTGGACTGGACAGATCGGCATTGCCGTTATTTCCACCGTCTGATGACCCGCCAGACCTTGCTCTATACCGAGATGGTGACCACGGGCGCCATCATCCATGGCAAAGGGGATTATCTGGGCTACAGCGAGCAGGAGCATCCCGTCTCGCTGCAACTGGGCGGCAGCAACCCCGCAGATCTGGCCCACTGCGCCAGACTGGCACAGGCGCGCGGTTATGACGAGATCAACCTCAACGTCGGCTGCCCGTCGGATCGGGTCCAGAATGGCCGCTTCGGTGCCTGCCTGATGGGCGAACCCGCGCTGGTAGCCGACTGCGTCAAGGCGATGCGCGATGTGGTGGACATCCCGGTCACCGTCAAGACCCGGATCGGCATCGACGATCAGGACTCCTACGAATTCTTGCAGGCCTTCATCGAACAGGTACGCGACGCCGGTTGCGACACCTTCATCGTCCATGCCCGCAAGGCCTGGCTCAGCGGCCTGAGCCCCAAGGAAAACCGCGAGATCCCGCCGCTCGACTACCCGCGGGTCTATCGGGTCAAACAGGATTATCCCGAACTGACCATAGCCCTCAACGGCGGCGTCACCTCCATCGAGCAGACCCTGGAGCACCTGCAGCAGGTGGACGGGGTCATGATGGGGCGCGAAGCCTATCAGAATCCCTATCTCCTGGCGCAAGTGGACAATCTGGTGTTCGGCCAGAACAACGCTGTGCCGAGCCGTCACGAGGTGGTGCGGATGATGCTGCCCTACATGGAGCAGGAGCTGGCCAAGGACAACTACCTATCCCACATGACCCGCCACATGCTGGGCCTGTTCCAGAACATGCAGGGTGCCCGCGCCTGGCGTCGTCACCTGAGCGAGAACGCCTGCAAGCCGGGCGCCGGCATTCAGGTCGTGCTGGATGCCATGGCCAAGGTGCCGGAATTCGCCAGCGCCGAGTCGGTGGAGTAATCATGTATCGCTTCACTGGTTCATGGCTGCACAAGGCGCTGGTCCGGCTCTGCGCCGGCCTGCTCGCCATCCTCGGCCTCAAGCTCAGCGCCTTCTACTTTCTCGGGTTGCTGATCGTGCTGGGCCTGCACAGGGAGCAGTTGCTGGGCTGATCCTCATCGCCTTCAGCACCCATGAAAAAGCCGGTAACACCAGGTGTTACCGGCTTTTCTATGCGTAGCCATCGCGCTGACGCTATTCCCCCTTGTCCACAAACTGCAGTTCGGGTGCAAATGACGTCAGCACATCGGCACAGTAGTCCCAGGTCGAGATGCGATAATGCTGCAGATCCTCGTCCAGATGAAGCCCCTCCGATTCCTGATGGAACCAGCTGGCAAAACGAGACGGGGTGATGAGCTGGATCTGCTCCTCGATGGCATGGCTCTCCTTGCCTTCCGACAGATCGCAATCCTCCATGACCCGCACGGCGAAGATATGACGAAAGTAGACCCGGCACAGGATCTGTGGCGGCAGATCTATGCTGCGCGCCCGACCCAGCATGACGGTCAGGGAGTCACTCCAGATATCCTGATGAAGTTCGGCCACAACCAGGCCTGGGGGGAGTTGGCGGGACGGAGCCCAAGGTACGGCAACCTGCCGAATGGCATTTTTCTGTTCCATCATCCACCTCACTACGGCGCACGCCATATCTTGAGTGTATCTGAAACAAATTCCGCTGACGATGGCAATAAAAAACCCGGCTGGCGCCGGGTTTTACACGATTACTTGACGGCGTCTTTGAGCGCCTTGCCTGCCACAAAGGACGGCACATTCGCGGCTGCAATCTGGATTTCTTTACCAGTTTGCGGGTTACGGCCGGTACGGCCCGCGCGATGGTTCACCTTGAAGGTACCAAAACCCACCAACTGCACAGCATCGCCTTCTTTCAGGCTCTGGGTAATACCATTGATGATCTCTTCCAGAGCAACTTTGGCCTGAGCTTTGCTCAGATCGGCTTTGGCGGCAATTGCATCGACAAGTTGAGCTTTGTTCATAACATTTCCTTTATGATCGGGCATTTAGCACCGGGCCACTCTATTCAAAAAAAAACACTCAGGCAAAGGCTTTATCAGCCAGATTGGCTTGAATGCTGGGGTTTTCATCAAGATCTGCGGAAATAGTCACATATCTCGCCCCTTCGTTATCGCGATGGATTGGAAGAGGAGAGCAAATGATGGGGTCTTGTAGCCAAAACACCATCTGATGTAACAATATCCCCATGCACCTATTGACGGTCAACAGGATTTTCCCTAGTTATAGGGAGTGTCGTCAGTCAATAAGAAAGGCCGGAGGCCTGTAGCGATAGCACTCCATGCCTATGCCCCACGGAGGGATTATGTTAACTGAACTGGAACAAACCAAGCGCGCATTGGCAGGAAAACACCGGGCTATCGATGACTGGCTGGATGCCAGGCAGGCTCTGCTGGTCGAATACATGCGGCTCGCCGGGCTGACGCCCGCCCGCACCAAGCAACGTTCACTCCCCGGCCATGTCGAGCTGCAGCGTTTCTGTGAACAGCTGGTCGATTACGTCAGCGCCGGTCACTTCGAAATCTACAACCATGTGGTCACCGCCTTCGAAAAAGCCAGCGGCGACAAACTCGAGCTCGCCAAGCGCATCTACCCCAATATTCGGGCATGCACCGAATTCGCACTGGAATTCAACGACAAGTACAGCAACGCAGATGAGGCTCAGTTGCTGCTGCTGGACGAAGACCTGAATCAACTCGGCCCTGTGCTGGAGGATCGCTTCAAACAGGAGGATCGGCTGGTCAAGGCGTTGCAAGTGGTAGAGTCACTCAGCACCCAACAGGTTTGATATCCAATTTCGGAGCCAGTTCAAGATCCTGATGCGCAAGGTGCATTACACTCTATGTCATGACCTTTAGCACCAAACCCTATTGCTGACAGGAGATGAGAATGTCCGAGCGTCGCCGTTTTTCACGGATCCTTTACTTGACCATGGCCGACCTCGTCCAGGGCGATAAGAAATGGCGGACCCAGCTGGTGGATATCTCCCTGCAGGGCGCGCTCTTGATCCGGCCCGATGACTGGGAGAGCCACGACAACAAAGAGTATTCACTCAGCTTCGTGCTGAGCGGCAGCGACATCGAGATCAAGATGCAGGTCGAGCTGAACCATGAGGCCAGCAAGAAGCTGGGATTCTACTGCCACCATATCGATATCGACAGTGCGACCCACCTCAAGCGGATGGTAGAGCTCAACGTCGGAGATGAAGAGCTGCTCCATCGTGAACTGGAGCAACTGCTGAACGAGCATCTGGAACACCCCCACCCCTGAGGAGCCCTCCAGAGGCCATAAAAAGGAGCGCCGATGGCGCTCTTTTTTATGGCCGAGATTTATTGCCTAGACCAGCTAAATCCATGTTTTGGAACGCCGCTGCGTCAATGACTACAAGGCTTCCAGCGCGTCGGCCAGTTTTTTCACCGGCACCACTTCCATTCCCTCTATGGGGTGCTTGGGCGCATTGGCGTGAGGCACTATGGCGCGGCGGAAACCGTGCTTGGCCGCCTCCTGCAATCGTTCCTGACCGGACGGCACGGGCCGGATCTCGCCGGACAGTCCCACTTCGCCAAACACCACCAGATCCTTGGGCAGGGCCTGATCTCTGAAGCTGGAAACCATGGCCAGCAACAGGGCCAGATCCGCACTGGTCTCCTCAACCTTGACGCCCCCCACCACGTTGATGAAGACATCCTGATCCGCCATCTGCAGTCCACCGTGACGATGCAGCACGGCCAACAGCATGGCGAGACGGTTGTGATCCATCCCCACGGCCACCCGCCGCGGGTTGGAGAGCTGGGAATAGTCCACCAGCGCCTGCAGCTCCACCAGCAGCGGCCGGGTACCCTCCCAGATCACCATGACGATGGAGCCGGGTGCCTGCTCCTCGCCCCGGCTGAGGAAGATGGCGGAGGGGTTGCTCACCTCTCGCATACCTTGCCCCGTCATGGCGAACACGCCGAGTTCGTTGACGGCACCGAAGCGGTTCTTGTGGGAGCGCAGGGTGCGAAAACGCGAATCGTTGGCGCCATCCAGCAATACCGAGCAGTCGACACAATGCTCCAGCACCTTGGGACCGGCCAGGGTGCCATCCTTGGTCACATGACCCACCATGAAGATGGCGACGTGATTCTGCTTGGCGTAACGGGTCAGCAGGGCCGCAGCCTCCCGCACCTGGGAGACGGAGCCGGGAGATGACTGCACATCGGCCACATGCATCACCTGGATGGAGTCGATGACCATGATCTGCGGCTGCTCCTGCTGCGCTATGATGCAGATCTGCTCGACACTGGTCTCCGACAGCATGCGCAGCTTGTCGGTAGGCAGCCCCAGCCGGCCGGCACGCATCGCCACCTGCTGCAGCGACTCCTCCCCCGTGACATAGAGGGTCTTCATCCGCTCGGCCAGACCACACATGGTCTGCAGCAGCAGGGTAGACTTGCCCGCCCCCGGATTGCCGCCAATCAGAATGGCCGAACCTGGCACAACACCGCCGCCGAGCACCCGATCCAGCTCCTTGAAGCCGGAGGAAAAGCGCGGGATCTCTGTGGTGGCGATCTCCGCCAGCGTCTGGACCTGACTGCCGATGGCGCCGGCGTAGCCGGTGTAGCGGGCATTTTTGCCCGGCGTCACCGAGCCAAGACGCACCTCGGTGATGGTGTTCCACTCCTTGCATTCGCCGCACTGGCCTTGCCAGCGTGTGAAGTCGGCACCACATTCGGTACAAACATAGGCAGTTTTATTTTTGGCCATGGATAACTCGGGGACAGGATGAATTCCTGCTTGATATACTTGTTTGCGACCGACAGATCAAACCCAGAATCGGAAAAGTGACTTTCCGTGGCAGGAACACATGGATTCAGAACAACAACAGCACCTGATTGAACAGCTCATTCCTCTGCTCAGAGAAAAAGATTTTGATGACATCTTCAATCGCCTGACGCAGGACGAGAACAGCAACAGCCGTTTCCTGATCAAGATGGAGATAAAGCGCAAATGCACCCCCTGCCGGCGGGTCATCGACATGCGCGACGAGCTGGGCGAGGAGTGCCTGGTCCATGAGTTTGAAGGAGTCACCCACTTCATGCCGGCCGAGGCCATAGGCCTGTTCCAGTCCCAGTGCTACCTCTACCGGGATGCCTACACCCTGGGTGTCAATGAGGCGCTGCAATATTGGCAGAAACACCACCAGAGCAAGGGTGACGGCCCCCTGCTGCCCCCTGCCAGCCCGTTTCGCCAATACGATGTCAATCCCATTCCCTTCGCCAGCTACTACGGCCGGCGTCAGGAGCGGATGCACTTCAGCTCTCCCGTGCTCATCAAGTTTGCCGACGGCGACAAGCTGTTTGCCAAAAGCTCGGATCTCTCCCTCGGCGGGATCCGGGTCTCGGTGCCCTATCTGCCCAACTATCAGACCGGAGCCCAGGTTGAAGTCTTCTTCACCGGGCTGGAGCGGGATCACCCCAATCCCATATTGCACCACTCGGTCAGCTATCAGATCCTGGGCGAAGAGAGCAAGGAGGGGAAGTACTGGCTGCGACTGATCAAAACCGGCGAGCACACCGGCTTTGACCGCTTCCTGAGCGATTTCATCGAGAGCAACAAGAGCCGCTATCGGGTCAGCGTCGACTATCTGCTGTCTGCCGCCATCATCAAGGGGTACGAGCAGTTCTACCTGCCACGCATGACCGGCATGCCGCTGTTCTTCGGCTCGGGAGACAGCCCCAGCCTGGAGATAGCCCTGCGTACCGAGAACAATCAGCACATCCTCGAATACTGGCGCGATGCCAAGAACCGAGACATGCTCGCCAGCCTGTTCTCGGCGGCCCGCATGCAATCCCTGCTGCCGGCCCCGGGCACCCTGCGGGAGACCCTGATCTACTGCTTCACCCATTCGGTGCGCAGCCACCTCTACTTTTTCTCCGCCACCCGGGAGGAGTTGCAACAGAGCGGTCTGATGTCCCTCTTCTTCCAGGTCGGTGCCCGCCGCCCCAGCTGGCGCGTGTACAAGTTCAGCCTGGAGCGCTGCGATCTGCACGAGGCCGATCTCGCCAGCCAGCAGAGCCAGGACAGCCCCCAGTTGCAGGACATGCTGCTGCAGGAACGGCTCAGGCAGATAAACTACGTCGGCCTGCTGCAAGATATCGGCCTCGACAGCCAGCGGGAAGAGTTTCACTACGACGCCAGCGTGCAGCACAACGCCAACGAGCTGCAGCGCTTCGGCCATGATCTCGGGGCCGCGCCCTTCGAGATAGAGACGCTGCATTATGTGCAGTTGCGCAAAGAGGCACGCTACATCCACAAAACGGCCGTCGCTATCAAGCACAACGGGCAGGCCTGGCTTGGCTGGACCCGCGACATCTCGGCCCACGGCATGCAAATAGAGCTGGAAGAGGCGTTCGAAGGCGAGAAGGATGACATAGTCACCCTGGCCCTGCCCCGCCTGCAGGAGCTCTCCAAGAGCATGGATCTGCAACGCCTCCCCTACCGGCTGGTCAGCATCAACCTGACCCGGACAGTGCTGCATCTGTGTATCGAGGGGGACCCTGAGCGCCACACCGGCCGCCAGTTCTTCAGCCTGCTGATCGAGAGCAACCAGAACAAGCTCAAGGCGGCGCACGAGCAGCGTCGTTATCGCGGCATGGCCAGGGCGCTGCGCAACATCTACACCCACCATATCTTCAGCACGCCCGTCTACATCAACAAGCTGAAGGGCGCGCCCAAGCCGGCCTCGGTCGGCCATGCCCCGCAGGATCGCAGCCTGTCACGCCTGTTGCGGACCTGCGCCGAGCAGGGGGATCAGGACAACCTCTATCCCCTGTTCCAGGGGGATCTGCTCAAACAGCTGATCATGAACCCGCTGCGCGCCATCGAACGGGAAGACAAGCCGCAGGAAGAGGAGGTCTACATCGCCAGCCTGCACACGCCGGCCGGCCTGCCCGTCTTCTACAGCCGTCTGGCCAGCAGTTTTCAGGACATGGCGGAAAAGCGCAGCTTCATCGAGCTGGCACTGCGTCAGGGGGAGTTCTATTCGATACTGGTCGGCATCTCTCGCACCGGCCGACCCGATACCAACTTCATCGCCAACGAGCTGGATTACATCGCCAAGTTCGCCATCCACAAGGCCAAGAAGCTGGAGGAGGAGCTGTGGAGCGTGGTGGGGGTGGGCGAGCTGACCGATACCAGTCAGGCCACCCTGTTCCGGCTCGGCATCACCCCGCCCATCAACTGAGCGGGCGCCGCATGCCAGCAAGCCTGCTCAAGCGCGGATATCGGCCTGGCAAACCAGCAAGAAAATAATGGCGGGCCACGGGCCCGCCATTATTTTTATCCCTATATCAGCACCTCAGGATAACGACCAGCTCCCGCCGGCCTTGTCTCCATCACGCCGCCTGCGGGTCGAGCAGCCACGCGAGGATCTGCGGGAAGTGATCCTCCTGTGCCTGTGGCGCCGTCAGCATGTTGATGTGATCGTAATCGAGCCGGTTGCCGTTGTCCTTGCCAAGCCGGGTGTGACGCGTGGCAGACCCCATCTCGGCACTGAAGCGGCGCACGTCGGTCGGGTGCCCCAATACCTTGTCAGCCTTGGCTGAAATCATCCAGAGCGGTGGCCAGTTGACCCTGGCCGCCGCTTCGTCATAGGCAAAGCCGTCGTACGGATCCTGCCAGGGGCCGCACTTGACCCAGGGAATCGTCTCCTGCAGGTAGCGCAGCGGCTCGTCATCCGCCCCCATCTTCAGGCTGCGGGCCGCCAGAAAACCGCTGCGCCGCGCCAGCCAGGGCGCCAGCCGATTCCAGATGAGATCCACCTTCAACCAGCGCTCCGGGTTCTGCACCGAGACGCCACGCTTGGTGCCAAAGAACACCAGGCTGGCGATCTGCACGGCCAATTCCGGAAAACGCACCAGGGTCGAGGCCATGATGACACCGCCCCAGGAGTGAGCCATCCAGTGCAGCTTGAAGCCGGCATGGCGCGCCGCAATCCAGCGGTGCAAGGCCGGCAGATCCTCGGTGATCAGCTCATGCTGGCCATGCTCGGCTTGCACTGCGATGGCCGGGGTGCTGAGACCCCGGCCGCGCAGGTCGGCCACATAGACTTGATAGCCGTGGCGCGCCAGGAAACAGGCAAGCCCCTTGCCCGATTCGGTGTAGAAGATGCGGCCATTCTCGATGGCGCCGTGCACCATCAGGATCGGCTCTGCATGCACGGCGACCCGTGGCTGAATGTGGCGCACGTGCAACTGGTGCTCACCACAGGGAATAAACAGGGATTGCTGTAACAGTTCCATTGCTATGCAAGGTCCTCCATGACGTGGGGTGGGTAACTCAGGATCCGTGACGATCCCAACGACGATCGCGACAGGCAAGGGCGCCGAGCAGGCAGATCACCCCTTCCAGATCATGATGATTGAGGGTGGCGGCCGCCTGGGCCCGCACCAGCGGCTTGGCGTGGATGGCGATGCCAAGAGCGGCCCCCGCCATCATCTTGAGATCGTTGGCACCATCGCCGATGGCCACTGTCTGGCCAGCAGCGATACCAAAATCACTCGCCAGCTGTTGCAGCACCTCGGCCTTGACGCTGGCGTCCACTATGCGGCCACTCACCTTGCCGGTCAGCCGCCCCCCCTCGACCGCCAGCTCGTTGGCGAAGATGGCATCCAGCCCCAGCGCCAGCTGCAGTTCGCCGGCGAAGCGGGTGAAGCCCCCCGAGGCGATCGCCACCTTCCAGCCCGCCTGCTTGAGGGTATCGACCATCAATTGCAGGCCCGGCATCCAGGGCATCTGGGCCGCCACCTCGTCGAGAATGGTGACCTGTGCCCCCGCCAGCAGGGCGACCCGATTGCGCAGGCTGTCGGAAAACTCCAGCTTGCCCTGCATGGCCGCGGCCGTCACAGAGGCCACCTGCTCGCCCACACCAGCTAGGCGGGCGATCTCGTCGATGCACTCGATCTGGATGGCGGTGGAGTCCATGTCCATCACCAGCAAGCCGGGCTCACTCAGGGTAGGCAGCGCGGGCAGATGACAGATGTCGATGTCCCACTCCTCGGCCTTGAGCCACTGCACCAGCTCGGGGGAGAACCTGTCCGTTCCTAACAACAGCAAGGGCACCCCGGCCGGGCTGCTCGGCGGATAGAGCTGGGCCTGCATATCCTGCGCGGCCAGCGACTCGGCCAGGCGCGCCAGATGGCGGGCGGCAAGGGGCTTGCCAAACAGCACCAGCCAGGCGCCATCCAGCGGTTTGGCGACGGGCAGCAGCGCCTGCGGCGTCAATTGCCACCAGGGGGCACTGGGCAGGCACTCTGGCCACTCGGACAAGGCAGCGGGTAATTGGGACAACAGCATAGAGATAGAGCCTTCCTTGGTGATCATGGGGTTAACAAAGCTGGCCCAGAGTAGCGTATTGCTTTTTGTACAGGCAAGCGCCAAGATCCCGCCACCGCTCGTCGTCAGGAGGTTCAACGCTTGCGTCATCTTCCCATCAAACGTGTTCTCAGTCTGGGTGCCGGCATCTTGCTCGGCCTCTGGGTGCTCGGTGTGCTCATCCATATGCAGGGCGAAAGCCAGGCCTCGCTGCACAGCGAGGCACGCAACCGTGCCCAGGCGCTGGTCGCCTATGCCGCCCGCGACATGAAGCGCTGGATCAAGGAGGACAAGAACAGCGAGCTGGAACGGCTGGCCCAGGATCTGGCCGCCGAGCCCGAGATCCTCGATGCTACCCTCTATGATGCCCGTGGCATCCCCCTCGCCCAGTCGGACGCTGCCGTGCCGCTGGACAGCCTGCTGCCCATCGGCGACAACAACAAATCGCTGCCGGAGCAGGGCAAGGGCCGCATCCAGTTTGTGCAGGAGATCCTGGATGGGGAGCAAACCATTGGCTACCTGCGCATCACACTGGAAGAGCAGCAACTGCTGGCGGACAAGGACACCCGGCTCAAGGTGATACAGGAGAAACAGCGGCTGATGCTGCTGGTGGCGCTGCTGGCCGGCCTGCTCATCTCCTACGGCGTGCGCCGCAACTACATGCGGGTGCGCAAGCACAAGAAGAAGAGCCCACCCTCATCGGGTGCACCGAGCGCCTGATCCCATAGGCTTCAAGGCCCGGCGCTACGGCCACGAACCATAAAAAAACGGCGACCCTGGGGTCGCCGTTTTGCATGGAGTCTAGGCTGCGGATCAGTCGCCCAGCAGCACGGAATCCAGTGCGATTTCGATCATGTCGTTGAAGGTCAGCTGACGCTCTTCGGAGGTGGTCTGCTCACCGGTACGGATATGGTCGGAGACGGTGCAGATGGTCAGTGCCTTGGCACCGTACTCTGCGGCCACGCCGTAGATACCGGCGGCTTCCATCTCGACACCCAGGATGCCGTACTTTTCCATGACGTCGAACATGGAAGGGTCCGGGGTGTAGAACAGGTCGGCGGAGAAGATGTTGCCGACGCGCACGGCAACGCCCTTGTTCTTGGCGGCTTGCACGGCATTGGCAACCAGGCCGAAGTCGGCGATGGCGGCGAAGTCGTGATCCTTGAAGCGCAGACGGTTGACCTTGGAATCGGTGCAGGCACCCATGCCGATCACCACGTCGCGCAGTTTCACGTCTTCACGCACGGCGCCACAGGAGCCCACGCGGATCAGGGTCTTCACACCGTAATCGGTGATCAGCTCTTTGGCATAGATGGAGCAGGACGGGATGCCCATGCCGTGACCCATGACGGAGATGCGACGGCCCTTGTAGGTACCGGTGAAGCCGAGCATGCTGCGCACGTCGCACACCTGCTCGACGTTCTCCAGGAAGGTTTCGGCGATGTACTTGGCGCGCAGGGGGTCGCCCGGCATCAGCACTGTATCAGCAAAGGCGCCATCTTTCGCATTGATATGAGGAGTTGCCATTCTCTTGATTCCTTCACACTAGGTTGAGTTTTATTGTCTTTATTGGTTGCCCGCCACCGAGGTGACGGGCGGGTAAATTACAGGAGGCGAGTGCCGCACTGCAACCTGGGCAGGCCCTGCAGAATAGACCGCAAGGCACCACCCAAAATCGGCCTTACAGGAAGCTGGTACCGTATTGCAGCTTGGGCAGACCGTGGTACGCCGCTATGCTCTGGCCTATGTCGGCAAAGGTCTCGCGACGACCGACGGAACCGGCCTTGACCGGCTTGCCGAAGAAGAGCACAGGGATGTATTCACGGGTGTGATCGGTACCGTTCCAGGTCGGATCGCAGCCGTGGTCGGCGGTCAGCACCACCACATCGCCATCTTGCAGTATCTCGAACAGCTCCGGCAGACGGGAGTCGAAATACTCCAGTGCATCGGCGTAGCCTTTCACGTCACGACGGTGACCGTAGGAAGAGTCGAAGTCCACGAAGTTGGTGAAGACGATGGTGTTGTCACCGGCTGCTTTCACCTCTTCCAGGGTGCGATCCCACAGCTCGGTCAGGCCGGTGCCCTTCACCTGCTTGGTGATGCCCTGGTTGGCATAGATGTCGGCGATCTTGCCGATGGAGACCACCTGGCCACCCGCGTCCTTCATGTAGTCCAGCACGGTCGGCGCCGGCGGCAGCACCGAGTAGTCGTGACGGTTGCCGGTACGCTTGAAGTTGCCCTTGCCACTGCCCACGAACGGACGCGCGATGACCCGGCCTATGTTGTAGGGCTCCAGCAGCTCGCGCACTATGTGGCACAGCTCATAGAGCTTCTCGAGGCCGTAGGTCTCTTCGTGACAGGCGATCTGGAACACGGAGTCGGCAGAGGTGTAGAGGATCGGCTTGCCGGTACGCATGTGCTCTTCACCCAGATCATCCAGCACCTGGGTGCCGGAGGCGTGGCAGTTGCCGAGGTAACCGGACAGACCAGCCTTCTCGACGATGGCGTCCAGCAGCTCCTGCGGGAAGCTGTTGTGGTGATCGGTGAAGTAACCCCACTCGAACAGCACGGGCACGCCAGCGATCTCCCAGTGGCCGGACGGAGTGTCCTTGCCGGAGGAGAGCTCCTGGGCGAAACCGTAGGCACCGACTACCTCGATATCCTTCTTCAAGCCTGCCGGGAAGTAGCCGGAGGCCAGCTCACCGGCATGGCCCAGACCCAGCTTGTTCAGGTTCGGCAGATTGAGGGCGCCACGGCCTTCAATCTCACCGGCAGCACAGGCCTTGGCGATATGGCCAAGGGTGTTGGCGCCCACATCTCCGAACTTGTCGGCATCGGCGGCAGCGCCAATACCGAAAGAGTCCATCATCAGAATAAAGGTACGTTTCATGGGACTTCCCCTTGTTACAAATCAGCCAGACCGATGCGACGGTAGACCTCAGGCAGGGCCTGGGGTTGAGTGTCACCGATCTTGACAGCCGCCTGCACCATGCTGGCAGCCTGAGCAAATTGCTCTTCGGTTTGAGCGTGGATCAGGGCAATCGGCTTGTCAGCATCGACGCTCTGGCCCAGGCGGATAAAGTCGGTCAGACCGACGGCGTAATCGAGTTTGTCACCGGCGGCGCGACGACCGCCCCCCATGGCGACCACGGCCAGACCCAGCTCCCGGGTATCCATGGCCGTCACGAAGCCGGCATTGGCCGCATACACGGGGCGTACAATGGCAGCCTTGGGCAGGTGACTATCATAACGTTCCATGAAGTCGGACGGACCACCGAGGCCGGTCACCATGCGACCGAAGATCTCGGCCGCCTTGCCGTTGTCGAGCACGGCCTGCAGCTTGCGACGGGCATCGGCATCGTCGCTGGCCAGATGGGCGGAGATCAGCATCTCGGCGCACAGGCTCATGGTGACTTCGTGGATGCGCGGGTTGCGGTACTCACCTGTCAGGTAGCGCACCGCTTCGCGCACTTCCACGGCGTTGCCAGCGCTGGAGGCCAGCACCTGGTTCATGTCGGTCAGCAGGGCCGAGGTGCGGCAACCGGCACCGTTGGCCACGGCGACTATGCTCTTGGCCAGCTCCTCAGATGCCTCAAACGTCGGCATAAAGGCACCCGAACCGACTTTCACATCCATCACCAGCGCTTCCAGCCCGGAGGCGAGCTTCTTGGAGAGGATGGAGCCGGTGATCATGGCGATGGATTCGACGGTAGCCGTGATGTCACGCACCGCATAGATGCGCTTGTCGGCCGGGGCGAGATCACCGGTCTGGCCTATGATGGCGACACCCGCCTCTTTCACCACTTTCAGGAAAAGATCGTTGTCGACCGAGGTCTGGTAGCCGGGGATGGCATCCAGCTTGTCCAGGGTGCCGCCGGTATGACCCAGGCCACGACCGGAGATCATGGGCACGAAGCCACCGCAGGCGGCGACCATGGGGCCCAGCATCAGGGAGACTACATCACCCACGCCACCGGTGGAGTGCTTGTCGACGATAGGGCCACCCAGATTGAGGTGATCCCAGTTCAATACCATGCCGGAGTCGCGCATGGCGCAGGTCAGGGCAACCCGCTCATCCATGGTCATGTCTTTGAAGTAGACCGCCATCGCCAGTGCCGCAATCTGGCCCTCGCCTATGGTGTTGTTGGTAATGCCCTGAACGAAGAATTGAATCTCTTGGGTACTGAGCGCTTCACCGTTGCGCTTCTTTCGAATAATTTCTTGAGGCAAAAACATCTTTCATTCCCTCCGTGCGTCATGCACGAACACAGACCGAAATAGGGGACGGCATGCCGTCCCCTGCCACCGCTTAGTAACCGCTGGTATTGGCCGGCTTGTCGCCGTGGCCCAGGGTCGCCAGCAGGCTGGCCAGCAGGCTGGACGCACCGAAGCGGAAGGTGCGCGGGGAAACCCAGTCCTTGCCCAGGATCTCTTCGGCCATGGCCAGGTACTGACCGGCCACGGCCGCGTCCTTCACGCCACCCGCCGGCTTAAAGCCGACTTTCGGGTTCTTGGCCTTGATCACTTCCATCATGATGCGGGCCGCTTCCGGGGTCGCGTTCACCGGCACCTTGCCGGTGGAGGTCTTGATGAAGTCGGCACCGGCATCGATGCTGATCTCGGAGGCGCGACGGATCAGGGCCTCTTCCTTCAGCTCGCCAGTCTCGATGATCACCTTCAGCAGCGCTTGAGTGCCGCAGGCTTCCTTACAAGCTTTGACCAGATCGAAGCCAACCTGTTCATTGCCAGCCATGAAGGCGCGGTACGGGAACACCACGTCCACTTCATCGGCACCGTAAGCCACGGCGGCACGAGTCTCGGCCACGGCGATCTCGATGTCGTCGTTGCCATGGGGGAAGTTGGTGACGGTCGCGATGCGCACGTCGGCGGCGCCGATCTCACGCAGTGTCTTGCGCGCTATGGGGATGAAGCGGGGATAGATGCAGACGGCGGCGGTCAGGCCGGCCGGAGACTTGGCCTTGCGGCACAGGTCGATGACCTTCTGATCGGTGTCATCATCGTTCAGGGTGGTCAGGTCCATCAGGTTCAGGGCGCGTTGGGCGGCCAGTTTCAGATCAGTCATTCTGTTCTCCAAAGTCTCGATTTAATCCTGCTTCCAGGGGCGAGCGCCTGCTTGTCGCAACGCAACCAGCAAGACACGACTCCCAAGGATACGGGAATGGAATTACAGCGCGCATGCACAGGCAATATGGCTGTAAATAAGGCAAGAGCCCTGTCACTTTCTTACAAAAGTGCGGACTTGGTTCCATGAAGACTTGAGAAAGGCCGACAACTGCTGACCCGACTTCCCAATCAATTCCATTTGACCGCCAACACCCGATTTGATCGGGCATTAGTCAATGCCAGCACCCTGCTGGCAATGCCTATTTCAGCCGAGATACCCCGTGTTTGCAAGCCGGATTTGCCAATTTCAGAGGTACCTCACATCTGGCAAATCCGGTACTGAAAAGTGCGTTAAGAGAAGAAGCGTGTGAGTATCCAGGAGTACGCCAGCCCCCCCAGATAGACCCCGACTATCCCCATTACCCCGGACAGTACGGGTGGGGCCGGGATCGGCAATTTGAGGAAAGAAAACAACAAGCCAACGATAAAGCCGGCCGCCATCGCCAGTAGCACTTCATTCATATAACCTCCGATTTGACTCATTTTATTATTAGTTTAGAAAGGAAAACGGTTGTCACCGCTCCAAACGCGAACGCCACAGCTTTTCGCTGTGGCGTTCGTCTTTACCTGAGTATCAGGCAAATATTACATGGCTGTCAGTGCCAGGAAGAAGCCTGCGATGGTGGCAGACATCAGGTTGGACAGAGAGCCGGCCAGTACGGCCTTCAAACCAAATTTGGCAATGGTGCCGCGACGGTTCGGTGCCATTGAGCCCAGACCACCCAGCAGGATGGCAACGGAGGACAGGTTGGCAAAGCCGCACAGGGCGAAGGAGATGATGGCCTTGGTGTGCTCGGACATGGCCACGCCGTTGATCAGCACTTCATCCTTCAGATAAGGGGCAAAGTTCAGGTAAGCCACGAACTCGTTCACCACCAGCTTCTGGCCGATGAAGGAACCGGCCACCACGGCCTCGCTCCAGGGTACACCGATCAGGAAGGCCAGCGGGGAGAACAACCAGCCCAGCAGCAGTTCCAGGGAGAGCTGCGGATAACCGAACCAGCCACCCACACCGGCGAAGATGCCGTTGATCATGGCGATCAGGCCGATGAAGGCCAGCAGCATGGCACCCACGTTCAGGGCCAGTTGCAGACCGGCGGAGGCACCGGCGGCGGCGGCATCGATCACGTTGGCAGGCTTGTCTTCCAGATCGCCATCGGCATTGTTTTCGTCATAGTTGGGGGTCTCGGTTTCCGGTACCAGCAACTTGGCGAACAGCAGACCACCCGGGGCAGCCATGAAGGAGGCGGCGATCAGGTATTCCATCTTGACGCCCATGGAGGCATAACCAGCCAGCACGGAACCGGCAACGGAGGCCAGGCCACCACACATGACGGCAAACAGCTCGGAGTCAGTCATCTTGGAGATGAAGGGACGCACCACCAGCGGGGCTTCGGTCTGACCGACGAAGATGTTGGCCGTGGCAGAGAGGGATTCGGTACGGGACGTGCCCAGTACTTTTTGCAGGCCACCACCCAGCAGCTTGATTACCCACTGCATGATGCCCAGATAATAGAGAACCGCGATCAGGGAGGAGAAGAAGATGATGACAGGCAGCACGCGGAAGGCAAAAATAAAGCCGCCGCCGCCGAACACTTCAAACATCTTGTTGCTGACCAGACCACCGAACAGGAATTCGATACCGTTTTGACCATAACCGATGACGCTGGAAACGGCATCGGATACACCCACCAGAATATCTCGGCCAACCGGGACGTACAGCACGAATGCACCCAGTCCAGCTTGAATTGCAAAGGCACCGGCTACGGTGCGAATTTTTATTGCTTTGCGATTACTGGAGAACAGCACCGCGATAAGGATGAGTGTTGCCATCCCTACCAGACCCATAATCAAATTCATTATTAACACTTCCTCTTTAGTAGCACCTTCCAGCTTGTTAACAACTTGTATCTCAAAGCCATCAATCAAGGGTGCGCATTATACTAATTACGGTGCGACAAAGTAGAATGCTGGTCACATTTTATAAGCATGAAATGCGCTAGAGGTCGTCAAATTAGACCGCAAACGATTTTTACTCGCCCCGTTTTTTATCATGATGCTATCAAGAGTTAATCAGGTGTTAATTTCAGAGTGTCCGAGCGGGAAAGTG
This sequence comes from Aeromonas sp. MR7, assembly GCF_963899385.1. NCBI lineage: Bacteria > Pseudomonadati > Pseudomonadota > Gammaproteobacteria > Aeromonadales > Aeromonadaceae > Aeromonas > Aeromonas sp. MR7. Next base: position 53,084 of record NZ_CAWQXH010000007.1, read on the forward strand.
TGAAAAGTGGATTCATGTAACACCGCGACAACATGACTCAAGGGCTGTTGCCGCAATTCGGCCAAAATTTGCGCAATCTTCGGCAAGTTGGCGGGGGTATTCGGAATGCCCTGCTGACCCTGCAACGGCATGTCGGGGGCATCGGTTTCCAGCAGCAGGGCCTCCAGCGGCATGTCGCGGATCGCCTCCCGGGTCTTGTTGGCCCGCTCGTAGCTGATGACGCCGCCGATCCCCAGTCTGAATCCAAGCTGCCAGAACACCTCGGCCTGATGCAGAGAGCCGCTGAAGGCGTGGATCACGCCGCCAGAGGCCGGCTTGAAGCGGCGCAAAATTTTGGCAACCGTGTCGTTGGCCCGCACCGAATGGACTATCAGTGGCAGCTCATGCTCCATGGCCAGCCTGATCTGCGCCTCGAACCAGGCCAGCTGCCCCTCCTGCGGCACCTGGCTGCGCAGATCCAGCCCGCACTCCCCGACCGCCACCAGGCCAGGGGGCCGGGCAGCCAACAACGCCTGCAATCGCGTCAGCGCACCCTGGGTCTGGGTGCCCACATACCAGGGGTGAATGCCCAGCCCGTAGGTGATCCCCGGGTACTGCTCCGCCAGCGCCATCACGCGAGCCCAGTTTTCCTCTCCCACGGCGGGGATGATATACTCACCCACCCCCAACTGCCGGCACTCGGCCAGCAACGCCGCCCTGTCTGGATCGAAGACGGGAAAATCGAGATGGCAATGGGTGTCGATCAGTTGCATGTCGCTTTCACCTGTTTGTCGTACTTGATGGGTCTACTCAATAATGAAACGCTCGAACCATGGCTTTACCCTGATAGAACTGGTGATGGTCATCATAGTGCTTGGGGTCCTGGCCGTAACGGCAATGCCCCGCTTTATCAATATCAAGGATGATGCCCTCAAGAGCACGGTTGCCGCCACCGCCGGCAGCTTCGCCAGCGCGGTGCAGCTTGCCCATGCAGGCTGGGCGGTCAAGGCGCAGGGCCAGGCACTCTACAATCTGGGCAGCATGGGTCAACGCAACCTCGACATCAACCGTTATGGCTGGCCCGCCGGTACGGACGAGGATCAGGGCCGCAAGGGGATCAATGAGCCTTACGTTCCGGGTCAGGGAGACTACATCTCGGTCAGCAACCAGTCAGACTGCCGCCTGCTGTTTCAGGGGCTGCTGGACAGCAGCGATATTGTCGCCTCGGTCGATCAGGATCCCGAGATCCAGGTCAAAGCCGACTATCTGTCCAGCGAGCAACCCGGCAACCATATAGATGAAGATGGCGAGCCTCACAGGAACTGCCGCTATACCCTGCGCGACTCCATCGCCCGCTTCCCGGCTTACCCGGATGGATTGAGCTTTGACTACAACAGCGTTACCGGGGCCGTGACGCGCAATTTTGATTGAGTGACGAGGCGTCGCCCTCCGACGCCGGCTCCTCCTGCTCATCTTCGTCATAACGTACCGGCGCGCAGCAGCGCCGGTTCTCCGGGGTGAGTCCCCACTCCTGACACCAGCCATCGTAGCGAGCCAACCAGCGTAGCAAGATACCTTTCATGGTCTGCACCTCATACTGTCACCCCTTCTATTTCCCGCCCCTCTGCCCAAATCCAAGTCCGATACCATGGCTCGGCACCTGAATGACAGACATAAAAAACGACTCCATTTGGAGTCGTTTTTAACAGAGCCATCTGGCTAATTCAATCGCTGTGGCTCGAGTGCCTGTCAGCCCTTGGCAGGCAGGCTCAGGCGGGCGACCGCTTCCACATGCATGGAATGCGGGAACATGTCCACCGGCTGCACTTCATCCAGCACGAAGCCCTGCTTGACCAGCCAGGCGAGATCGCGGGCCAGGGTCTGCGGGTTGCAGGAGACATAGACCAGACGGCGCGGCGCCATGGCGACCAGGGTCTGCAATACCGCCTTGTCACAACCCTTGCGGGGCGGATCCAGCACCACCACGTCGGCGGTCACGCCCTGGGCGTGCAGCTCGGGCATCAGCTGCTCGGCCTTGCCCACGTGGAATTCGGTGTGCTCTATGCCGTTGAGGGCCGCGTTGCGACGGGCGTCGCTGATGGCGCTCTCCACCGATTCTATCCCCACCACCTTGGCGGCCTTGCCAGCCAGGAACAGGGAGATGGTACCGATACCGCAATAGATGTCGAACACAGTCTCGTTGCCGGTCAGCTCGGCATATTCAAGGGCGCTGGAGTAGAGCACATCGGTCTGGGTCGGGTTGTTCTGGAAGAAGGAGAGCGGCGAGATCTCGAACTCGAGTTCATGGATCTTGTCGCGGATCACCCCTTCACCCAGCAGCACCCGGTTGCTCGCACCCAGAATGCGGTTAGTGCGCTCATCGTTGATATTCTGCACCAGGGTGGTGATGGGCAGATCGCTCAAGCTCGCCAGCAGCTCGGCTTCGAACGGCAGTGTTTCACCCAGGGTCACCAGCACCACCATCAGCTCGCCGCTCTTGAAGCCCTTGCGGGTCATCAGGTTGCGCACACAACCGGTGTGATTCACTTCGTCATAGGCGGCGATGTCATGCTCGCGCATCCAGCCACGCACCCGGGCGTTCAGTTCCACGTGCAGCGGATCCTGAACCGCGCAATCGTCCGCAGTGATGAGATCGTGGGAGTGCTTGCGATAAAAACCAATCTCGGCGCCGGCCTCACAGCCACGCACCGCATATTGCGCCTTGTTGCGATAGGCGAACGGACTCTCCATGCCGAGGATGGGGTTGACCGTGGTGTCACCCAGCCCGACCTGTTCCAGTGCGCTCTGCACCAGTGCCTGCTTGAGCTTGAGCTGGGCCGGGTAGGCCAGCGGGCGCACCTGGCAGCCACCGCACTCTGTGTTGGGGCAGAAATCAGCGACCCGATCGGCAGACGGCTGGAGCAGCTCGGTCAGCTTGCCATGCAGATAGTTCGGCTTGACCTCGGTCAGCTCAACCAGCGCCTGCTCACCGGGTAGCAGACCCTCGACAAACAGGGGGCGATCGAACAGGCGTCCCTTGCCATCCCCTTTGTCGGTCAGTTCCAGGATCTCGATCTGGTGTTGATGTCCCACTAACGGCATGAGCGGCTCCAAAGGCGTAGAAAATGATGGGAAAAATGGGGCAAGCCCATTCAAGGGTGGCAGAGTTTAGCGGAGATCCTGTCAAATTGCAGGCATAAAAGCTGGGGCAAGGCGCACTCCACTTTTGCAGACATAAAAAAGCCGCCGGCATAACCGGCGGCGATCCTGTCAGCAAGTGACCCAGCGCGGTTACAGGCTATAGGCTTTCTCACCGTGGGTGGTGACATCCAGCCCTTCCCGCTCCGCATCTTCCTTCACTCGCAGGCCGATGAGCAGATCCACCAGCTTGTAGGCCACGACCGAGACGGCCCCGGACCAGAGGATGGTGACCCCGACCCCGATGGCCTGGATCTTGACCTGGGCCAGGATGGAATAGCCTTCCGCAACCTGGTTGGTGACATAGTCCCACACCCCGGTGCCGCCCAGATCCGGGCTGGCAAAGACGCCGGTCAGCAGGGCACCGAGAATGCCGCACACACCGTGCACGCCAAACACATCCAGGCTGTCATCGGCTCCCAGCAGGCGCTTGAGGCCGTGAACCCCCCACAAACCGGCCACGCCGCTGATGAGACCCATCACCAGGCCACCGCCAACTCCGACGAAACCGGCCGCCGGGGTGATCACCACCAGACCGGAGACGGCGCCGGAGGCCGCCCCCAGCAGGGAGGGACGCCCCTTCATCACCCACTCGGCCAAGGTCCAGGAGAGCGCAGCCGCCGCCGGTGCCACCCAGGTGTTGATGAAGGCCAGTGCGGCTATGCCGTTGGCTTCCAGCGCGGAGCCGGCGTTGAAACCGAACCAACCGAACCAGAGCAGGGAGGCCCCTATCATTGTCATGGTGAGGCTGTGCGGTGTCATGGGATCACGTCCGTAACCCAGACGCTTGCCCACCAGATAGGCCCCCACCAGACCCGCCACGGCGGCGTTGATGTGCACCACTGTGCCGCCCGCAAAATCCAGTGCACCATGCTGGAACAGATAGCCGGCCGTCGCCGTCGCGGTCGCCGCCGCCTCGGCCGTGGTATAGGCATCCGGGCCCGCCCAGTACCACACCATGTGGGCCAGCGGTATGTAGGCGAAGGTGAACCAGATCACCGAGAACAGCAGCACGGCGGCGAACTTGATGCGCTCGGCGAAGGCACCCACTATCAGGCCGCAGGTGATGGCCGCAAAGGCCCCCTGGAACACCACGTAGATGAACTCGCTGATGCCGACGCCCTTGCTGAAGGTCGCCGCAATGGAGTCAGGCGTGACCCCCTTGAGCAGCGCCTTGCTGAAGGAGCCGTAGACACTGTTGCCCTCGGTGAAGGCCAGCGAATAACCGTAGAGGATCCACAACACGCAGATGAGCGAGAACAGGGTGAACACCTGCATCAACACGCTCAGCATGTTCTTGCTGCGCACTAGGCCGCCATAGAACAGGGCCAGTCCCGGAATGGACATCAGGATCACCAGTGCCGCCGACAGCAACATCCAGCTGTTGTCCCCCTTGTTGATGGTCACAGCGGCTGCGACTGGCGCCGCGGCCTGCACGACCTCGGCCGATGCGGCCACCACCTCTTCAGCCCAACTGGGGGCGGCCAGCAAGGCGGCAAGCGCCAACAGGCCAGTCATCACGAGTCTCTTGAGCATACAGCCATCTCCTTCCCTGTCGTCCCGGCACCTGTCCGGGTCCATTTCCTGATATGAACATCGAATCCGACAATCCACACAAACTCACACTCAGCACACACTTGCCACTGCCCTGGTCATGCTTCCTTCATCGGGCAGCGTCATGGCGACATGATTGCTTTAAAGCATAAAGCAGGCCAACTCACTAAGTTGATTATAATCAACACCTTAATATCAAGTAGGTTGACCAATGCACCAGATTGGATCACAAGCTGCGCCAACCTGAGCAAGCGCGCACTTCTGCTGTGCAGCGCAACCAGCACGCACCGAAATAGAGCAGATCATAAGCCGGAACAGATTGCAGAGCGGTGACGGACACACAGCCGAATGCGGCAGAAACAAGCCACCCAGCATACGAACGATGAGAGTGCTCATGGACAAAGGGATAAAGGGATAAAGGGATAAAGAAGGGAACACCAAGCGGAAAGGAGGCAGAAAAACAAAAGGCCATCATTGCTGATGGCCTTTTGTCACTTAATCTGATGGTGCCGGGGTCTCTATCGAAACAAGAGATTACTCCACTGATTTTAAAGGAAAAACTTATCGGTTACTTTTTCTTATACCCCCATAAGTACCCCCACCACTGTGACGGTGGCATCTGTATTTCCGGATCAATGCGGGATCTCTCAAAGCTAAGCCCCTTCCCTGTCTCGGGGAAATGCTCCCTGTTTAGGGTACGGTGAGGGGCCGGGCCGTCCAGATAAGCGCCCCTACATTTGGTCACCGGCGTACCGGTCTGCCCCGCCGAAATGTCGGGTCAGGTCACCAGCGACACCAAGAGCAACTGGGCAGAGGTCAGTTCCCTATTGCCCACACATCCCTGTTTCATACTCACCGAGTTGTTCTTCGCGCCGATGTATTTCGTTTTGCGCAGTTCTGCGCAATTGCGCAATCTCCAAACCCCTCATAACCTCCCCAACCCCTGCCACACCTAGCTCCTCCAATGTGGAAGTCACCATTGTGTTTCGTTTTTGCGCAGTTCCAGTGCGCAGATAAAGTGCACAATTTGCGCAGTTTGTGGTGAGCCGTTCTGAGGGAATTGCGCAGACGATGAGGGGGGCAGGTGGCCGGCTCAGGAGGGATGATTCATCCGGGAGCTGTGGCACCTGCTGTGACTGAATGCCATCAGGTTAGATGCTGAGTTACCGCTATCGGAGCAGTGGGCTGTCAGGGTCTCTGTGACAGTGTCAGGGAATCCACGACACTGTCACTTGAAGATAGCCACCTGATAAGCACAGCTAATGGCCAGGGAATGGCGCCGCAAGAACGGAGCCCACCAGGTGACGGCATGGAGCATAGCCGAATTTGGCTGAAGTATTCTCCCCAATTGTGCTGGCCGATGAACTTCAGCCGTATCTGACCCTCTGGGCTCATTACATAAAGGGCTGCAGTCCTACAGGGGAGCTAGCCCAACCGACCCTTGATCCACCGAGTAACCACTGCAGGATCGGCCAACAGCTCAGCCAGTGGCACATGGCGCACACAATACTCAACCTCTTGGTGCTGGGCTGCGGTAGTCCACTCTTCTGTTGGCTCAGGCCAAGGAATGTCGCTCCACAGCTCATCGAAATGAAGCTCACTATCCTGAGTACAGCGGAACAGGTTCACCTCCACTACAGCCTTCCCCATTTTCAGCTCCAAGGGATCTGGCATGCCTTTGCTATTCCCTCTCTGAGATGAGCCCTTCTTGAAGGCGTCATCAATATAGAGCCGCAGTGCCAAAGTCATATCACCAGCACGGGCCTTATCACCATCCCAAGTACGGTAACCATGAGTGGAGGCAAACAGCGGGATGTAGTCCCATACCCAGGAACTGGAAGGCCTGGAGCTGCCTGAACAAGGGCGGCCATTCTCACTGGGTTTCCAATACCAGAATGTGGCATCAATAGACTCTTGGGCAATCTGATCAAACAGCGGCAAGATCCGCTGGTAGAAACCGGCCGCCAGGCGGTGGGCTTGCCCCAGCTGCTCGACCAATCGTTCTGCCTGGGCTAATTCATGAGTCATCCGAAAATCCTTAATCGGTCAATCTGACCTGTGATAGTGAAAGCAACTTATTGAATACTGGTGGCCAGCAGGTGGTGATCCAAAGTCAAATCGTTGGCGAAGCTCATCAGGGGAGCCCAGTTATCCTGAGCTGGCATCTTGACGCTCAATGACAACTGCTGACAGGCGACGGCCAGGTCCAATGAGGGCGCACTGGCATAATCCAATAGGGGTTGCCAACTTGGAGCAGATGGCAACATGCCAAATAGGCTGAAAGCCTCCATCCAGTCCTGACAGATCGCTTCGTCTTGCCGGCAACTGGTAAACATAGGGTTGTTCTGCAGTAAGCGACGAAGATCGCTCCACTCCAGTTGGGTCATGGGTGCAAAACGCTTGGGGTGTTCATCTGTAGGCAAAGGGGCTGGCAGGGTATTACCGAGAGCGACGAAATGAATCCGCTCATATTCCTGATACTCAGTTTCGACACTAAGCGCCGTCATCTGTGCTCGCCACTGGTCTTGGTACTGGCCACCGCCGAAGGGTGGCTTGACCTCAATCATCACCAGCTCATTCTCAAAACGCAGGATCACATCGGGCTCGACATACCCACGCTCTTCCCACTCAGTGAGGCGAGACCAGAGTTCAATTTCAATGAAAGTAGGTGCTAGCCGCTTTGCCTGCTCAAATCCAATCAGGCAACCCAGCACTGTTTCGAAAGCACCATTTGATAAGTAGGGGAGTCGCCCAAAGAAGGTGGCTGTGAGCAGGTCTTCATTGCGCTTGAACAGCTCACGCCAGCGGAGAGACTGGCCACCTTGTTCAACTCTCCCGGCCTTGCCATGCAAAATGGCATGCAGCATCTCAACTCCTTGTCATATCGATATTTCAGGCAGGCTCTCTCCACGGAGAAAAGCCTTCGAGATCCTGCTTGAATACCCACACGACTACCAGCTAATCCGTCACAAAATGGGGCAAAATGTTTGACTGGATAGGGAGCTACTTTCTATTGTCGCCTACAACATGACCCCGGCCGCTTGGTTGTTTGCAGTTTACGCCGGGGTTGTTGTTTGATGACTGTCACGCTGGGTGACCAGGGATAGTCGGCGCCCTGCCAGCGGTCAGGCCAGAGCACCTTCCACCAGCGATTCGGCCAGGGCAAGCTGGGTCTGCTGGCTGGTTTGCAGGCGGGCTTTAAGTTGATCGCAGAGGGCCATTAACTCATCCACTTTATTCATAATATGGTTTTGCTCTCTTATAGGGCCCAACGGAATAGGAGCAAACTTAAGCTTATCTTGAGAAATATTCATTTGGCTTTCAGCCATGCCAGATTTGGAACCATCAATATAGGCAGCCGTTGCGCCAGCATTAAGGCATAGAGATATAAAACGCTCAGACAAACCAACTCCAACCAAATGGAATCGAATTATCTTGTCAGAAATCATCAGCTTCGGTCTGGTTTTTTCGACTAAGCATGAAATTCCTACTCTATTTTTAGGGCCAGCACGGGTAATTAGTATGTCGCCAACCATAACTTCATACTCTGGCCTTGGGGTCTTTGTTTTATCAAGAACTTTGTTCTCATATTCTCGATACTCCAATGCTTGTACTGCTGTTGTTTTCAGCACACCCCAAGTATCAATATCTGGTGAGGCTTCAGGAGGACAAGCAGGACTCCAGCCAGCATCCATTATAGTTATGAGGTCTCTTAAATAGCACCACTCCCACCCCTGTGGCAGTTCAAACGGCTTGTCGTCTTCGCAAATCGCAGGTAGCGGCTTCTCTTTTTTGATTTTCTTCTCTTTGACCAGCTGCGCCTTTTCGGCAGCGATGCGTTCCAGCAGGGCTGAGGCGGGTTTATCGCTCGGGTCTTGCGGTACCAGCTTGCCCATCACAGCCAGTTGCAGAATGGTCTGTTTCAAGGCGTCGATACTGGCCTCGGTGGTGAAGAGAGTATCGAAGTGAGTGCTTAGCCGCGCCCAGTTTTGCGCCAGTTCCCCGGCATCGCCGGAGTCAGTCAGGGTGGTGAGCAGAGCCTCTACCAGTGTCTGATGAGCCGCCAGCTGCGCCTCACATTGCAGCTCCAACTGGTCGTAAATAGCCATCAATTCATCGACTTTGGCCACGATGCGGTGTTGTTCTTGAATCGGTGCAATTGGAATTGGGAGTTCCTCCCATTTTCCTCTGTTGATTATTGGTGTGGCAGAACCTGTCGCCTTTTCAAGAAGCACTTTATAAAAAAAACTCGCAGTCATCACTGCTAGTAAAAACTTTGAGTTTATCTCTATCGGTCTAATAGCATTAATTTGTTGATTGAACGCAATCAGTTTATTAGCTACAACAGCTTTCCCTATAGAACCACCAATACACACCATCAGGATATCGCCATTATTGGCTTCTGCACTATGTTCTAACCCAAGTTCACTGAGGTTTTTATCTGTATCCAGCAGCTCACCACTGATGGATATTTGACCTGGACCAATAAAGGGAATTACTCCATTAAAAAATGCATGATTAGCAGTGCTCGGTGTTTTACCTGTAGAACCTATTCCTGCATTTCCAAGTTTGATCCATGTCCACCCAACAGGTAGCTCAAAAGGTTTCTCCTCCTCGCTAATTTCCGGCAAGGCTTTGGGCTTTTTAATCTTGCCCTCTTTCACCAGCCGCATCTTTTCGGCGGCAATGCGTTCCAGCAGCACGGAGGCCGGTTCATCGCTCGGGTCTTGCGGTACCAGTTTGCCGCGCACGGCCAGATCCAGGATCAGCTCACGCAATTTTTTGATACCGGTGAGTTCCAGCTTGCTGTTGCTGCCGCGCCCGACACTGCTTTTGGGGCGCACCGCTGCAGTCCAGAGATCCAGATGGTCGGTAATCAGATTCTCGATCGCCATTATGCCTGCTCCCCTTGCTTGGCCGCCCCCTTACCCAAGGCTTCACCCAAAATGACTTTTAGCTGGTCACGAAGAGTCTGGATCCCGGCCTGTTCTGTGGCATAGCGCGACAGCAGCTCGTCAGGGTCATGGCTTATTTGCTCGCCGACATGGGGGTTTTTAATATCGAGGTTGAAGTTACGCTCGATGATGGTGTCGATGCTGACCTTCCAAGCATGCTCGTTCTCTACCCGAGCGGCAAAGCTGTCCGCCTCATCACCCCACCAGGCGATCTCTGCCTCAAACTCCTCGAACTTCATCGGCTTGGTCTTGCTGTAGCTTTTGGCCCCAGCCGGGTAGGGATGCTCGTAGAACCAGGTTTCCTTAGTAGGCTGGCCCTTGGTGAAGAAGAGGATATTGGTCTTGATACCGGTATAGGGGGCAAAGACGCCGTTGGGCAGCCGCACTATGGTATGCAGGTTGCATTCGCTGGTGAGCAGTTGCTTGATCTTGGTCTTGACCCCTTCGCCAAACAGGGTGCCATCGGGCAGCACCACGGCGGCGCGGCCGCCTTTTTTCAGCACCTCGATGATGAGTTGCAAGAAGAGGTCGGCAGTCTCACGGGTGCGCATGTCCGAGGGGAAGTTTTGCTCAATGCCATCTTCTTCGGTGCCACCAAAGGGTGGGTTACTCAGGATGACATCGATGTCGCTGTCCCAACTGGAGAGCGGTTGATTGAGGGTGTTACCGTGGCGAACCTGAACCGGTACCTCAATGCCATGAAGCAGCATATTGGTGGTGCAAAGCAGGTGTGGCAGTTGCTTCTTCTCCACCCCCAGGATCTGCTGCTGCAGGGTTTGATGGTCGCTGACTGACTGGACGTAGTGCTCTTTCACATGGTCAAAGGCGCAAGCCAGGAAACCGCCGGTACCGCAAGCCGGGTCCATGATCCTCTCCCCCAGTTTGGGGTCAATACGGTTGACCATAAAGCGGGTCACTGCGCGCGGTGTGTAAAACTCACCGGCGTTACCAGCGCTCTGAAGGTCACGCAGGATCTGCTCGTAGATATCACCAAACAGGTGGCGCTCGCTGCTGTCGGTAAAGTCGATTTCGTTGAGCTTGTTGATCACCTGGCGCAGCAGAGTGCCGTTCTTCATGTAGTTGAAGGCGTCGGAGAACGCCTCTTTCACCACAAAGCCACGGGGGTTAAGTTTGATGCTGACAGGCAGGTTTTTCAGGCTATCAAACAGATCGTCGTTAGTGAAGTCGAGCAGTTCATCACCAGTAATCCCTTCACCATCAGCAGCCCAATTACGCCACAAGAAGCGCTCGGGAATAGGGTGGCGATATTCACTGCCCTGTTCAAATTCCAACTCCTCTTCCTGAGCATCGAAGATTTTAAGGAACAGCAGCCAGGAAAGTTGGCCTAGGCGCTGGGCGTCGCCGTCGATACCGGCGTCCTTGCGCATGATGTCCTGGATAGATTTGATGACCGAGCTGATGGATGACATGGTTTTCTCTTTCTTGCGAAGACGTCAGAAACATCGATAAAAACAAGTGGCCATAGTCTGTAGGCCACTCGGGTTACTGTTCTATTGCCGGGAGGCCGTCAGGCGCGCTGTTGCTCGCTGTAGATCTCTTGCTCCAGCTCGGTGATGGCCTGCTCAAACTTTTGGGGGCCACCAAAGCCTTTTTTGGCCAACTCCAGCGGACGCCCCAGCTCGGTAAAGGGGGCGACTTTGAGCGCGTCCTTGGTTTCTATTTCGGCAAAGCCTTGGTCAGCATATTTGTCAAGCAGATTTGTCAGCACTTGCTGAGCGGTCTCGTTGTACTTGGTGAAGTAGTTACGCTTTTTGACGTTATCGGCCCGCTCGCGGCGTGTCAGCGGCGGCTGATCGTATACCACATGACAGATAAGGTCGAACGGGTCGAGCTCTTGACCCACTTCGGCACTCAGGACTTCCCACAGCACCCCAGCCTGGACCAGCTCATCCATGATGGCCTGCTTGCGCTCAGCAGCCTGCCAACGCCTGGTAAAGGCATCCAAGGTGGCAAACTCCTTGAGCAAGGTCTTACGGGTATAATCCTTGAATGACTCGGTCACCAGCTTGCCATCGGCATCGTAATACTGCACCCGCTCGGCAATGATACTGACAGGAACCCCATTGACAAAAAACTTGCGGACTTCCGACTGAGGATCGCCTGTCGGGTCAAAGGGGCCACCCTGGCTACCACCCGCGCTACCTGTGGTATAGGTTCCTTCTCCTTCCCCAGTATTGCCAGCCGCTCCCGGCTCACTTCCATCACCTCCCTCATCTGCTGGTAAGGGGTCTGCACCATCGATGATGTCACTAAGGCCATCATCTGGGTCATTAATGGCTTCCGGCTTGGTAACGATGACTCGTACAGGATCACCATCAAAACGAGGATCGGCAAACAGCTCCGTGGCCTTCTTGAAGTCGAGGATGGTGAACCAGAGCTTGCCGTACTTATCGTCTATGCGGGTTCCACGGCCAATAATCTGCTTGAACTTAGTCATGGACTGAATGTTCTGATCGAGCACTACCAGCTTGCACGTTTTGGCATCCACCCCTGTGCTCATCAGCTCGGAAGTCGTGGCGATGACAGGATATGCCCTCTTGGGGTTGATGAAGTTATCGAGCTGGGCCTTGCCAAGATCATCATCACCAGTGATTTTCATCACGTAGCGCTCGTCCTTGGCCATCTGCTCTGGATTGAGATTGACCAACGCCCGTCGCATCCTGTCGGCATGATCGATGTCGTTACAGAAGACAATGGTCTTTGCCATCGGATCGGTTTTCTTGAGGTAGTTCGTTATGGTCTCGGCCACCAGCTGAGTACGCTCATCGATCACCAGGGTACGGTCAAAGTCCTTCTGGTTGTAGATGCGATCTACTATCTCGTTACCCTGTTTATCCAACTGCCCCTTAGTGGGCCGCCACCCCTGCAGGTCCACGTCGATATCGACCCGCACCACCTTGTAAGGGGCAAGAAAACCATCCTCAATCCCTTCTTTCAGAGAATAGGTATAGACGGGGTCACCGAAGTAATCGGTGCTGGAGACGGTCTCGGTTTCTTTGGGCGTGGCTGTCAGGCCAATCTGTGTGGCCGATGAGAAGTACTCTAGGATCTCGCGCCAGGCACTATCCTCGGCAGCACTGCCGCGGTGACACTCGTCGATGATGATGAGATCGAAGAAATCCGGAGAGACTTGTTTGAAAGCTTTCTGAGCCTCTTCTGGTCCAGTCAGCGCTTGGTAGAGGGCAAGATGAATTTCAAAAGCTGGATCGACGGTGCGACCCGTCACCTTGGTCATCGCTGAGCCAAAGGGCTGAAAATCGTTCTGCTTAGTCTGATCCACCAGGATATTACGGTCCGCAAGGAAAAGGATGCGCTTCTTGGCTTTGGCCTTCCACAAGCGCCAGACGATTTGAAAAGCGGTATAGGTCTTGCCGGTACCGGTAGCCATCACCAACAGCACTCTATCCTCGCCGGCAGAGATAGCCTCTATGGTTTTGTTTATAGCCTGCAGTTGATAGTAACGGGGGCTCTTGTCGCTACCATCCGAGTAATAATCCTGGCTGATCATGGGTAGTTGAGCTGATGTGTAACCTTTCCAGGAACAGAACTTGTCCCACAACTGATCGGGGGTGGGGAAATCAACTAGCGAGACCTCTGTCTCCAGCTGCTGACCATTAGTTTTGTCATGGAAAATGAAACCGTCACCGTTGCTGGCAAAGACAAAGGGCACATCCAGCATGCGGGCATAGTCGAGCCCCTGTTGCATGCCCTTACCGATCTCATGCTTGTTGGCTTTGGCCTCGATCACCGCCATCGGCAAGCCTATCTTATGGTAGAGCACTATGTCGGCCGATTTGACCTTCTTGCGAGCGGCCATTTGACCCCGCACCACCACTTTGCCATCCCGCAGTTTCACCTCCTGGCGGATCTGGGTCAGGTCATCCCAACCCGCGGCCTTGATAGCAGGCAACAGGTATTTGGAGATGATGTCGGCTTCGGTGAGGGTTGCCTTGTTGATCTCGGCCATGAGTGATTTCCGTATACGGGACAGAATTAGTCGAAATCATCTCATAGAATCAGCCAAATTTGGTTGATCTTGGACTCATTAAGGATACTAATTGAGACGCCTTGGGACGACATGGTCCCCAAGCATTACTGACCCCCACTAGCTGACGAGGTTTTCCAAGATCTGGTCCGCCTCTGGCATACCTTGGCGATCGCTGACCATCAGGTAGCGGAGGGTGTCCTTGGCTTCATCCCGGGTCCGCGGCCGTAGCTCTGCCAGCTGACCGAAGATGAACCAGTCTCGGGCAGACGACTCCATGCGGTGCTCGTAATCGCCACTGGTATCACAGGCCTTTCGCAGGCAGTGAAGGTCATTCCAGTAGGCCAGCTCGTGAAGGCAATCGCTCAAGGTGTGTGTGAATCGCCCCTTCTTTCCTAGACACCCAGAGCCAGCACCTTCTCTTTGCCACTGAAGCGGAACTTGAGGCGCCAGTATTTTCCGGACGAAGTGACCAGCAAGAACAGGCCCTTTTCATCAGACAGCTTCTGCTGTTTGCCATTGAACTTGGCTTGTCGGGCGGCGGTATCGGCTAGCGGCATGGGGGTATCTCCCGTTTTAACTTGGAGGTACGTGACAGACGCTGGGGATATAAGCCGCAACTCCACAGGCCAGGAATGGCAAGGGATAGCGAGCTGTGGGGGTACTTTTTACCCCTTCTAGGGACTGTACCCCAGAGATACCCCAGAAATGGGGGGATGTCATGAGGCTTTATGATACGACAAGAGACAACAAAAAACCCGCAAGCCTTACGCTATGCGGGTTTCTGGTCTGCCGTGGTACGGCATGAAACTGTAATATGGTGCCCGGGGTCGGACTCGAACCGACACGATTATTCATCGGCGGATTTTGAATCCGCTGCGTCTACCGATTTCGCCACCCGGGCAACTGCGAGGGATTATACGAATGGCGCGATGCCATGCAAGGTGTTTTTCGCGTGCGCACTCTCGTTTGCTCATTTATTCAACGCCTTGCCGATGCGGGGTCAGTTACATAGAATGCCCGCATCATATTAATGGAATAAGAACGATGGCCAAGCGTAAACCAGTCCAACCCACATCCACCTCCCACACAGTCCCCCACTACCCTTCGGCGGGCCTGTTGCGCCGACTCGGCGCCCTGCTCTATGACTATCTGGTAGTCATCTCCTTGCTGATCATCGCCGGCTTCATCGGTATGGGGGTGGCACATCTGCTGCTGGCAACCGGCGCCGCCACTCTTCCCGAAGGCAAAGATGCCTCCTGGCTGCTGACCAGCCCGATTTACAGTGCCTGGCTCGCCTTCATCATCTGTGGTTTTTACACCTGGTTCTGGACCCGTGCCGGTCAGACCATAGGCATGCGCGCCTGGCGTCTGCGTATCCAGAATGCGGATGGCAGCAACATCCGCATCACTCAGGCGCTGATCCGGCTGGCGACGGCGGCCTTCGGCCTCGGCAACCTGATGTGCCTGTTCAACCGCAAGGCACCGCGCGCCTTTCAGGACATCTGGTCCGAATGTGAAGTGGTGGTGCTCGGCAAACAGGAAAATCTGGAGATGCTGAACAAGTAATTGCAGGTCAATGCAGCAACGAAAAAGGGCACCAACAGGTGCCCTTTTTGCAGTCCAACGCGCGGCGCTACTGCTTGCGACTGAGGATATAGAAAGAGATACCGCCAAACAGCAGACTGGGGGCGATGGCGGCAAGGATAGGCGGCACCGCATACACCAGGCTGATGGGGCCGAACACCCGATCGCTCACGTAGACGGCGAAGCCGGTCATGATCCCCATCAGCATCCGCGCGCCCATGCTCACCGAACGCAGCGGGCCGAAGATGAAGGAAGAGGCCAGCAGTATCATGGCCACCACGGAGAGCGGCGACAGCAGCTTGCGCCACATCTCCAGCTTGTAACGTCCGGCATCCTGCTTGTTGGCATCCAGATAGCCGATGTAGTCGAGCAGCCCGGCCACCGGCAGGTTTTCAGGATCGATACTCACCACCCCCAGCTGCTTGGGGGTGAGCTCAGAGGTCCACTCCATCTGGGCCTGCGTCTCGCTCTGGATCTGCTTGGGATCGTCGAAGCGGGTCACCTGCACCTGTTTGAGCAGCCAGTGGTGCTGTTCAAACACCCCCTCCTGCGCCTGCAGGATATCGATCAGTTTGCGCTCCGGGGTGAAGCGATAGAGGGTGATGCCGGTCAGGGCGCCGTCGTTGCGCACCCCGTTGATGTTGACGAAGTTGTTGCCATCGCGCGCCCAGACCCCGTAAGCCGAGACCGTCAGCCGTCCTTCCGACAGGGCCCCCGCCTTGACGTCATCCGCCATCCGCTTGGCGATGGGCGCCACATACTCACCCATCAGGCCCACCAGTATCATCAAGGGGATGGCCGTCTTGAGCGCCGCCATCACTATGCTGATCTTGGAGCGACCCGCCGCCTGCATTACCACCAGCTCCGAGCTGGTCGCCAGCTGGCCCAACCCTATGAGCCCGCCCAGCAGGGCTGCCAGCGGGAAGAACTGAACCGCCTCCTTGGGCATGGAGAGCAGGACGTAATAGAGCGCATTGATCATGTCGTAGTTGCCTTCCCCCACGGACCTGAGCTGCTCAACATATTTGATGAGCGCAGCCAGCCCGACCAGGGTCAGTTCACACAACAGGACCGACATGAAAATAACCCGGCCGATATATCTATCGAGAATGCCAAACATCAGCAGAAACTCCCCGGTTGCAGCATCATGCTGATTTTTTCCTCAAATACAGACGTATAGAGAGGAAGCGACATCAAAATGATCCGGTCGCCATGTCTATCGAGAATGCCAAACATCAGTAGAGACTCCCAGATGGCAACATCATGCCGATTTTCTCTTGAAATAGAGGGTCTTGATCCCGTTCCACCAGCTGGTGCCCTGCAGGTTGAGCGGCAGACCGATCAACAGCAGATAGGCCAGCGGCACCAGAAACATCCCCGGCCAGTGGGGCAGGCGTCCGCTGTCGATGGCCGAGCGCGCCGCGCTGAGCAACAGGAAGTAGGAAAGATAGAGCAAGATGGCCGGCAGCAGCTTGGCGTAACGCCCTTGGCGGGGATTGACCCTGGCCAGCGGCACCACCAGGAAAGTGAGCACCAGGATGGAGAGCGGCAACGACAGGCGCCACTGCAACTCGGCCATCATGCCGTTGTCCTGCGTTCCCAGCAGCTCCAGAGTCGGCTTGGCGGCCGCCTTGCGGCTGGAGCGCTCCATCTCCTGCTGGCGGATCACCAGGCTGTACTCGTCAAATTCGGAGATCTGGAACTGCTTGCTGCTGAAGTGACCCTCGTAACGGGAGCCATCCTTCAGGGTCAGCCACTGCAGGCCGTTCTCATCGACCGTCACCACCCCTTCCGTCGCCACCACCACAGAGGGCGGCTTGCCCTCCTGGGAACGCTGCAGCACGAAGATCTTCTGCAGCCGGGAGCCCTTGTCATTCAGCTCCTGGATGTAGGCAACGAGGCGCCCCTTGTCGAGCTCCATGAAACGGCCGGCCTGCAGGAAGGAGATACCCGGATCGGCCTTGAACTCGTCGATCACCTGATACTCGCGCTCCTTGGCCTGCGGGGCGATCCAGCCGGTATTGAAAGCGGCAACGGCCGCGGTCAGCAAGGCCAGCACCATGGCGCTGCGCATCACGAAGCGGTGGCTGAAGCCCACCGCATGCATAACAGTCATCTCACTTTCGGCATACAGGCGACCGTGAGCAAACAAGATGGCTAAAAACAGGCTGATAGGCAGCATCAACAAGGCCATATTGGGCAGGTTGAGCAGCAACAGGGTGGAGACCAGACGCGTCGGCACCTCGCCATCGGCGGCATCACCGATGATCTGGATAAATTGTTGGCTGACAAAGATAAGCAGCAGCACGAACAACACTGCCAGCTGGGTTTTCAGGGTTTCCCTGAACAAATATCGGAAAACGATCACAGTCATTCCCAAGTAAACTTGTGTTTTTAGTCGAATGCCTGAAAAATAGGGCCGTATATTGGATTTTTACCAGTTTGAACTGCGGAGCCTATGGCTGTTCGCTCCGCCTCTGATACCCCAACAAGCACCGCATTATTCAATAAAAGGTGCCTTTTGTCTTTAGGATGTAGGAGATTCCATGGAGTTCAGTGTAAAAAGTGGCAGTCCTGAGAAGCAACGCAGTGCCTGCGTCGTGGTCGGCGTATTCGAGCCGCGTCGCCTCTCTCCGGTTGCCGAACAACTGGACAAGATCAGCGATGGCTATATCAGTTCGCTGCTGCGCCGTGGCGACCTGGAAGGGAAACCAGGCCAGATGCTGTTGCTGCATCAAGTACCGGGCGTGCTCAGCGAGCGCGTATTGCTGGTCGGTTGCGGCAAGGAGCGGGAACTCGACGAACGCCAGTACAAGCAGATCATCAACAAGACCATCACCACCCTCAACGAGACGGGTTCCATGGAAGCGGTCTGCTTCCTGACCGAACTGCACGTCAAGGGTCGGGATACCTATTGGAAGGTGCGCCAGGCGGTGGAAACCACCAAGGCGGGCCTCTACAGCTTCGATCAGTTCAAGACCAACAAGGCTGAGCCGCGCCGTCCGCTGCGCAAGCTGGTGTTCAACGTGCCGACGCGTCGGGAACTGACCATTGGTGAGAAAGCCATCTCCCACGGTCTGGCCGTGGCGAAAGGGGTGCGGGTCTGTCGCGACGTGGCCAACATGCCGCCCAACGTCTGCAACCCGGCCTATCTGGCCTCCCAGGCTCGTCGTCTGGCCGATGCCTTCGACAACATCACCACCAAGGTGATCGGTGAGCAGGAGATGGCCGAGCTCGGCATGAACTCCTATCTGGCGGTGGCCCGCGGCTCTGAAAACGAAGCCATGATGGCCATCATCGAATACAAGGGCAACGCCGATGCCAAGCCCATAGTGCTGGTCGGCAAGGGTCTGACCTTTGACTCCGGCGGCATCTCCATCAAGCCGGCCGAAGGCATGGACGAGATGAAGTACGACATGGGTGGCGCCGCCTCCGTACTCGGCACCATGCACGCCCTGGCCCAGTTGCAGCTGCCCATCAACGTCATCGGCGTGCTGGCCGGTTGCGAGAACATGCCGGGTGGCAACGCCTATCGCCCGGGTGACATCCTCACCTCCATGTCCGGCCAGACCATAGAAGTGCTGAACACGGATGCGGAAGGCCGCCTGGTGCTGTGCGATGCCCTCACCTACGTGGATCGTTACGATCCCGAGACCGTCATCGACGTGGCGACCCTGACCGGTGCCTGCATCATAGCACTGGGCCACCACACCACGGGGCTGCTGGCCAACCACAACCCGCTGGCCCACGAGCTGCTCAACGCCTCCGAACAGGCCGGCGATCGCGCCTGGCGCCTGCCGCTGTTCGACGAGTATCAGGAACAGCTGGAGAGCCCGTTTGCCGATATGGCCAACATAGGCGGTCGTCCGGCCGGCACCATCACGGCTGCCGCCTTCCTGTCGCGCTTCACCAAGAAGTACAACTGGGCCCACCTGGATATCGCCGGGACTGCCTGGAAGAGTGGCAAGGATAAAGGCTCCACCGGTCGTCCGGTGCCCCTGCTGACCCAGTTCCTGCTGAACCGGGCCGGCGTGGATATCGAAGAGAAAGAGTAACTCCCCTGCCCCTTCCGGTGAATGCATCGGAAGCGCGGGAGTTGCCCAGTACCACAAGGAAGAGGCCCGCCTCTTCCTTGTTTCATTGAGTGCTGGCAGGAAAACACCCCTGCCAACCCTCACTGGCGGTCAATAGTCCGTCACCGCAAACGGGATCAACCTGATGAGCCAAGTGACCTTTTACCTGATGAGCGAGCCGGATGACGCGCAGGCCACCGCCGTCGAGCGGCTCGCCTGCCAGCTCGTAGCCGATGGCTGGAGTGCGGGCCATCTCTACCTGCTGTGCGACGACGAAGCCCAGGCCCTGCGCCTGGACGAGCTGTTGTGGCAATTGCCACCTGAGCGTTTCGTGCCGCACCAGCTGCAGGGCGAGAGCGGTCAGGCGCCGGTGGAGATAGGCCATCAGCCGCCGAAGCGGCGCTATGCCCGCCTCATCAATCTGGCCAGACAGACACCTTTGTTTGCAGGACACTTCGCTCAAGTGGTAGATTTTGTCCCCACTGACGAAACGCAAAAGCAGCAAGCCCGCGAGCGCTACAAGCACTATCGCCAGGCAGGCCACGCCCTCGAGATGAGGGATCAGCCCGTCCTTGCCGCACCGGATCCGGCGCAGCCCTGACTGCACCACCCTCGATCCACGACGAATCAACACCAGACTCCATCCATCCAGAATACGGCGAGACCATGGAAAAGACTTTTAATCACAACGCCATCGAACAGGCGCTCTATCAGCACTGGGAAGCCCAGGGTTACTTCAAGCCCCACGGCGACACCAGCAAAGACTCCTTCTGCATCATGATCCCGCCGCCGAACGTCACCGGCAGCCTGCACATGGGTCACGCCTTCCAGCAAACCCTGATGGATACCCTGATCCGCTACAACCGCATGCAGGGCAAGAACACCCTGTGGCAGGCGGGCACAGACCACGCCGGTATCGCCACCCAGATGGTGGTGGAGCGCAAGATTGCCGCCGAAGAGGGCAAGACCCGTCACGACTACGGCCGTGATGCCTTCATCGACAAGATCTGGCAGTGGAAGGAAGAGTCCGGCGGTACCATCACCCGCCAGATGCGCCGCCTCGGCGACTCGGTGGACTGGGAGCGCGAGCGCTTCACCATGGATGAGGGTCTCTCGAGCGCCGTGCAGGAAGTGTTCGTCCGTCTCTACGAAGATGGCCTGATGTACCGCGGCAAGCGTCTGGTGAACTGGGATCCCAAGCTCAACACCGCCATCTCCGATCTGGAAGTGGAAAACCGCGAGATCAAGGGCCACATGTGGCACCTGCGCTATCCGCTGGCCAACGGCGCCAAGACAGCCGAGGGTCAGGATCACCTGATCGTCGCCACCACTCGTCCGGAAACCATGCTGGGCGATACCGCCGTCGCAGTGAACCCGGAAGATCCCCGTTACAAGGCGCTGATCGGCCAGCATATCCTGCTGCCGCTGGTGAATCGTCTGATCCCCATAGTCGCCGACGAACACGCCGACATGGAGAAGGGCACCGGCTGCGTGAAGATCACCCCGGCCCACGACTTCAACGATAACGAAGTGGGCAAGCGCCACAACCTGCCGATGATCAACATCTTCACCCTGGACGCCCACGTGCGCGCCGAGGCCGAAGTGGTCGACACCAACGGCAACCCCAGCACCGCCTACGACGCCGCCCTGCCGACCGAGTTCGCCGGTATGGAGCGCTTCGCCGCCCGCAAGGCCATCGTGGCCAAGCTGGACGAGCTGGGCCTCTTGGCCGAAATCAAGGATCACGTGCTGCAGCAGCCCTACGGCGATCGCGGTGGCGTGCCCATCGAGCCCATGCTGACCGACCAGTGGTACGTGCGCGTGGCGCCCATGGCCAAGACCGCCATCGAGGCGGTGGAAGATGGCCGCATCCAGTTCGTGCCCAAACAGTACGAGAACATGTACTTCTCCTGGATGCGCGACATTCAGGACTGGTGCGTCTCCCGTCAGCTGTGGTGGGGTCACCGCATCCCGGCCTGGTATGACGATGCCGGCAACGTCTACGTGGGTCGTGACGAGGCGGAAGTGCGTGCCAAGCACAGCATACCGTCCGTGACCACACTGCGTCAGGACGAAGACGTGCTCGACACCTGGTTCAGCTCCGCCCTGTGGACCTTCTCCACCCTGGGCTGGCCGAACAACACAGAGGCGCTCAAGACCTTCCACCCGACCGACGTGCTGATGAGCGGCTTCGACATCATCTTCTTCTGGATCGCCCGGATGATCATGATGACCATGCACTTCATCAAGGACGAAAACGGCCAGCCGCAAGTCCCGTTCAAGACCGTCTACATCACGGGTCTGATCCGTGACGAAGAAGGTCAGAAGATGTCCAAGTCCAAGGGCAACGTGCTGGATCCGCTCGACATGATCGACGGCATCTCGCTGGAAGACCTGATGGAGAAACGCACCGGCAACATGATGCAGCCGCAGATGGCCGAGAAGATCGGCAAGCGTACCGCCAAGCAGTTCCCGGAAGGGATCGAGGCCCACGGCACCGACGCTCTGCGCTTCACCCTGGCGGCGCTGGCCAGTACAGGTCGTGACATCAACTGGGACATGAAGCGCCTGGATGGCTACAACAACTTCTGCAACAAGTTGTGGAATGCCTCCCGCTACGTGCTGATGAACACCGAAGATCAGGATTGCGGCTTTGGCGGTGGCGAGATGGCGTTCAGTCTGGCGGATCGCTGGATCCAGTCCCAGCTGCAAGTTGCCATCCGCGACTTCCGCACCGCGCTCGATACCTACCGCTTCGACATCGCGGCCGGCGTGCTGTACGAATTTATCTGGAACCAGTTCTGCGACTGGTATCTGGAGCTGACCAAGCCGGTGCTGGGCAAGGGGTCGGAGGCCGAGCAGCGTGCCACCCGTCACACGCTCGTCAGCGTCCTTGAAACCCTGCTGCGTCTGGCGCACCCCATCATCCCCTTCATCACCGAAACCATCTGGAAATC
The DNA here is from genome assembly GCF_963899385.1 of Aeromonas sp. MR7. NCBI lineage: Bacteria > Pseudomonadati > Pseudomonadota > Gammaproteobacteria > Aeromonadales > Aeromonadaceae > Aeromonas > Aeromonas sp. MR7. Next base: position 75,393 of record NZ_CAWQXH010000007.1, read on the forward strand.
GGTGGCGCCGCTGACCGGTGTGCACGCCGACACCATCATGCTGCAAGCCTTCCCTGAGTTCGATGCCGCCAAGGTAGACGAGGCCGCCATGGCGGATCAGGAGTGGGTGAAGGAGTTCATCGTCGGCATTCGCAACATCCGCGCCGAGATGAACGTGGCGCCGAGCGTGGACCTGAACGTACTGCTGAAATGCGATGCCAAGGATGCCCGCCGCGCCGGTGACAACGAGGCCTTCCTCAAGTCGCTTGCCCGTCTGGAATCCATCCGCGTGCTGGCGGACGGCGAAGTGGCTCCCCTGTCGGTGAAGAAGCTGATCGGTGCCACCGAGCTGATGATCCCGATGGCCGGTCTCATCGACAAGGATGCCGAACTGGCCCGTCTGGCCAAAGAAGTAGCCAAGCTGGTCGGCGAGTGTGGCCGCATCGAAGGCAAGCTCGGCAACGAAGCCTTCGTAGCCAAGGCGCCGGAAGCCGTCATCGCCAAGGAGCGCGAGAAGCTGGAAGAGTATCGCGCCCAGCTGGTGACCCTCGAGACCCAGCAGGCCGAAATCGCCGCCCTGTAAGGCAGTTTCACGCCTGAAAAAGCCCCCTCCCGCAGGGGGCTTTTTGTTGCCATAAATCCCTTCTCACGGCCTTTCTTCGTCCCTCTGTACAAAATTAGCGAGCCAAATCACCTGCTTTCACAAGCGCATCGCCCCCAAATTCATTACACTGCCAGCGATCTTTTCTACTCGGAGTGCTGTTGCAGTATGGAAATATTGATCCTGTTTGGATTGATTTTGCTTAATGGCGTCTTTGCCATGTCGGAAATCGCCATCGTTACCGCACGCAAGGCTCGCCTCAGCAAGATGGCGAGCGAAGGCAGCCGCTCAGCCGCCATTGCCCTCAAACTGAGCGAAGATCCGACCCATTTCCTCTCCGCCGTCCAGATCGGCATCACCAGTATCGGTCTGCTCAACGGTATCTACGGCGAATCCCTGCTGGCCCAACCGCTGGCCCTCTGGCTGCAGGAGTGGGGCATGGCCGCCAAGAGCAGCAGCCTGCTCGCCACCGTGCTGGTCATAGTCGTGGTCACCTACCTCTCCATCGTCGTCGGCGAACTGGTGCCCAAGCGCCTCGGCCAGCTCAGCGCCGAGCGCATCGCCTGTCTGGTGGCCCGCCCCATGATGTGGCTGGCGGCCATCACCCGCCCCTTCGTCTGGCTGCTGTCAGCCTCCACCAAGGCCAGCCTGCGCATCCTGCGCGTCAGGCAGGATGGCGGGGCCAACGTGACCCAGGAGGAGATCCACGCCATGCTGGTGGAGGGCTCCGAAGCCGGGATCATCGAAGACCACGAACACACCATGCTGCGCAATGTGTTCCGCCTCGACGAGCGCAGCCTCTCCTCGCTGATGGTGCCACGCAGCGACATCCGCTATCTGGATCTCGCCCTGCCGCTGGAGGTGAACCTGCAACGGCTGGTGGAGTATCGCCACAGCTTCTTCCCGGTTTGCGATGGCAGCCTCTCGGATCTGGTGGGCATACTCAACGTCAACAAGGTGCTGCACGCCTACATCAAGGGGGAGCCCATCGATCTGGCGGCCCTGACCCAGGATGGCAGCCTGTTGCCGGAGACCCTCAATGGTCTGGAGCTGCTCAATCACTTCCGCGCCCACTCGGAGCACATGGTGCTGGTAGTGGACGAATACGGCGAGCTGCAGGGGCTGGTCACCCAGCAGGATCTGCTGGAGACGCTGGCGGGTGACTTCCAGCAGGATAACAGCGATGACAACTGGGCCTTCCAGCGCACCGACGGCAGCTGGCTGCTCGACGGTCTCATTCCCCTGCCGGAGTTGAAGGACTGCTTGGGACTGGTTCGGCTACCGGAAGAAGAAAAACATCACTATCACACCCTCGGAGGGCTTATCATGCTGCTCCTTGGCCGTGTTCCTCAGACCGGAGATCTGGTGACTCTGGAGCAGTGGCAACTGGAAATTGTCGACATGGATGGTCTGCGCATCGACAAGGTGCTTGCCATGCCCTTGATCGATCAACCCAGCTAATTTAAGCGGAGCTTGTGAGTATGGAGCAGTTTTACCAACTGGCTCACGCCTTTATGCATCAGGATCTGGCGATGCTGTCGGATCCCAAGATGGCCTTCATGGTCTGCGGCGTGTTGCTAACTTTTCTTGTGCTGGAGAACGGGTTCATCCCCACCGCCTTCCTGCCCGGCGATAGCCTGCTCATCCTGACGGGTGTGCTCATCTATCAGGACGTACTCCCCCTTGGCATAGTGCCACTGCTGATCCTGGCCACCTTCGTCGGTACCTGGTTCGGCTATATGCAGGGGCGCTTCCTGGGTCATACCCGCATGTACCATCGCCTGATGTCCCACATGGACGACAAGCACAAGGAGAAGGTGTTCTACCTGCTCAACAAGTACGGCATCCTGACCCTGATCACCGCCCGCTACATCGCCTTCGTGCGCACCGTCTATCCCTACATAGTCGGGGCGACCGAGATCCCGCAGGGGCGCTTCCTCATCGTCAATCTGGTCAGCTCCATCATGTGGGTCACCCCGCTGGTGAGCCTGGGTTACTACCTGAGCCACACCAAGCTGGCGGCCCAGTACGAATCACAGTTCCTCAGCATCATTCTCTACCTGCCGCTGGTGCTGCTGGTCGGTGGTGTTGTCGCCCTCATCTGGCGCTGGCTGAGCAAACGCAAAGCTGTCACCCCACGGGATTGAGACAAATGGAAAGGGCCATCGCAGGATGGCCCTTTTTTTATCGAAATAATGGCGAATTACTCTCTGGTGCTCTTGTAAAGCAGGGGTAAAAATGAGTGAATCTAGCGCCTTTTTTTCGACGTGAACGGAGTCGGTAGTATGCGGTGTCGGGTTAGCGCAATGGCGCTGGTATATGCATTGGTTGGACTGCTGGGCTTGCCAGCAGCATTGGCTGCCCCCAACCCGGCCAAACTGCAGTTGCAATCGAGCAGCGCCCTGGTGATGGACGTCAATACGGGCAAGACCCTGTATCAGAAGAATGCCACCCGGGTCCGACCGATCGCCTCGATCACCAAGCTGATGACGGCACTGGTGGTGCTGGATGCTCGCCAGGATCTCAAGCAGACCCTGACCATAGACCAGAATGACAGGGATGCCATCAAGCACACCTATTCCCGGGTGCGCATGGGCACGAAAGTTACACGCCGCGATGCGCTGCACCTGGCACTGATGTCCTCCGAGAACCGGATGGCCTCGGCCCTGGCGCGCCACTATCCCGGTGGACGCCCCGCCTTCGTGCGCGCCATGAACAACAAGGCCAAGCAACTTGGCATGCGCAACAGCCGTTTCTACGACTCCACCGGCCTGTCGACGCGCAACGTCTCCACCGCCCAGGATCTGGCCAGGCTCATCTCTGCCGCCTATCGCCAGCCGCTGATCCGTGAGTTCACCCAGGACACCAACAAGGAGATGCGTTTCAGCACCCCCGCCTACAGCCTGATGTTCAACAACACCAACCCGCTGGTGAAGAACCCGGACTGGGATGTGCGCCTCTCCAAGACGGGTTTCACCGACGAGGCGGGCCGTTGCCTGCTGATGCGCGCCAAGCCGGACAGCCGCGAGCTGGCCATAGTGCTGCTCAACTCGGTGGGCAAGCGCACCCCGATCGGCGATGCCAACCGCATTCGCAAGTGGCTGAAAAGCTGAGTTTCCAACCCGGAATTGAAAAAGGATGCTGCGGCATCCTTTTTTATTGCCCGCAGATCCGCACCTCGTCTCCACCCGCCTCACTATGTGCCGTCAGCGCCCCTCAGGACGCAGCAGGGAGCCGGAATCTACCGGGATTGCTGCCGGGCAAAGGAACGCCGCATGGTGCGATAGAGCAAGGAATTCAGAGGGATAGCGGGAGAAGAACAGAGGAACAAGGGAGGCAATACCTGACGGAGCCCTGCGGCAGCGTATTGACCTTCACCCGCCGGATCCGGCCCATAAAAAAACAGCCCCGACCTGAGTCGAGGCTGTCTGTATGGTGCGCCCGGGAGGATTCGAACCTCCGACCACCTGGTTCGTAGCCAGGTACTCTATCCAGCTGAGCTACGGGCGCTCATCAACTTTTGGTACTGCTAAAATGGTGCGCCCGGGAGGATTCGAAC
>NZ_CAWQXH010000008.1:0-76313 GCF_963899385.1 Aeromonas sp. MR7
GACAGAAGATTTAGATAACGCACGCAGTGCGGTCTTTACCGGTTAGTGTGCTGATATGGCTCAGTTGGTAGAGCGCATCCTTGGTAAGGATGAGGTCCCCAGTTCGACTCTGGGTATCAGCACCAGTAAATATTAAAGCCTCCCAATCGGGAGGCTTTTTTGTATTCGTCTTTCTCAGTTTACCGAAATCTGTCTGGCATCGAGATAGAAGCGGGCCTGCCCCGAGGCTTCTATATGGATAGCCGCGACCAGCCGTTCGTTGCGCTTGTATTCCCACTGTTTGTCGATCGAGGTCAACGGCGGCTTGTTGATACCCAGTGTCTGCAGATATTCGTGAAACAGACCAGCGCTGCCGATCTCGGTCAATCCTGCTTTCATCCCAATTAACTCCCTTTTATTGTTGCTGTTTATCAATAGTAGCAGTCTCATATGTATTCAATATGAACGCTTTTCTATTAAATTGATCCAAGCTAAGTTGTGGATTGGAAAAGGTAATCGGTGTCAGAAAAAGGAAGAAAAACATGCTGATAAAGAATGTGCGTCTGGCTGGCAGAGAGGGGTTTTGGCAGATCCTGTGCCAGGATGGCCTGATCCGGACCATAGCTCCCATGAGCCAGCTTCTCCTGTCTACCCGGGAGCTGGATGGGGAGGAGGGTCTGGCCATGGCCCCCTTTATCGAGCCTCATATTCACCTCGATACTACCCAGACGGCCGGGGAGCCGAGCTGGAACCTGTCCGGTACCCTGTTCGAGGGGATAGAGCGCTGGGCCGAGCGCAAGGCGCTACTGACCCATGAAGATGTGAAACAGCGCGCCATCCAGACGCTGAAGTGGCAGATCGCCAACGGCATCCAGTTTGTCCGCACTCACGTCGATGTCTCCGATCCCAACCTGGTCGCCTTGAAGGCGATGCTGGAGGTGAAGGAGGAGATGAAGGAGTGGGTCGAGCTGCAGATAGTGGCCTTCCCACAGGAGGGGATCCTCTCCTACCCCAACGGCAAGGCGTTGCTGGAAGAGGCGCTCAGGCTGGGAGCCGACGTGATAGGCGCCATTCCCCACTTCGAGTTCACCCGGGAGTATGGGGTCGAAAGTCTGCACTACGTGTTCGATCTTGCCGAGAAGTATCAGGTTCTGGTGGATGTGCACTGCGATGAGATCGATGACGAGCAGTCCCGTTTCATCGAGACCCTGGCGACGCTTGCTTATGAGCGCGGCATGGGCCAGCGGGTGACCGCCAGCCATACCACCGCCATGCACTCCTACAACGGGGCCTATGCTTCCCGCCTGTTTCGGCTGCTCAAGATGGCGGACATCAACTTCGTCGCCAATCCGCTGGTGAACATCCACCTGCAGGGGCGCTTCGATACCTATCCCAAGCGCCGCGGCATCACCCGGGTGAAGGAGATGCTGGAGGCGAACATCAACGTCTGCTTCGGCCACGACGACGTGTTCGATCCCTGGTATCCCATGGGCACGGCCAACATGCTGCAGGTGCTGCACATGGGGCTGCATGTGTGCCAGGTCATGGGGTATGAGCAGATCAACGACGGCTTGAAGCTCATCAGCAGCCACAGCGCCCGCACCCTGAACGTGCAGGATCGCTACGGCATCGAGGTCGGCAAGCCGGCCAATCTGCTGATCCTGCCTGCCGAGAATGGCTTCGATGCGGTGCGCCGTCAGGTGCCGGTGCGTTACTCCATCCGCCATGGTCGGGTGATTGCCGAGACCCGGCCGGCCCAGACCTCACTCCATCTGGATCGGATCGAACCGGTCGACTTTCGCCGGTGAGGCGGTCGATATCGATTAATTGCCCCGCTGTCCCCGCTTGCCGACATTTTGCATAATGTCGGCCTGATACTGTGGAGTCTGCCCTATGCAAACCTGGTTATATGTTGCGGCCGGTGGTGCCATCGGCGCCTGCCTGCGTTTTGGTATCGCCGAGCTGATGGCACTCTTGCTGGGACGCCACTTTCCCTATGGCACCCTGGTGGTCAATGTGGTGGGCTCTTTCATCATGGGTATCGCCTTTGCGCTCATCAGTCAGGGTCATGTGGTGGAACACCCGATGAAGCCGCTGCTGATGGTGGGGATCCTCGGAGCGCTCACCACCTTCTCCTCCTTCGCGCTGGATACCGTGGTGCTGGCCCAGCAGGGCGCCTATCTGAAGGCGGTGCTCAATATAGGCCTCAACCTTTTCCTCTGTCTGGCCATGGTGTTGCTGGGCATGCAGTTGGTTGCCAGCCGGGTTTAAGGTGTCCGCACGCCATTGGCTCTGGTAAACTGGCGACCATTCTTTGCTCTATGGGTGTTTAAGGGATGTCAGAACAGACTACGACAACGCATTTTGGCTTTAAAACCGTGGCCGCGACCGAGAAGGAAACCCTGGTCGCCGGCGTCTTTCATTCGGTGGCAGCCAAATATGATCTGATGAACGATCTGATGTCGTTCGGCATCCACCGCCTGTGGAAGCGCTTCACCATCGATTGCTCCGGTGTGCGCAAGGGCCAGAAGGTGCTGGATCTGGCCGGTGGCACCGGTGATCTGACCGCCAAGTTCTCCCGCATCGTCGGCGAGACCGGTCAGGTGGTACTGGCGGATATCAATGACTCCATGCTCAAGGTGGGCCGCGACAAGCTGCGCAACCTGGGGGTGGCGAACAACGTCTCCTACGTGCAGGCCAACGCCGAGGCGCTGCCCTTCCCGGACAATCACTTCGATGTCATCACCATCGGCTTCGGCCTGCGCAACGTCACCGACAAGGACAAGGCGCTGGCCTCCATGTTCCGGGTGTTGAAGCCGGGCGGCCGTCTGCTGGTGCTGGAGTTCTCCAAGCCCGCCAGCGAGGTGATCGCCAAGCTGTACGATCTCTACTCCTTCAAACTGCTGCCGAAAATGGGTGAAATCGTCGCGAACGACGGTGAAAGCTACAAATATCTGGCGGAATCCATCCGCATGCACCCGGATCAGCAGACCCTGAAGGGAATGATGGAGAATGTCGGTTTTGAACAGGTCGAGTTCTACAACCTGACCCAGGGTGTGGTTGCCCTGCACCGTGGTTACAAGTTTTAAGGTCGCCTATGCCGATGGATGCCATGGTCACCGCCGTGATCGAAACCAGCCTCAACCAGTTGCTGACGCTCGACAAGCAGAGTCAGGAGCGGTTGCGCAAGCTGACGGGCAAGGTGCTCAAGCTGGAGCTGCGTGAGCTCAAGCCGCTCTGGTTTGTCTTCTCCGATCGCCGGCTGGATGTGCTGGCCCGCCACGAAGGCGATGCCGATGCCGTGCTCAGCCTGTCGCTGACGGCGCTGGGCCTGCTGAAAGACCCTTCCGCCCTGACTCGCTACATCCGTGAGGAGAAGCTGGATCTGAGCGGCGATCCCCAGCTGGTGCAGGCGTTCAGCGTCTTGCTGGGCGAGCTGGACATCGACTGGGAAGAGGAGCTGTCGCGCTATACCGGCGACGTGCTGGCCCACACCCTGTTCAGTGGTGCCCGTCAGGCGCGCCGCGTGCTGGGGCGCGAGCTGTGCCGCTCCCGCAGCCAGCTGGCGGAATACCTGACCGAAGAGATCCGCCTCGCGCCCGGTCCGCTGGAAGTGGCGAGCTTCAACGACGATGTCGAGCTGCTGGCGCAACGGATGAAAGCGGTCGAGCTGCGGCTGGCCCGCTTCGAACAGCAGGTAGCCTGATGACCCCGAAGGAGTTCAAGCGCCTCTATCGCATCATCAGCATCCTGCTGGAGCAGGGCATAGATGAACTTGTGCCTGCCCGCTATCAGCCCTGGCCGGGTCGTCTGGCCCGCCGCAGCCTGTTCTGGCTCAAGAACAAGCAGCAGGGGCTGAGTCGCGGCGCCCGCATTCGCCTCGCCTTCGAGGCGCTCGGTCCCATCTTCATCAAGTTCGGCCAGATGCTGTCGACCCGGCGCGATCTGCTGCCGCCGGATATCGCCGAAGAGCTGGCCCTGTTGCAGGACAGGGTGCCGCCTTTCTGCGGTCAGGCGGCGCGCCTCAAGATCGAGGAGAGCCTGGGTTGCGCCATCGAGACCCTGTTCGACGACTTCGACGAGACACCGCTGGCATCTGCCTCCATCGCCCAGGTGCACACGGGTCGATTGAAGGAAAATGGCCGCGAGATCGTCATCAAGGTGATCCGCCCAGACATAGAGCCGGTCATAGAGGCCGATCTGCGTCTGATGCAGACCCTGGCCCGCCTGGTGGCCCGTTTCGTGCCCCAGAGTGCGCGCCTGCGCCCCATCGAGGTGGTGGAAGAGTATCGCAAGACCATACTCGACGAGCTGAACCTGATGCGCGAAGCCGCCAACGCCATCCAGTTGCGCCGCAACTTCACCGGCTCAGATGCTCTCTACGTGCCCGAGGTGTTCACCGAACACTGCCGTGAGCATGTGCTGGTGATGGAGCGCATCTACGGCATACCGGTTTCCGACATTCCGGCGCTGGAAGCCAACGGCACCAACATGAAGCTGCTGGCCGAGCGCGGGGTTGAGGTCTTCTTCACCCAGGTGTTCCGCGACAGCTTCTTCCATGCCGACATGCATCCCGGCAACATCTTCGTCTCCTATGAACATCCCGACAATCCGCTCTGGATCGGCATCGACTGCGGCATAGTCGGTACCCTCAACAGGGAAGACAAGCGTTACCTGGCCGAGAACTTCCTCGCCTTCTTCAACCGCGACTATCGCCGGGTGGCCGAGCTGCACGTGGAGTCCGGTTGGGTACCGCCAGACACCAAGGTGGACGAGTTCGAATTCGCCATCCGCACCGTGCTGGAGCCCATCTTCGAGAAGCCGCTGTCCGAAATTTCGTTCGGCCACGTGCTGCTCAACCTGTTCAACACCGCCCGTCGCTTCAACATGGCGGTGCAGCCGCAACTGGTGCTGTTGCAGAAGACATTGCTCTATGTGGAGGGGTTGGGTCGTCAGCTCTATCCCCAGCTGGACCTGTGGCAGACCGCCAAGCCCTATCTGGAAAACTGGATGCACGAGCAGGTCGGGCCGAAAGCCGTGTGGAATGCCATCAAGGAGAAGGCGCCATTCTGGGCGGAGAAACTGCCTGAATTGCCTGAGCTGGTCTATGAGACCCTGCGCCAGACCCGTCACCAGCAGCGCCACTTCGATCAGATGTTTGCGGATTTCCGCCGTCACAGCCGTCGACAGGGACAGGCTCGCTACCTCTTAGGGGTTGGAGCCAGCCTGCTATTGGCGGGTGTATTCTTGCTGACCCAAAAACAATACATTGAGTGGGGACAAATCAGCCTGGCCGGCACTGGATTATGCTGGCTGCTGGGCTGGTTCAAGGCCCGCTCCCGCCAATAACGCACTCGTGCAGTTTGGCGTCAGTTTTGAAGAAATTACGGGCTGGTATCAGCATCGTGATCGTTAATAACACACTCGCATACCTTAGCGTCAATGTTGGACTTGGAGAAATATCATGGGTGGTATCAGTATTTGGCAGTTGTTGATCATCGCAGTCATAGTCGTGCTGCTGTTCGGTACCAAGAAGCTGCGCGGGATCGGCGGCGATCTGGGTGCGGCCGTCAAGGGTTTCAAGAAGGCGTTGTCTGATGAGCCGACCGATGGCAAACCCGAGCAGAAAGATGCCGAGTTTCCTCCCAAGCAGCTGAACGAAGCGGCCAACAGTGCCGAGACCGCCAAGCAGAAAGATAAAGATCAGGCCTAAGCCATGTTCGATATCGGTTTCTGGGAGCTGGTTGTCATCGGTGTCGTCGCCCTGGTGGTGCTCGGTCCCGAGCGGCTGCCCGTGGCGATCCGTACCGCCAGCCACTGGATCAGGCTGATCCGCAGCACTGCCAACTCGGTCAAGTCCGAGCTGGAGCAGGAGCTCAAGTTGCAGGATCTGCACAACGACCTGAAGAAGGCCGAACAGTTGCAGATGAACAACCTGAGCCCCGAGTTGCAGGAGTCTATCGAGCAGCTGAAAGCGGCCGCACAATCGGTGACCCGCCCTTACGAACAGCAAAACACCATCCGCCCCGCCCCGGCCGCTGCCGAGGTGCAGGAAGATACATCCGAGCAACCAGCCGTGACGGCGGCTCATGACGAGGAAACCGCCATGATCCCTGTCCAGGGTGCAGAGCTGCGTGTCGAGCAAGGGGAGGTGAAGCCATGAGTCAGGCCGAACAACCCCTGATCACCCATCTGGTCGAGCTGAGAACCCGCTTGCTGCGGTCCATCTCGGCCGTCCTGCTGGTGTTCATCGCGCTGATCTATTTTTCCAACAACATCTACGACTTCGTGGCCCAGCCGCTGCTCAGTCAGTTGCCGGTAGGCACCAGCATGATAGCGACGGATGTGGCGACCCCCTTCCTGACGCCGATCAAGCTGACCCTGGTGGTCTCCTTCTTCGTGGCGATCCCCTATCTGCTGTATCAGGCCTGGGCCTTCATCGCCCCCGGTCTGTACAAGCATGAGCGGCGTCTCATCATGCCGCTGGTCGTCTCCACTGCCGTGTTGTTCTACAGCGGCATGGCGTTTGCCTACTACGTGGTGTTCCCGCTGGTGTTCGGTTTCTTCACCAGTACCGCGCCCGCCGGGGTGACGGTGGCGACCGACATTGCCAGCTATCTGGACTTCGTGCTCACCCTGTTCTTCGCGTTCGGGGTAGCGTTCGAGATCCCGGTGGCCACCATACTGCTGTGCTGGACCGGGGTGACCACCCCCAAGAGCCTGAGGGAGAAGCGCCCTTACGTCATCGTCGGGGTATTTGTGGTCGGCATGTTGCTGACTCCGCCTGATGTCTTCTCCCAGACCCTGCTCGCCATCCCCATGTGGGCCTTGTGGGAGATAGGTCTGTTCTTCGCCCGTTTCTACGTGAAGGAAGAGGAGCAACAGGAACAAACGGAAGAGGGGAGCTGAGGCTCCCTTCCTCTTTTCATGCCCTCGTTCGAGGCGTATGGTGATGCCCCATTGAGTAGATGGTTTTCAAATACCTGATATGTATTCCTTTTGTTCGGAACGTCTCATCCCATGATCGATATTGGTCTCAACCTCACCAGCAGCCAGTTTGCCGGTGAACAGCCAGCACTGGTGGCCCGCGCCCGCGCCGCCGGGGTCGAGGCGCTGATCCTGACTGGCACCGATCTGGTCGGTAGCCGCGAAAGTGCTGACTTGGCTGCGCTGTGGCCGGGTTACTGCTTCTCCACCGCGGGTGTGCATCCCCACGATGCCAAGAGCGTCGATGAGCAGACCCTGCCCGCTCTGCGCGAGCTGGCGGCCCTGCCGCAGGTGGTGGCCATCGGCGAGTGCGGCCTCGACTACAACCGGGACTTCTCTCCCCGTCCGGTACAGGATGCGGTATTCGACGCCCAGCTGGCCCTGGCGGCCGAGCTCGGGATGCCGGTGTTTCTGCACTGCCGCGATGCTCACGCCAGGTTCATCGAGATCCTGCGTCCCTGGCTGCCCAGGCTGCCGGGGGCCGTGCTGCACTGCTTCACCGGCTCCGACGAGGAGCTGGACGAGTGTCTGGCGCTCGGGCTGCATATAGGGGTGACCGGCTGGCTCTGCGACGAGCGCCGCGGTCAGCTGCTGCGCGAGCAGGTGGCCCGCATTCCGGCCGGCCGGCTGATGATAGAAACCGATGCCCCCTATCTGGTGCCGCGGGATCTGAAACCCAGACCGAAACGCAACGAACCCGCTTTTTTGCCGCACATCGCCCAAGTGGTGGCGGCCTGCCGTGGTGAAGCGCCCGAGGCCTTGCTGGCCCACACTCGGGCCACCTCCGCCGCGTTCTTCCAACTTCCTCTTTTGGAGTGATTCATGGCTACAACACTTCCTGGCGCCTTTCCGGGTCGCCGCCTGCGCCGGGTGCGCAAACATGATTTCAGCCGTCGTCTGGTGCGCGAGAACGTATTGACCGCCAACGATCTCATCTATCCCGTGTTCGTGCTGGAGGGGGAGAACCGTCGTGAGGCCGTCACCTCCATGCCGGGGGTGGATCGTCTATCCATCGATCTGTTGCTGGCGGAAGCCGAAGAGCTGGTCGCCCTCGGCGTGCCCGCCATCGCCCTGTTCCCTGTGACTCCGCTTCAGAGCAAGAGCCTGCTGGCGGAAGAGGCTTACAGCCCGGACGGTCTGGCCCAGCGGGCGACCCGCGCCCTCAAGGCTCGCTTCCCCGAGCTGGGTGTCATCACGGACGTGGCGCTCGACCCCTTCACCACCCACGGTCAGGACGGCATCATCGACGATGAAGGCTATGTGCTGAACGACATCACCACGGAAATCCTGGTGAAGCAGGCGCTCTCCCACGCCGCTGCGGGGGTCGATATAGTGGCGCCGTCCGACATGATGGACGGCCGCATCGGCGCCATCCGTGCCGCGCTGGAGGAGAACGGCTTCATCAACACCCAGATCATGGCCTACTCCGCCAAGTACGCCTCCTGCTACTACGGCCCGTTCCGCGATGCGGTCGGCTCTGCCGGCAACCTCGGCAAGAGCAACAAGGTCACCTATCAGATGGATCCGGCCAACAGCAACGAAGCCCTGCACGAAGTAGCACTGGATATCCAGGAAGGGGCCGACAGCGTCATGGTCAAGCCGGGCATGCCTTATCTGGATGTGATCCGTCAGGTGAAAGATCAGTTCGGCGTGCCGACCTTCGCCTATCAGGTGAGCGGCGAGTACGCCATGCACATGGCGGCGATCCAGAACGGCTGGCTGAAGGAGAAGGAGAGCATCATGGAGTCCCTGCTCTGCTTCAAGCGAGCCGGTGCCGACGGCATCCTCACCTACTTCGCCAAGCGGGTGGCGCAGTGGCTGAAGGAAGACGCCAGACGCTGATGCCCGCCTTGCGCTTTCGCTGACAATGCCGACCCCCGGGTCGGCATTGTCGTCTCTGGCCGCCTTGTCGCTGATTTAATGAGCAAGTTTTCGCGAAAAGTGGGCAACTGGCCCGCCTCTCGGCGGCAAAGGCTTGATTAATGAGGTTTCTGCCTACATCTTAGATGGTCCAAGCAGGCTTCTGGACGGCAGGGGCTGTAGAGAATTTAGAGGTACCGCAGGATGAACAACCCTTTGCTGACAATGGACTCGCTGCCCCCTTTCAGCCAGATCCAGCCCGACCAGGTGCAAGCTGCCGTGACGCAGGCCATCGCCGATTGCAAACAGAAGATCAGCGATGTGCTGGCCCAGCGCGACCCCCATACCTGGGACAGTCTGATCGCGCCGCTGGAAGAGGTGAATGACCGCCTGGCGCGAGTCTGGTCACCGGTCAGCCATCTCAACTCGGTGCTCAACAGCGAAGCGCTGCGCGCGGCCCACGACGCCAGCCTGCCGCTGCTGTCCGAGTTCCAGACCTATGTCGGTCAGCATGAGGGCCTCTATCAGGCCTATCGCGAGCTGGCCGAGAGCGACGACTTCCCGCTGCTGAGCGGTGCCCAGCGCAAGGAGATCCAGAATACCCTGCGCGACTTCCGCCTGTCCGGTATCGGTCTGCCCGCCGAGGCGCAGCAGCGCTACGGCGAGATCCAGGCCCGCCTCTCCGAGCTGGCCTCCCGCTTCAGCAACAACGTGCTGGATGCGACCCAGGGCTGGACCAGACTGGTGACCGACGAGGCCGACCTGACCGGTCTGCCACAGAGTGCGCAGGCCGCCGCCCGCCAGCTGGCGGAGCAGAAGGGTCAGCAGGGCTGGCTGTTCACTCTGGATATTCCCTCCTACCTGCCGGTGATGATGTATGCCGACAACCGCGCGCTGCGCGCCGAACTCTATGAGGCCTTCACCACCCGCGCCTCGGATCAGGGTCCGAACGCCGGCAAGTGGGACAACTCCGCCATCATGACCGAGCTGCTCTCCCTGCGCCGCGAGTTGGCCCTGCTGCTGGGTTTTGGCAACTATGCCGAGTTGTCGCTCGCCACCAAGATGGCGGACAAGACGGAGCAGGTAGTGGGCTTCCTCTCGGATCTCGCGGCCAAATCCCTGCCACAGGGCAAGGCCGAGCTGGAGGAGATCCGCACCTTCGCCGCCGAGCAGCATGGCCAGAGCGAACTGGCGGCCTGGGATCTGCCCTATTACGCCGAGAAGCTCAAGCAGCACAAGTTCTCCATCTCCGACGAGCAACTGCGCCCCTACTTCCCCGCCAACAAGGTGGTGAAGGGCCTGTTCGAGGTGGTGAGACGGGTGTTTGGCATCAAGGTGCGCGAGCGCCTCGGCATCGACACCTGGCACCCTGATGTGCGCTTCTACGACATCTTCGATGCCGAGGACGAGCTGCGCGGCAGCTTCTACCTCGACCTCTATGCCCGCGAGCACAAGCAGGGCGGGGCCTGGATGGACGTCTGCCTGGGTCGCCGCTACCGTCAGGATGGCTCGCTGCAAAAGCCGGTGGCCTATCTGACCTGCAACTTCAACGGCCCTGTGGATGGCAAACCGGCCCTGTTCACCCACAACGAGGTGGTGACTCTGTTCCACGAGTTCGGCCACGGCATTCACCACATGCTGACCCGGATCGACGTGGCCGGTGTCGCCGGCATCAACGGCGTGGCCTGGGATGCGGTGGAGCTGCCGAGCCAGTTCCTGGAGAACTGGTGCTGGGAGTCCGAGGCGCTGGCCTTCATCTCCGGTCATCATGAAACCGGCGAGCCGCTGCCTGCCGATCTGCTGGAGAAGATGCTGACCGCTCGCAACTTCCAGGCCGCCATGCAGATGCTGCGTCAGCTGGAGTTCGCCCTGTTCGACTTCCGTCTGCACCAGGAGTTTGACCCGGCCAACCCGGATCAGATCCCGGCCCTGCTGACCGAGGTGCGCAGCCAGGTGGCCGTGATGACGCCGCCCGCGTTCAACCGCTTCCAGCACAGCTTCTCCCACATCTTCGCCGGCGGTTATGCGGCGGGTTACTACAGCTACAAGTGGGCCGAGGTGCTCTCTGCCGATGCCTTCTCCCGCTTCGAGGAGGAGGGGATCTTCAACTCCGCCACCGGCCAATCCTTCCTGAAGAATATTCTGGAGAAGGGTGGCTCCAAGGAGCCCATGGAGCTGTTCCGTGCCTTCCGTGGCCGCGAACCCAGGGTCGATGCTCTGCTACGCCACAGCGGGATTGCCGTCTGATGTTCCGTACCTGCCGTGGCCATGAGCTTCAAGCAGGTACAGTTTCACGGCAGAGTGGGATCGGCGCTTGTTTTTTGAGATAAAAAGGGACCTTTTGGTCCCTTTTCTCAAAGCTTTTTAATATCTTGCGGAGTGCATGTTTGCACTGTCCCCGCCTCTTCAGTAGAGTCGGGTTCTACCTTCCAAGGAGAGAAAGAACCTTGCCATGAGGCGAGCACTCGAGTCTGTCTATCAAATCATCTCAAGTCTGTCTCATTCGAGTGGTCAGGGATATTTCGATACCTTTGTGAGTGAAATCGCAGCAGCGGTCAGGGCCGACTTCGTCCTGATTTCAGGTAGGGATCAAGCGGGGCTGTTTTTCAAGGTGCATGCCGCCCATCCCGCATCTCTCGACACCACCAACTTCAGTTTTCCGGTTAGCGCCACCCCGGGGGAAGTCACCCTGCAAGAGGGGGAGGCCTGGTTCAGCGATCGCGTCCAGCAGCTGTTTCCCCATGCCGCCGTGCTGCAGGCCTGGCATATTCAGGCCTATGCCGGTGTGGCCCTCAAGAATGCCCAGGGCGAGACCATAGGCATCTGCAGCGTGCTGTTCAAACAGCCGCTCGCCAACATGGACAAGGTGATGGGCTTGTTGCGGCTGCTGGCACCGCTGGCGGGCCGCGAGCTGGCGCTGATGTGCCAGTCGTTGCCGGTGCAGAGCCAGCCCGAGTATCACCACTTCCTGCACACCATGATGTCCCACGCCCCCGTGGGGATCGGCAAGCTGGATCTGGATGGCAGGATCCTCTGGACCAACCCGGCCATCGAGAAGATGCTGGGTTACAGCCAGAATGAGCTGCTGCACCGTACCGCCGCCGAGATCAACCATCCGGAAGACTGGCTGCGCAGCGTTTCCTGTTACGCTGAGCTCAAGCGCGGTGAGCGTACCGCCTTCACCCAGGAGAAGCGCTACCTGCATCGGGATGGTCAGGTGCTGTGGGGCCGGGTCACCGTCACCCTGGTGCGGGATGATCAGCTGCAGCCCGACTACCTGATGGTGGTGCTGGAGAACATCGATCCCCTCAAGCGCCATGCCGAGCAGCTCAAGCTCTCCCACCGGGTCTATGACAACCTCTCCGAAGCCATTCTGGTGTGCGATGCCGACAGCCGCATCATCTCGGTCAACCCGGCATTTGAGCAGATCACGGGCTACAGCGAGACCGAGGTGTGCGGTCAGCGCCCCAGCATGCTCAAGTCCGGGCTGCACGATCAGGCCTTCTACGCCGACATGTATCACGCGCTGGAGCGGGTAGGGGTCTGGCGTGGCGAGGTATGGAACAAGCGCAAGAACGGCAAGCTCTACCCCCAGCAGCTGATGATCAGCACCCTGCGGGAAGGGGGCAGGATCAGCCAGTACATCGCCATCTTCAGCGATCTCTCCCAGACCAAGCTGGCGGAGCAGAAGATCGCCGCCCAGGCCAACTACGACAACCTCACAGGCCTGCCCAATCGCTGGTTGTTCGGCCGCTGCCTGAGCCGCTTCTGCGAGCGGGGCGAGCGCTTCGCGCTCATGGTGCTGGATCTCAACAACTTCAAGGCGGTCAACAACAGCATGGATCACCACGCCGGTGACGCCCTGCTGCGGGAGGTGTCGGATCGGCTGGTGAGCCGGGTACGCACCGAGGATCTGGTGGCCCGCATCGGCGGCGACGAGTTCGCCTTCCTGGTGCCCGGCATAGTCAATCGCCGCCAGGCCGAGGTGTTCGCCAAGCAGGTGATAGGCGGCTTCGCCCGTCCCTTCATGCTGGCCAATCAGCACCTCTATGTGACGGCCACCATAGGCATCACCCTCTGCCCCGGGGATGGCGTCGAGAGCGACGAGCTGCTGCGCAACGCCGAACAGGCGCTGTTTGCCGCCAAGCGACAGGGGCGCCTGCTCGGCAGCTACTGCGCCTCCATGCGCGAAGAGGTGCGCCAACGTCATCAGATGCAGCAGGATCTGGCGGAGGCCATCAAGCTGGAGCAGCTGACCATGGCCTATCAGCCCATCTGGGACAACCGCAGCGGCCGGGTGGCCAAGCTGGAGGCGCTGGTGCGCTGGTATCACCCGCATTGGGGCCAGGTCTCGCCGGCGGACTTCATTCCGCTGGCGGAGGAGGCGGGGCTCATTCAGGGGCTGGGAGCGTTGGTGCTCTGGCAGTCCTGCCGCGATCTGGCGCGGTTGCAGCAATCCGGCTTCCCGGATCTGCAGATGTCCATCAATCGTTCCACCCTGGAGTTCCAGACCATAGACCCGGAGGCGAGCGAGTGGCTCAAGGTGATCCACCACTTCGGGCTCGACCCCTGCGACATAGTCATCGAGATCACCGAATCCCTGCTGATGGAGACCAGCGATCAGCACAGGGTGCGGATCGATGCCCTGCGCGAGGCGGGCTGCAAGCTGGCCATCGACGACTTCGGCACCGGCTATTCGGCGCTCAACTACCTGCGCAACTTCCCGGTGGATCTGGTCAAGATTGACCGCGCCTTCGTGCGCCACATCCCGTTCAACGAACAGGACAGGCTGCTGCTCGACGGCATCATCAACATAGTGCACAACCTCGGCATGCAGGTGGTGATCGAGGGGGTGGAGACGCGCGAGCAGCTCAACTTCCTCTGCCAGAAGGGGTGTGCCTTCACCCAGGGCTTCCTGCTCAGCCGCCCGCTGGCTTATGACGACCTGATCGAATACCTGCAACTCAACGACAAGAGCATGTTCCTGCAGATCAGCTAGCGGGCGATCACTCCGCCGGTTTCAGCTTGTCCTGCCTGCTTTTCAGCGTCCGATAGTCTTCGCCGAGATAACGCAGGTAGATGCGATCCAGTACCCCTTCCTCCAGCATCTGCTGCAGTGCCTTGCTGTATGCGGGCAGCAGCGCGGCCCTTTGCTCGCCAAAGCAGAGGTAGAGCGGGGTCGAGTCGATGAAGGGGGAGAGCGCGCGGATCGGCACGTCCTGCTCCTTCGACAGAATGGGGGCTGAGAAGTAATCCAGGATGATCATGTCGACCCGGCTCTTTTCGAGCAGCAACAGCAGCTGTTTGTCCGAGTGCGCCTTGATCGGCACCCAGCCGTCATAGCGCTTGATCTTCTCCGTGTAGTCATAGCCCCTCACCATGCCGACCTTCATCCCCCTGACCATCTCCCATGAGAAGTTGTGCAGGGGGCTGTCGGTGCGCACATAGGCGGCCAGGGGATAAAAAGCGGTCGCGAGATCGGGGTGATGACAACCGGGCAGCGGGGCATTGTCGAGAATGCCGTCGGCGAGCCGGGTGCTGACATACTGCTCGCAGCGCCCCCATGGCAGCTCGATCAGGCTGAGCTTCATCCCCAGACGCCGGGCGACCTCCTGATGGATCTCGATGGAAATCCCCTCGGTCAGACGCCCCTGCTCCGCATAGGAAAAGGGGGGCCAGTCCACCCCGCATACCTTCAGGTCTGTGCCGCTCTGGGCGGCGAGTAGCAAGGCGATGAGCAGGTGCATGGGGTTTCCTCCCTACAGCGATGGAAAGGGGCTGTGGTACACTCCCTTCACTGAACTTAGAACGCCTCCAAAGACCATGCAAATCCTCCTCGAAGACCCCGCCAAGGCCGCGCTGGCGCAAGCGCTGGCCAGCCAGCTTGACCAGACCGACTACCCCCAGTTCGCCCTGGTGTTTACACCCGAGCGGCTGGAGCTGCGCAAGCTGGATGAGCCCAAGCTGGGGGCCGTCTACGTGGACTTCGTGGAAGGAGCTGTGGCCCATCGCCGCAAGTTTGGCGGCGGACGGGGCCAGTCCATCGCCAAGGCGGTCGGGCTCAAGGCCGGGGCGACCCCGACCGTGGTGGATGCCACCGCCGGACTGGGCCGTGACGCCTTCGTGCTGGCCTCCCTCGGCTGCAGGGTGACGCTGATCGAGCGCAGCCCCGTGGTGGCGGCCCTGCTGCAGGATGGGCTGATGCGGGCGGCGCAGGATCCCGAAATTGGCCCCTGGGTCAGCGAGCGGATGCGGCTGCTGCAAGGGCCGGCGGTGGACAACCTGCTGGCGTTGACCGAGCGGCCCGAGGTGGTCTATCTCGACCCCATGTTCCCCCACAAGCAGAAGTCGGCGCTGGTGAAAAAAGAGATGCGGGTGTTCCAGTCGCTGGTGGGGCCGGATCTCGATGCGGATGCCCTGTTGCCGGCGGCCCTCAAGATGGCGGACAAGCGGGTGGTGGTGAAGCGGCCCGACTACGCGGGCTGGCTCAATGAGCACAAACCCAGCATGGCCATCGAAACCAAGAGCAACCGCTTCGATGTCTACGTGATGGCGGCGCTGGCGGCGAGTTGACTGCCGGCCTGAGTCGCGGGATGAAAAAAGGAGGGCCAACAAGGTGTTGGCCCTCCTTTTTTAGGTTTGGCGTTCAGGTGGCGGAGGTGAAGCGGATCAGCTTCTCTTCCCCCTGCCAGACCAGGCTCAGGCTAGCCAGCTCGGCCAGGCTGAGCCGCTCGCCACTCTCCAGCAGCAGATACTCGACGCCCTCGCTGGCTGTTATGGTGCGGATCTTGTCATCCCACTGACGACCATCGCGGCTGGTGAGCGTGACGGATAACTGCCAGCTGGCGGCGATCTCCAGCCAGTCGTAGAGGTCACAGCTGATGGGCTGGTAATCGGCCATTGCGTGTCTTGCCTCTCGCTACTGGAAGTTGATGCTGGTGGCGGGGGCGACCACCGCCTGACCCTTCAGCACCTGCTCCAGTTGCAGCGGATCGCCTGCCAGCTCGGGATCATCCTCGTTGCCATTGCAGACCAGGGCCAGATCGTAATTGCCGAGGTCAACAAAGCCCAGCTCGTAGCCAAAGCCACCCGCGGTCAAGGGCAGCACGGGGGCGCTGGCGTAGAAGCCGTTGTCGCTGTCGGCCATGTCGGGGTAGTTGTCATCGTTTCTCGGCTGATAGAGATAGACGAAGGCCTTGTCGGTCAGCTGACCGCCGCAGGCACCGCTCGCCACAGTGCCCTTGACGGTCGCGACCTGGGTATTGTTCACCAGCCGCACCCCTCTGGGCTTGAGCTTGTAGTACTGCTCGTGGCCCGGCAGCACCATTGCGTGGCGCAGGTCGAACTCAGTGGTGAAGGCGCTGAGGCCGTTGGCGGCTATGGTGAAGGCGTCCAGCTTGAGCTCGCTGCTGGGCACCTCCAGCGGTTTGATCACCCCATCATCCTGTTTGACGTAGGAGTAGGGGGTGCCACCCAGAAACTGGTTGCTGACCTCCCGTCCATCCAGTACCCGCAGCCGCATCTGGCTGTAGTCACCGGGTACCACGCTCTGGCTGGCCAGCAGGGGACGGCTGGCGGAGCCCTGGTATTGCAGCAGATCTATGTAGGTGAACAGGGGATGTCCCGCGCTGTCGAGGGGAATTGTCTCCCCCGTCGGCGTGCAACCATCGTCTTGGGCCGAGGTCAGGAAGCTGGCGGTTGTCCAGCCCAGCTCGGTGCCTGTCACTGGGTGAATACTGATGTTGGAGACGGCGATGCAGACCTTGCTGACCGTATCCACGGGGGCATCGGAGAAGGCCAGCGACAGCTGGGCATTCTGCTGGCTGTTGTTGTCACCGCCGCCACCACCACAGGCAGTCAGCAGGGCGGTCAGGCCTATCAGAGTCAAAGGTTTCATGGCGTCCATTCCTGTTTGAGAGACGATCCTACTCTAGCCGAGATGGAGAAACTGGGTGGAATGCAAGACGATCAGGAGGGGCGTGATCGGGCTGAAAAGCCAATGAAATCAAAGGCAAGTCTTGAATGAAACCATGTGTGGCTGCGAAAGGGATTGTCGGAACAGGTGAGGCGGAGTGAAAAGGGGAGCTGATTGGGCGCGGGCCCAATCAGGCTTCCAGCAAGCGGGTGGGCCAGCCCAGCTTCTGCTGGCGTTCCACTTCGAGTCGCAATTCGCTGGCGCGCAGGTAGTGCTCATCCAGCCAGCCCTTGGGCAGGGTCAGGGTCAGCGCCTCTTCATCGGCCTGCAGGGTGAAGCTGGGGACTGTGCCTTGGGTGCGACGCATGCAGAGGATCAGCGAGATGCGCAGAATGCGGGCCAGCCGGATCGCCTGACGACCGGTGACGGCGCCCTGCTTCTCCAGGGTTTCCAGCTTTAATTCGTCCCGCTGGTTGAACAGCAGGGCCGACAACAGCTTCTTTTGCGCAGGGGTGAAGCCAGGCATGTCGATGTTGTCTATGATGTAGGCGGCGTGTTGCGGCGCCTTCTTGTACTCGATGCAGAGGCCAATCTCGTGCAGCAGAGCCGCATAACGCAGGATGGGGCGACCGTAACGTTTCGAGAGGCGCCAGCTCGGCTGCAGCTGGGTGAAGGCCTCGATGGCGGTGTCGCGCACCCGCTCGGCGTGTTCCTTGTCCAGCTGATAACGGCTGATCAGGCTGTCGGCGGTGCGATCCCGGGCATCACAGTCGTGATTGTTGCCGAGCAGACCGTAGATCAGTCCTTCCCGCAAGGCGCCGCCCGCCAGGGTCATGCTCTCGATGCCGAGAGTCTCGAAGATGGCGATCAGGATGGCGAGGCCGGAGGGGAACACGGTCAGCCGCTCGGCCGCCAACCCTTCCAGCTGCAGCCGGTCCAGCCTGCCACAGGCGATGGCCTGACCCATCAGCTCCTGCAGTTTCGGCAGTGTGACCCGCTCGCTCTTTCCTTGCGCCAGCATGATCTCCTGCAGCGCCTGCACCGTGCCGGAGGCACCGACGCAGGTGCGCCAGCCCAGGGTGCGGTAATCTTCCGCCACCTTCTCCAGTACCGCCTTGGCGGCCGCGATGGCCTGCCCGAAGCGGGCTTCACTCAGCTCGCCATCACCGAAGTGGTTGTTGAGCCAGGTGACGCAGCCCATGTGCAGGCTGTTGAGCAGTTTCGCTTCGCTGTGCTCGCCGATCACCAGCTCTGTGCTGGCGCCGCCTATGTCGATCACCAGCCGGTTGCCTTCCCCGGCAGAGGTCCAAGAGACCCCCTCGTAGATGGTCTTGGCCTCTTCCTCGCCCGAGATGATCTCTATGCTGTGGTTGAGCACCCGTTCCGCTTCGCTGAGGAACTCGTCGACGTTGGTGGCAAGGCGCAAGGTGGCTGTGCCCACCACCCGGATGTTGTCGGCCGGAATGTCCTGCAACTGCTCGGAGAACAGGCGCAGACAGTCCCAGCCCCGCTCCATGGCGGCACGGCTGAGACGAAATTCCGGATCGAGTCCGGCGGCAAGGCGAACCTTGCGCTTGACCTTGGTGACGGTGCGCAGCGCACCGGCGACCTCGCGCACCACCAGCATATGAAAGCTGTTGGAGCCGAGGTCGATGGCGGCATAGAGCGGCGAGTTGTACAACTGTGCCTGTCCTTCAGCTCTTGCGCGGCGGACGACGACGGTTGTTGCTGTTGCCACCGCCCTGGCGATCCCGCATGTTGCGGTTCACCGGCTGACGGTTGCGAACGACCCGCTTCGGTGCGGTCACGTCATCCAGCAGTGCCTCGCGGTCATACTTGCTGACTGGGATCGGGTGGTGGATGTACTCCTCGATGGCCGGCAGGTTGAAGGCATAGTCTTCACAGGCCAGGCTGATGGAGTGACCGCTCTTGCCGGCACGACCGGTACGACCGATACGGTGTACATAGTCCTCGGCGTCGTCGGGCAGGTCGTAGTTGAAGACGTGGGTCACGTCCGGGATGTGCAGACCACGGGCGGCCACGTCGGTGGCGACCAGGATGTCCAGCGTTCCCTTGGTGAAGTCTTCCAGGATCTTCATCCGCTTCTTCTGCGGCACGTCACCGGTCAGCAGGCCGACGCGGTGGCCGTCATTCTCCAGCCACGCATGCACGTCTTCACAGACATGCTTGGTGTTGGCGAAGACGATGGCCTTTTCCGGCCACTCTTCTTCCATCAGGGAGAGCAACAGCAGCATCTTGTCTTCGTTGGAGGGGTAGAACAGCTCCTCCTTGATGCGCACGCCCGTCATCTGCTCAGGCTCCACCTGCACGTGTTCCGGGTGGTTCATGTGCTCGTAGGCCAGCTCCTGCACCCGCAGGGAGAGGGTGGCGGAGAACAGCATGCTCAGCCGCTCGGTCGGCGCCGGCATGCGGCGGAACAGGAAACGGATGTCCTTGATGAAGCCCAGATCGAACATGCGATCCGCTTCATCCAGCACCACGACCTGAATGTTGCTCAGATCGATGACCTTGGACTTGAAGTAGTCGATGATGCGGCCCGTGGTGCCGATCAGGATGTCGACACCCTGCTCCAGCACGGCCAGCTGCTTGTCGTAACCTTCGCCGCCATAGGCGAGGCCAAGCTTGAGGCCGGTAGAGGCGGCTATGCTGTCGGCATCGTTGTAGATCTGTACTGCCAGTTCCCGGGTGGGCGCCATTATGATGGCTCTGGGTTGGTTAACCAGACGGGGATTGGTCAGCGGGTGGGTCAGCAAATAGTTGAATGTCGCGGCCAGGAAGGCAATGGTCTTGCCGGTTCCTGTCTGGGCCTGACCGGCGAGGTCATGACCTTCTACCAGCAGTGGCAGAGACAGTGCCTGGATGGGCGTGCAATAGTGAAATCCCTTTGATTCCAGACCAGCCAGAACTTCGGGTTCGAGGCCCATTTGGGCGAATTTTTCGGTCGTTAAGTGTGTTTTGCTCATGGCGGTAGGTTATCAGGTTAGGCTTGCAATAATAAACAGGATCATTTCAAATAGGGCAACTATTGCCTTTGTTGATACGTCAATAAAGCCTTAATTACTGACTGGAGTTGGAGATGAGTGACAAGATTGTTCAGCTGAGCGATGCCAGCTTCGAGGCAGATGTAATCAAAGCCGATGGCGCCGTTCTGGTCGACTTCTGGGCCGAATGGTGTGGTCCGTGCAAGATGATTGCCCCGATCCTGAACGAAGTCGCCCAAGAGTATGCCGGTCGTGTGACAGTGGCGAAATTGAACATCGACCATAACGCCGACACTCCGCCCAAGTATGGCATTCGCGGTATTCCGACCCTCTTGCTGTTCAAGAATGGCGAAGTGGCAGCGACCAAGGTCGGTGCCCTGTCCAAGACTCAGCTGAAAGAGTTTCTGGACGGTAACCTGTAATAATCAAAAAGGAGCGCATTGCAATAATGCGCTCCTTGTGTTTTATCACCTAGACGCTCATCCCGATTGGTGCTAGTTTATCGTTCGTTTGCTAACCTTTTTGCCTGACTCTTTGCTTAACAACAGCCCGGCAAATCAAATCCGATCAGCATCAATCCAGCAGACTGTCTCCTCATTTCAATCCTTGCTTACAGACTTTCACCACTATGAATCTGACTGAATTAAAGAACACTCCTGTGTCCGAGCTGGTCAAGCTTGGCGAATCCATGGGGTTAGAAAATCTGGCTCGGGCGCACAAGAAAGATATTATTTTCGCGATCCTCAAGGCGCATGCCAAGGGTGGTGAGGATATCTTTGGCGACGGTGTGCTGGAAATCCTGACCGATGGTTTTGGCTTCCTGCGCAGTGCAGACGGCTCCTATCTGGCAGGCCCGGACGATATCTATGTCTCCCCGAGCCAGATCCGCCGCTTCAACTTGCGTACCGGCGATACCATCTCCGGCAAGATCCGGCCACCGAAAGAGGGCGAACGTTATTTCGCGCTGCTCAAGGTCAACGAGGTCAACTACGACCGTCCGGAAAACGCCCGCAACAAGATCCTGTTCGAAAACCTGACCCCCCTGCATGCCAACGAGCGTCTGCGCATGGAACGGGGCAATGGTTCGACCGAAGATATCACAGCCCGTGTGCTGGACCTGGCTTCTCCCATAGGTAAAGGCCAGCGTGGCTTGATCGTGGCACCGCCCAAGGCCGGTAAGACAATGCTGCTGCAGAACATCGCCCAGAGCATCGCCTACAACCACCCGGACTGTGAACTGATCGTCCTGCTGATCGACGAGCGTCCGGAAGAAGTGACCGAGATGCAGCGCATGGTGAAGGGTGAAGTCATCGCTTCCACCTTCGACGAGCCGGCATCCCGTCACGTCCAGGTCGCCGAGATGGTGATCGAGAAGGCCAAGCGCCTGGTCGAGCACAAGAAGGACGTGGTCATCCTGCTGGATTCCATCACCCGTCTGGCCCGTGCCTACAACACAGTCATCCCCTCATCCGGCAAGGTACTGACCGGTGGTGTGGACGCCAACGCCCTGCACAGACCCAAGCGTTTCTTCGGCGCCGCGCGTAATGTTGAGGAAGGCGGCAGCCTGACCATCATAGCGACCGCGCTGGTTGATACCGGTTCCAAGATGGACGAGGTTATCTACGAAGAGTTCAAGGGTACCGGCAACATGGAACTGCACCTCTCGCGCAAGATTGCCGAGAAGCGCGTCTACCCGGCCATCGACATCACCCGCTCCGGCACCCGGAAGGAAGAGTTGCTGACTACCGGTGACGAGCTGCAGAAGATGTGGATCCTGCGCAAGATCATTCACCCCATGGGGGAGATCGACAGCATAGAGTTCCTGATCGACAAGTTGGCTGCCACCAAGACCAACGACGAATTCTTTGACTCCATGCGGCGTCAACAGAAGTAATCCGGTCGGAGAATGACGAAACCGCGGCTCAGGTCGCGGTTTTTGTTTATCTATTTTCCGGTCGCTTGAGTAGTATGAAACCTCGATGTCACAAGGACAGGGACGTCATGAAGCTGGTACTCCTGATATGGCTCGGTTGGCTGATGGGCATGCCGGTGCATGCTGCCCCCTCGGTGGCCAAGTCCGAGCTGGTCGCCGATGAAGGGCTGCAGGGCCATCTCGACTATCTGGGCAGTCGTCTGCAGCAGGGGCAGTTTGCCGCCATGGATTCGCTGCTGGACTCGCTGGCCGTGGGCCAGCGGGAATACCTGCTGTGCCGGCTGCTGGCCACCCTGGATGCCAGCCCCAGAGCGAGTTCCCCCGAACTGCTGGCCTGGGTGCGCGCCCAGTCGGTCAAGGCGCCCCGCTGGCTGGTGGAGAAGGAGGTGGACGGTTTTCTGATCCAGCAGCCCGCCTATGATTTTGCCGCCGCGGCGCGGCTGGTGCTGAGCCGCTGGCAGCAACAGGCCTGGCAGGACAACTATCGTCAGTTGCTGGAGCAGAACAGCTTCGAATTCAAACAGATCTACAACAGCCGCAACCCGGACCTGGCCCAGCAGCAGCAGGCGTTGCTGGCGGTACTCGAACGGCAGCCGCTCTTTGTCTTGCAGCGCGAGGCACACAAGCTGGCCGCCATGAGCATCTTCCTGCCCGACAACCAGCTGCTGCGACAGCTGCTCGAGCGCACCGGCGACAGCGCCCTCTATCAGAAGTTGTGGCACCAGCCGGTGGATCACGACAGCGTTGCCGCCCTTCGGAGCGTGGCCCGTTTTCACCAGGGTCAGGCGGCGAGCGACCTGCTGATCGCCGCCAGCCGCAACGGCCGCCTGAAACTGCCCGCCCTGCAACAACTCAGCCAGCTATCACCCCTGCCCGACACGGCGCAACAGTTCCTGTTGGCCGAGCTCGGCAATCGTCAGTACAGCGGCCAGGTGGCAAGTCTGCTGTTGCAGATGGATGAACCCAGGCTGCTGGCTCAGCTTGCCGATCGGCTTACCCGGCAGGAAAAGCGCCATGCAAGTCCTGTGATGCTGCCCGATACGGGTACACCCGTCGCCCCGCCAGGGTTATAATACGGCATCGCCTGAACACAGGGTACCTGCATGAAATACAAGGATTTGCGTGATTTCATCGCGCAGCTGGAACAAAACGGACAACTCAAGCGCATCACCCGCGAGATAGATCCCTATCTGGAAATGACGGAGATCAGCGATCGCACCCTGCGTGCGGGTGGCCCGGCCCTGCTGTTCGAAAATCCCAAAGGTTACCGCATGCCGGTGCTGACCAACCTGTTCGGCACCCCGGATCGGGTCGCCATGGGCATGGGCCAGCCCAACGTCGGTGCCCTGCGCCAGGTCGGGGTCTGGCTCTCCTATCTGAAGGAGCCCGAGCCGCCGCGCGGCCTAAAGGAGCTGATGGAGAAGCTGCCCATCTTCAAGCAGGTGCTCAACATGCCGACCAAGCGGCTCTCCTCCGCCCCTTGTCAGCAGGTGGTGCTGGAAGGGGAGGCGGTCGATCTGGACCAGATCCCGATCCAGCACTGCTGGCCCGGCGATGTGGCGCCTCTGGTCACCTGGGGCCTCACCATCACCCGCGGTCCCTACAAGAAGCGCCAGAACCTCGGTATCTACCGTCAGCAAAAGATCGGCAAGAACAAGCTGATCATGCGCTGGCTGGATCACCGCGGCGGTGCCATCGATTTTCGCGAGTGGCAGGAAGCCCATCCGGGCGAGCGCTTCCCCGTGGTGGTGGCGCTGGGTGCCGATCCTGCGACCATACTCGGCGCTGTGACGCCTGTGCCTGACTCCCTCTCCGAATATGCCTTCGCCGGCCTGCTGCGCGGCAGCCGCACCGAGGTGGTGAAGGCGCTGAGCTGTGAGCTGGAGGTGCCCGCCAGCGCCGAAATCGTGCTGGAAGGCTATCTGGAGCCGGGGGAGATGGCTCCCGAAGGGCCTTATGGGGATCACACCGGCTACTACAACGAGGTGGACGAGTTCCCTGTTTTCACCATCACCCACATGACCATGCGTCGCGATGCCATCTACCACAGCACCTACACGGGCCGTCCGCCCGATGAGCCGGCGGTGCTCGGGGTGGCGCTGAACGAGGTGTTCGTGCCGCTGCTGCAGAAGCAGTTCCCCGAAATTGTGGACTTCTACCTGCCGCCGGAAGGCTGCTCCTACCGGATGGCGGTGGTGACCATCAAGAAGCGTTACCCAGGCCATGCCAAGCGGGTGATGCTGGGAGTCTGGTCCTTCCTGCGCCAGTTCATGTACACCAAGTTCGTGATCGTCTGCGACGACGACATCAACGCCCGCGACTGGAAGGATGTGATCTGGGCCATCACCACCCGGATGGACCCGGCCCGGGATACCACCCTGATCGAGCACACCCCGATCGACTATCTGGACTTCGCCTCGCCCGTCTCCGGTCTTGGCTCCAAGATGGGACTGGATGCCACCAACAAGTGGCCGGGGGAGACCAACCGCGAGTGGGGGCAACCCATAGTCCAGGACGAGGCGGTGAAGCAGAAGGTGGATGCCATCTGGGACGAGCTGGCTATTCTCGGCTAGGCCCGGCTGCCTGGGATTTATATCACTCGGGCCGGGTCGAACATGCCCGGCCAGCCAGAGGATCCGCGGTGCCACCGCCGTTCTGGTGCAAAAGGTTGATGATCTCCGGGCGGAATTGGGTATGCTCGGGGAACCTGACCAGCTGCACTGGTCGTCAGTCCACAGTGAATCAATGAGCGAAAGCGGGCCGAGCGAGCCCGTCACAAGGATAAGAATGCAACGTATCAAGTGCCGCGTAGAGGAACTGCGCGAATATGTCGACACCATCTGGCACGTGGCCCTGACGCCGCAGCAAGCGGTCAGCTTCAAGCCGGGCCAGTATCTGCTGGTGGTGATGAGCGATTCGGACAAGCGCCCCTTCTCCATCGCCAACTCACCGACCCGCCCCGGCGTGCTGGAGCTGCAGATCGGTGCCACCCCCGAGAACGCTTATGCAGGTCAGGTGCTGGCCCGCATGCGCGAGCAGGGCGAGATAGAGATCGAACTGGCGGCAGGCAAGGCCTTCCTGCGGGAAGAGTCGCCCCGTCCGTTGATCCTGATGGCGGGGGGAACCGGCTTCTCCTATGCCCGCTCCATCCTGGAGTTCCTGATCGATACCGGCAGCAAGCGCCCCGTGTTCTTCTACTGGGGTGTGCGCCAGGCGCACTGGCTCTATGAACAGGAGCAGATGCAGCAGTGGGCGCGCGACTATGCACCGCTGACCTTCATCCCCGTGGTGCAGGAGCCGGAAAGCGACTGGACCGGCAAGACGGGGCTGGTGCACAAGGCCATCATGGATGACTTCGTCAGTCTGCATGACTACGACATCTATGTGGCAGGCCGTTTCGAGATGGCCGGTGCGGCGCGGGAGGAGTTCAAGATCCTCGGTGCCGAGCCTGAGCGCATCTTCGGCGACGCCTACGAGTTTATCTGAGCGCTAGCCGAGGGCGATTTACCAGTCTCTTCGGCGAGCCAGAAACAACAAACCCCAGCCTGGCTGGGGTTTGTTTTATGCGCCGAGCGAGCCGGCGATGTCAGCGTTTGTTACTCGCCTTTGGCGCCGAGCTGCTGTTCCAGCTGCGTCAGCTTGGCCTCGAGGGCGGTCAGCTTCTCGCGGGTGCGCAGCAGCACCTTGGTCTGCACGTCAAACTCCTCGCGACTGACCAGATCCAGCTTGTTGAGCTGGGACTGCAACACCTGACGGATCTTCTTCTCCACCTCTTCACCCATGCTGCGAATGCCGGGCGGCAGGGAGTTGTGCACCTGTTTGGCGATCTCTTCCAGTTTCTTCGGGTCGATCATGTGGTTCTCCTTAAGCAATGGCGACATTCTACCGACAATTCAGCCGCTTTGCCGAGATCGGGGTGGCTTTTTGCCATCAGGAGCAGGGGAGTCGCTGGTCGGGTCTGGTATCCGGAATGAAGCTGTTAACCTATCGAGTCCCGTTTCTATTCCAATTCCTTGATGTTGTACACAAAAAAAGCAGATCAGATGACCGACCAGACGCTTAACAATTGTTGCGTTGCTGTTAAGATGGTTCGGTCGGGTTTTCACCCTCCCCCGTCAGCACATCATGGATAACAACTAAAAAGAGATAAGGATATGAAAAAGAAGCTAATTTATGCCGCGGTTGTCAGTGCCCTGTTGGCTGGCTGTGGTGGCAGTGACGATAACAAAGGCGACACCTCAAGCTATCTCGACTATCTGTTGACCGGTTCCAACGCTGTGCGCCCCAGCGCCCTGGCGGCCCGGGCCAGCGATGGTACCCTGAAATTCTCCACCGAGACCGCGGATCTCTCCAACCCCGTCTCCGCCATGTCGACCCTGGATGGCTGGTCCACGACCCAGGCTATTCAGATCGTGCCCGTCACCTCGTCCGGCATCACTGTGCAGGCACCGACGGCTGCCGAGTTTGGCGCCTCGGTGGCACCGCTCTACCTGCTGGAGCTGAGCTTTGACAGTGCCGCCCTGCGCCCGAATGGCGTGAAGAAGGTGCTGACCTACGGCGTGGACTTCGTGGTCGCCGCCTCGGCCGGCAAGCTGAACCTGGTTCCGCTCAAGCCGTTGAACCCTTCCTCCTACTACATGATAGTGGCCACAGACTCGCTGAAAGACAGCCGTGGCGATGCCCTCAAGGCAGGCAGTGACTACGGCAACTACAAGAACAACGTCGGCAGCAATGCCCAGGAGCAGACCATCAACGGTCTGATCGCGCTGCAGGAAGGGCTGTTCAAGGCCGCGACCGGCATAGCGACGGATCATGTGATCTTCTCCGACTGGTTCGGCACCCAATCCGGCGCCGATGTGCTGGTGGCGGTGAAGGGGGCTGCGACGTCCGTGCTCAAGGCCGACCCCGTTACCCTGGATGCCGCCAAGCTTTGGAAGCAGGATGCCCTGGGCAACACCAGCCTGCCCGGCACCTATACCCTGGCCGTGACTGGCAACAATGCCTTCCTGACCCAGCTGGATGCCGAGCAGTTCCTGCCGCAGGAGCAGAAAGACGCGATCGCCACCGCCTTTGGCCCTGGCACTCCGCTCAATCCCATTGCCCATGGCACCAAGGTCTACACAGGTACCGTCAAGCTGCCTTACTTCCTCTCCTCGCCGGCGACCGCCGGTTCCTGGAGCAAGGCCAAGACCCAGTCCTGGCACGGTGCCATCCCCAGCCTGTACGCCATCGCCAATGCGCTGAAGGCGTCTGACAGCGAAGTGATCGCTGGGCTGGTGGGGGCGGGTGTGGATCCGGCCCTGCTGGCGACGCTGATTGCCGATCCGACCCGCCAGGCCGAGCTGCTGGCCGAAGCGAGCAAGCTGATCGGGGTGACCCTCACCTCCGGCGGCAAGCCGCTGGACGCCGAGCAGAACATAGGCCGCTTCAACCCGCTGCCGATGCTGGAAGAGGTGCAATCCGTGCCGATGCGCGTCTTCGCCAAGGATGCCCTCAACACCATCACGGATGTCATTATCTATCAGCACGGCGTGACCTCGGTGAAAGAGAACGCCTACGCGCTGGCACTGGGCCAGATCTATGCCGGCATGCAGGCGGGCAAGAAGGTGGCGCTGGTGGTGATCGATCATCCGCTGCACGGTGAGCGTGGCTTCGCCCTGAGTGGCAGCATGGATACTGTGACCACCCCCGACAACCCGACGCCGTATCTGAACCTGAGCTACCTGACAGTGGCGCGGGACAACCTGAAACAGAGCGTGGCGGATCTGCTGGGTCTGCGTCTGGCGGTTGGCCTGGCCAACGCCAAGAGCGCCATCGGGACGCCCGGCAACCTCAAGGTGCACTTCCTGGGTCACTCCCTGGGTGCCATTTCGGGTACCAACCTGCTGGCGGTCGCCAACCAGACCCTGGGCAACGCGCAGGCGGATGCCCTGTTCAAGTTCGACACCGGTGGCCTTGCCATGCCGGGTGGCGGCATAGCGCCGCTGCTGCTGAACTCGCCGACCTTCGGTCCGACCATCAAGATGGGCGTGCTGACCAGCGGCAGTGCCGAGTTGAAGGCCGGCTTCACCGCCTATGCTCCCAACTGCCAGACGGCGGTACCGACCTGCTTCGTCAACGAGTTCCTGCCGAGCCTGGACGCGGCCACTCAGGCGACCGCAGCCAGCACGCTGCAGAGCTACAGCTTTGCGGCCCAGTCGGTGCTGGATTCGGCTGACCCGATCAACCTCGGCCGTGGCATCAAGGCGGACTTCCCGCTGTTTGCCACCGAGATCGTGGGTGACGGTGCCCTGAGCCTGTCGGATCAGGTGATCCCGAACAGCATAGCGTCCGCCCCGCTGGGTGGTACCGAGCCGCTGTTCAAGGTGCTGGCGCTGCAACCCCTGACCGCCACAGGCGCGGCCAGCCACAACGCGGCCCGCTTCGTGGCCGGTGGTCACAGCTCGCTGCTGGCACCGGACGAGAACTTCGATCCGAGCGGCGATGTCACCACAGAGATGCAGTCCCAGTTCGGCAGCTTCTTCATGAGTGGCGGTACCGCGGTCCAGGTGACCAATGGTGGCCTGCTCAAGCAGTAAGCCAACCGGCCAATAAAAACGCCGCCCCTTGGGGCGGCGTTTTCGTTTCGGTGATTGGGCAGGGCCAACCGTCAAGCTGGCTGGTGGTTTCTGTCCAGCCAGCCTTGCAGCAGACCGACCAGCAGACCCACCAGGTGGGCCATGTTGGCAGTGCTGGTGCCGAGCAGGTCGAAGAAACCGAGCACCAGCCAGAACAGCATGAAGCCCATCAGCGCCGGTGGCAGGGTGAGGCCACAGGCCGGTTGCAGCTTGCCGCGCAGCCAGCAGTAGCCGAGCAGGGCATAGACGACGCCGGAGAGGCCGCCAAACAGCGGGCCGCTCGCGAAGAACTCGGCGATGTTGGGCAGGGCCGCCCCCACCAGCAGCAGGATCAGCAGCTTGCCGCCGCCGAGGCGCTGCTCTATCTGGCCTCCCAGATACCACCACCACAGCAGGTTGAACACCAGGTGCAGCACCGAGAAGTGGATAAAGGCCGGGGTGAAGTAACGCCACGCCTGCCAGTCGGTGAACTGGGCCAGGGTCGGATGGAACGCCAGTTCGTCAAAGATCGGCAGGCCTATGGCATTGAGCGCATAGATGGCGAGGCAGGCGATGATCACCACCAGGGTCAGCGGCCCCGCCTGATGGAGGAAGTCGGTGACGGGATCCGTCATCCCCTTGCTGTAGTCGATGCGGGCATCCGCCCGACCGGACTGCCAGGAGGCTTCCATGTAGCGCGGGTGGGCCGGCTCTGCCAGGAAGCGTTTCACCTCCAGCTGGGCTTGGGCGAGGCGCTGCTCGTCCGCCAGCCAGACCGAGACGCCGAGCTCGGACTGGGTCAGCTCGCACGAGATGCCGAGGGTGGCGAGGTAGTCCACCAGCGCCTGGGCCATGCGGGCGTTGTCGAGCACCAGCAGCTGGATCATGCCGGTTGAGGAGGGCTTGCCCGCCCCTGTCATGCGTCGCCTGCCTGGACGGGGAACTCTTTGCGCCACGCCTCGAAGCCGCCATCCAGGCTGTAGACCTGGTCATAGCCCTGTTGCATCAGGTACTGGGCCGCGCCCTGGCTGCTGTTGCCGTGATAGCAGATCACTATCACAGGGGTATCGAAATCCACCTCGTCCATGAAGCGAACCAGAGAACCGTTGGTGAGGTGGAAGGCGCCGACCGCGTGGGCGGCCTCGAAGGATTGCGGATCGCGAATATCCACGAGGCGGGCTTCACCGGCAGCGATCTTCTGGTGGGCATCATGGGCACTGATATGGGCAAACTGGTCCATTAACATGTCCTGTGAATAGGTGATTGTGGGTCAGTTTACCGCAAGCCTGCGTCCGTGCTAAGCCCGCAATGTGTCGACTCGTCCCGCCGGAGGAGATCGCAATTTTCTTCAATATCGGCGCCAGGCTCATGGGTAGGGTGAGGGCTCAACACCTTCAACGAGTGTCATCCATGGAAATGAGTCTGCTGTTATCCATGGCCGGGTTTGCCCTGGCCATGTCCATCTCTCCCGGCCCGGTCAATCTGGTCGCCCTCGGTGCGGGGGCGCAATATGGTTTTCGCGCCAGCCTGCGCCATGTGGTGGGGGCCACCCTGGGCTTCATCCTGCTATTGCTGCTGATGAGGCTGGGTCTGGGGGCCGCCTTGTCGCACTGGCCAATGGCGCTCAGCGGCATCCGCTGGGGCGGCATCCTCTTTCTCTGCTATCTGGCCTGGCTGCTGATGACGGACAAGGGAGAACTGAAGCGTGAGGGCGCCACCCCACCCGCCTTTTTATACGGCGCCCTGATGCAGTGGCTCAATCCCAAGGCCTGGCTGGCGGCCAGCATGGGCATGGGAGCCTATGGGGCCGTGGGCAATGTGGGTCAGACGATATGGTTCACCAGCCTCTATCTGGTGATCTGCCTTGCTTCCATCGCCTGCTGGGCCTATGTCGGCAGCTGTCTGCAGGAAGCCCTGCTCGCGCCTCGCCGTCTGCGCTGGTTCAACCGCGGTATGGCGATGCTGCTGTTGCTCAGCGTTGGCTATCTTGTGCTGGAGCACTGAGGGAGGCACTGGTATTGGCCCGGGGTCGCGGCGACCAGCCGCTTGAACTGGCGCTGGAAGTGGGCCTGATCGGCGAAACCCGTCGCCAGCGCCACCTCGACCAGGGGACGCCCCTGAACGAGCAGGGCACGGGCATGGCGAATGCGCTGGTTGAGCAGGTAGGCGTGAGGGGTCATGCCGTAATGGCGGCTGAAGGCGCGCACGAAGTGAGACTGGGTCAGCCCGGCGACTGTGCTCAGGTACTGCAAGGTGAGGGGGCTGGCGTACTCGTCCTGCATCAGCTCGGCGGCGCGCCTCAGATGCAGGGGCGGGCGCGCGTCCCATCTGGCGGGAGTGAGCCTGGCCAGCAGCTGGTGGCTGAACAGATGGCAGGCCACCTCCTTGGCGAGGCGATCCTGGCGGTCATCCTGCAGGGTGCGATAGAGGTGTTGCAAGCGGGCATACAGCAGGGGATCCCGGCTGGCCGTCATGTCGAAGGGGCGAAAATGGGCCCCCAGTCCGGCCTCCTCTTGCTGGCTGCGCAGCCAGTCGGTATCGAGGTAGAACATCAGATAGGACCAGGGCTGGTCTGCGATGGGGTTGCAGGCGTGCACCTCTTCCGGGTTCATCAGCACCAGGGAGCCCGAGCCGACCTCCTGTCTGCTGCGCTGGTTGAGGTAGTGGCTGTGGCCGCCGGTGATGGCGCCGATGGAGAAGTGGGCGTGGCTGTGCTTGTCGTAACAGACGCGGCGGCCATCCTGCACCGCCCGCGCCTCTATGAAGGGCAGGGCCGGATCGCGCCAGAACAGGTGGCGATCCCGCTCGGCACCGGCCCTGCTCATGGGTTAACCACCCAGGTAGGCCTGCCGTACTGCGGGGTTGGCCAGCAGGGCGGCCCCCGTATCTTGCAGCACCACGTGGCCGTTCTCCAGCACATAGCCCCGATCGGCCAGCTTGAGCGCCTGGTTGGCGTTCTGCTCCACCAGGAAGATGGTCATCCCCTTCTGGCGCAGCTGCTCTATGGTGTCGAAGATCTGCTGGATGACGATGGGGGCCAGCCCCAGCGAGGGTTCATCCAGCAGCAGCAGGCGCGGCTTGCTCATCAGGGCGCGGCCTATGGCCAGCATCTGCTGTTCGCCGCCGGACATGGTGCCGGCGCGCTGTTGCAGCCGCTCGTGCAGGCGCGGGAACAGGGTGAACACCTGATCCAGCAGGCCGTGCTGCTCCTCCTTGTCGACGAAGAAGGCGCCCATCAGCAGGTTCTCCTCCACCGTCAGGCGGGCGAAGATGCGGCGCCCCTCCGGCACCACGGCTATGTCCTTGCGCATGATGCGGGCCGTGGTGAGGGAGCTTATCTGCTCCCCCTCGAACCAGATGCTGCCGCTGCTGGGCTTGGGCTCGCCGCACAATGTCATCAGCAAGGTGGTCTTGCCGGCGCCGTTGGCACCTATCAGGGTGACGATTTCCCCCTCTTTCACTTCGACGCTGACGTCGTGCAGCGCCTGAATTTTGCCGTAGTGGGTCGATACGTTGCGAAGTTCTAACATCTTTTTGTCCTTACGACTCGCCCAGATAGGCCTTGATCACGGCCGGATTGTTGCGGATCTCATCCGGCTTGCCGTGGGCCAGCGGGGTGCCCTGATTGACCACGAAGATGCGGTTGGAGATCCCCATCACCAGCTTCATGTCGTGTTCGATAAGCAGGACGGAGACACCAAACTCGTCCCGCAGGCTGATGATCAGTTCGTTCAGCTCATCTGTCTCGTGCGGGTTGAGGCCGGCGGCCGGCTCGTCCAGCATCAGCAGATCGGGCTGGGTCGCCATGCAGCGGGCGATCTCGAGCCGGCGTTGCTGGCCATAGGCCAGGTTGCCGGCGGCGCGATTGGAGAGATCCTTGAGGCCCACCTTCTCCAACCAGAAGGCGGCGTGTTCCAGCCCCTCCTGCTCGGCGCGGCGAAAGGCCGGGGTCTTGAACAGGCCGGCGATGAAACTGGTGTTGAGGTGGCGATGCTGGGCCACCAGCAGGTTCTCCACCGCCGTCATGTCCTTGAACAGCCGTACGTGCTGGAAGGTGCGCACTATTCCCTTGCGGGCGATGAGATGACCGGGCAGCCCCTGGATCTCTTCACCCTTGTAGCGAATGATGCCGCCACTCGGGCGATAGAAGCCGGTCAGGCAGTTGAAGACGGTCGTCTTGCCCGCACCGTTGGGGCCTATGATGGAGATCACCTCCCCCTTGTCCACGTCCAGTTTGACGCCGTTGACCGCCAACAAACCGCCGAAGCGCATCGACAGATCAGAGACTTCCATTAACTTCTGGTTGGCACTCATTTTTTCAGCCCCCGATTCAAGGTGGAGCAAGTCACCGCCAGCAATCCGGCCAAATAGCGCATCGATAAATCAGAGACTTCTAACAACGTCTGATTGCTCATTTTTGTAGCTCCAGGTGAGGTCTGGTCATCGGCAGCAGTCCCTGTGGCCGCCAGATCATCATGAACACCATCAGCAGACCGAACATCAGCATGCGGTACTCGTTGAATTCACGGGCCAGCTCCGGCAGTACCGTCATCACTATGGCGGCCAGCACCACCCCGATCTGGGAGCCCATGCCCCCCAGCACCACGATCGCAAGGACGATGGCCGACTCGATGAAGACGAAGGACTCCGGGCTGATGAAGCCCTGGCGCGAGGCGAAGAAGCTGCCGGCGAAGCCAGCGAAGCAGGCGCCTATGGTGAAGGCGGTCAGCTTGATGATGGTGGGGTTGAGCCCCAGCGACTTGCAGGCGATCTCGTCTTCCCGCAGCGCTTCCCAGGCGCGGCCCAGCGGCATGCGCAGCAGGCGGTTGATGACGAACAGGGTGGCCACCACCAGCACCAGCGCCATCAGGTAGAGGAAGATCACCTTGTGGTTGGCGTTGTAGGCGATGCCGAAGAAGTCGTGGAAGGTGCCAAAACCCCCGTCCTTGACGGTGCGGTTGAACTCGAGTCCGCCCAGCGTCGGCTTGGGAATGCCGGAGATGCCGTTCGGGCCGCCGGTGAGGCTGGTCATGTTGTTGAGCAGGATGCGGATGATCTCGCCAAAGCCCAGGGTGACTATGGCCAGGTAGTCCCCCCGCAGCCGCAGCACAGGGAAGCCGAGCAGGAAGCCGAAGGTGGCCGCCGTCAGGCCGGCGATGGGCAGACACTCCCAGAAGCTCAGGCCGAAATAGGTGTTGAGCAGGGCGTAGCTGTAGGCACCGACCGCGTAGAAGCCGACGTAGCCCAGATCCAGCAGACCGGCCAGACCCACCACCACGTTCAGCCCCAGCCCCAGCATGATGTAGATCAGGGTGAGGGTGGCGAGATCGATGGCGCCTCGCGAGGCCATGAAGGGCCAGCTCACCGCAAACAGCAGCACCAGCACGGCGGTGAGGTTATAGAGCTTGGGTGCCTCTTCCGGGCTGGGCAGTACCAGCTTGGTGAAGCCGATGGAGAAGCCGCTGATGGAGCCTTTGAACAGCCGGCTGATCTGGCCGCGCAACATCTGGAACCAGAACACCAGGGCGGCACCGCCCACCAGCCAGGCCAGCGACACGTCGAGGCGGCTGACTACCAGCAAGCGGGTGCCGTCGGTCTCGAGTTTGAAGCCGAGCAGCCAGAAGGAGAGCACCAGCAATACCAGGCTGGCGATACAGGCGTGAATGAATTGGCGTTTCATCAGACTTTCTCCACTTCCGGTCGGCCCAGAATGCCGGTGGGCATAAACAGCAAGACGCCGATCAGCAGGGCGAAGGCCATCACATCCTTGTACTCGGTGCTGAGATAGCCGGCGGTGAGTGCTTCCACCACCCCCAGCAGCAGGCCGCCCAGCACGGCGCCGGGAATGCTGCCGATGCCGCCCAATACCGCAGCGGTAAAGGCTTTCAGCCCGGCCATGAAGCCGAGATAGGGGTTGATGACACCGTAATACATGCCGAGCAGCACGCCCGCGACGGCGGCCAGGGTGGCCCCCAGCACGAAGGTGATGGAGATGACCACGTGGGTGTCTATCCCCAGCAGGTTGGCCATCTTGATGTCTTCCGAACAGGCGCGGCAGGCACGGCCCATGCGGGAGCGGCCGATGAACTGGGTCAGCGCCAGCATGGTGATGAAGGTCACCACGAAGATGATGAGCTGCATGTAGGAGAGGCTGGCCTGGAAGCCGTCTTCGGCGCCCAGGGTCCAGCCCCCGGAGATCAGGGTGGGCATGGCGATATCGCGCGAGCCCTGTGCCATTCGCATCATGTTCTGCAGGAAGATCGACATGCCGATGGCGGAGATGAGGGGGATGAGGCGGTTGCCGCCCCGCAGCGGGCGATAGGCGACCCGCTCTATGGTCCAGCCATAGGTTCCCGTGATGATGATGCTGACCAGGAAGGCGCCTCCCAGCAGCAGGAAGGTGCTGTCGATGCCCATCATGGCGAGCCCGGCCATCACCATAAAGGCGACATAGGAGCCGATCATGTAAACCTCGCCGTGGGCGAAGTTGATCATGCCGATGATGCCATAGACCATGGTGTAGCCGATGGCGATCAACGCATAGGTGCTGCCTATGGTTAACCCGTTCAGCAGCTGCTGAACCAGGTAAAGGAGGTGTTCGGACATACTGCGATCCCTGTACTTGCCCGCAAAGAAAGGAGGGGTGACTCATGTCACCCCGACCGGCAGATTATTTGACTTGAGTGGAGGTACCGTCGGCGTGCCACTGGAACACACCGAATTCAAAGCCTTTCAGGTCACCACTCGGCGCCCAGCTCAGGGTGCCCATGACGGTATCGATCGGCGTGGCCTTGATGGCGGCGGCGACCGCAGCCGGGTCATCCTCACCCGCCTTGGCGATACCGGCAGCCAGGGTCTGTACCGCCGCATAGGTGGTCCAGACGAAGGGGCCTGAGGAGTCCTGACCCTTGGCCTTGAACGCCGCCACCAGCGGGGCGTTGGTCGGCACCAGATCGTACTTGTTCGGCAGGGTCACCAGCAGACCTTCGGAAGCCGGGCCACCGATGGCGGAGATGTCCTTGTTGCCTACCCCTTCCGGACCCATGAACTTGGCCTTCAGACCCTTCTCGCCAGCCTGACGCAGGATCAGACCCAGCTCGGGGTGGTAGCCGCCGTAGTAGACGAAATCGACGTTCTCTTTCTGCAGCTTGGCGATCAGGGCGGAGAAGTCCTTGTCACCGGCTGTGATGCCTTCGAACGCCACCACTTTCACGCCGGCCTTGTCCAGGGATGCCTTCACGCTGGTGGCGATGCCTTCACCGTA
Organism: Aeromonas sp. MR7; assembly: GCF_963899385.1. Classification (NCBI taxonomy): domain Bacteria; kingdom Pseudomonadati; phylum Pseudomonadota; class Gammaproteobacteria; order Aeromonadales; family Aeromonadaceae; genus Aeromonas; species Aeromonas sp. MR7. Next base: position 35,537 of record NZ_CAWQXH010000008.1, read on the forward strand.
CTGCTTCTTGTCGTGGATGACGGCCACGCGCTTGGGTTTGACCTGCTCGATGATGTACTTGGCGGCGGTCGGACCCTGGTCGCTGTCCAGGCCTATGGTACGCAGCACCAGCTGATAGCCGCGCTCGGTGATCTTGGGGTTGGTGGAGGCAGGGGTGATCATCAGCACGCCTTCATCTTCATAGATGTCGGAGGCGGGCAGGGTGTTGTCGGAGCAGAGGTGGCCGACCACGAACTTGACGCCGTCGTTGATCACCTTGTTGGCGACCGCCACGGCCTGCTTGGGATCGCAGGCATCGTCATAGATGACGGCTTCGATCTGCTTGCCTGCGATACCGCCAGCCTTGTTGATCTGCTCGACCGCCATCTTGCCGCCGGTGAACTGCATGTCACCGTACTGGGCGACCGGGCCTGTGACCGGACCGGCGATGCCGATCTTGATGGTGTCAGCCGCGTTGGCGATGGATATCGATCCAAACAGAGCCAAAGAAACCGCTGCGCTTACTGTGATTTTGCTCAACTTATGCATTGATTCGTCCCTTAATCAGTGGATTGTTTCATTTTCCGTGTGCCATTCCGGGCCGGGATCCCGCCAGTCCGGTAATAGGTATGGTTCTATCATTCCTCGCTGGGCAATAACAAGCTGTTAAAGATACTAACCAGAGTGGGTGGGATAGTGCTTTTTTGAAATAAACAGCTAATTTCAGATAATACTATAGACGTTAATACTGTTTTACTCAGTTAACATCTTCACAACAAGGTGTGCTGGTGACAAATGGCAGATGAAAAAACTGACGATATTTTACCCTGACACTGCTCCCATTTTGACCAAAATTCGTTTGCGCAAATAGAAATGAGCGCCTAGATTAGCCAGCATTGACAATTCATTGGCAGTGCCTGTTAAAACCAAGCCTTTATTCGGGAAATCTGCTAATGTTCCGCTTTTGATCTTCAGGAGACAGAGATGGCCACTATCAAGGATGTCGCTTCCCGTGCAGGCGTATCCATCTCCACCGTCTCACATGTACTCAATCACACCCGTCGGGTCAGCGAAGATGCAACCCAAAAAGTGCTTGAGGCGGTGGCAGAACTCAACTACGCGCCCAACTCGGTAGCGCGCAGCCTCAAGATAAACTCAACCAAAACCATAGGCATGCTGGTCACCACCAGTGCCAACCCCTTCTTCGCGGAAGTGGTGCAGGGGGTAGAGGCGTACTGTTTCGAACAGGGTTACAGCCTGATCCTGTGCAACACCGAAAACCAGCCGCCCCGTCAGCAGCACTACCTGCGCATGCTGATGGAGAAGCGGGTCGACGGCCTGCTGGTGCTGGGAACCGATATCGACACCCCGCTGCGCGACATGCTGCGCATTCACAAGAACGTGCCGCAGGTGGTGCTGGATTGGGGCACAGAGTGCGATTTCGCCAACGTGATCAACGACAACGCCCGCATAGGCGCGCGGCTGGCGGTACGTCATCTGCTGGAGCAGGGCCATAAAGAGATCGTCTGCATCACGGGACAGCTCTCCAAGCCGACCACCCAGCAGCGGCTGGACGGGGTACGCGACGCCCTGGGCGAGCATGGCCTGACCCTGAAGGACGAGCAGATCTTCGAAGGGGATTACGAGAGCCAGAGCGGTTTCGATGCCATGCAGCGCATCCTGGCCCTCACGCCTCGCCCGACGGCTGTGTTCGCCTTCGATGATCCCATGGCCATCGGCGCCATCTGCGCCGCCTGGGAAGCCGGGGTCAAGGTACCGGACGACATCTCCATGATCGGCTATGACGACGTGGAAATGGCGCGCTTCTCCAGCCCGCCGCTTACCACCATTCGCCACCCCAAGGCCGAGCTCGGCCTGCTGGCGGTGAAGCATCTGGTGAGCCGGATCCGCAACAAGGCGCTGGAAGTCGAGTCCATGACGGTAGAGCCCGAGCTTATCGTCCGCCGCTCGGTCAAATCCCTGCGCTGACCGCCTCGCGGTATTGCACGGCGATAGTCGGCACCACGAAAAGCCCCCTCGTCACGAGGGGGTTTTTGTTTGTGGGCGATTTATTGCAGCGGCGGCCAGTAATCCTTGTTGGCGGCCACCAGGTCATCCAGGATGGCCTTCGCCACCGAGGCGCTCGGCACCGTCTTGGACAGGGTGATCGCCTGCCACAGCTTCTGGTAGGAGCGTTCGACCCAGGCCTCCACCACCAGCTTCTCGACCGCCACCTGCTGGCCCATCAGGCCCTGCTGGAACAGGGGGATATTGCCGACCTGCAAGGGCTCTGGCCCGCTGCTGCCCACCAGACAGGGGATCTCGACCATGGCCTCGGGGTCGAAGTTGTTGATGGCGCCCCGGTTCGGGACTATCAACAGCATCCGCTCCTGGGTGTTGAAGGCGATGGCGGTGGCCAGGTCCACTATATAGGAGGCGTGCTCGTCGATCTCCAGCTCGCCTGCCTCCGAATTACCCGCCTTGACGATGGCGCGGCAGGCGCTGAATACCTGCTTCTCGCGGTGCTCCATCACCTCGTTGGCGCGGGTATGCTCAGGGTTGGCATGGGCCACCACATAGTCAGGGTAGAGGTAGTACTTGAGATAGGTGTTGGGCAGGGTATCCGGATCGAGCGCCCACACATCCCTGGCCTTGGCGAAGGTATCGTTCCAGCTTGCTTCGGCATGGCTGGCGCTGTTGGGCACATAGCCGTGGCGGGCGACGTGTTCCTTGATCTTCGGCATCAGGTCGTTGCCTGCCAGATCCTCGATGCGGGTCCACCAGCCGAAGTGGTTGAGACCGTAGTAGCGTACCCGCATCTCTTTGCGTGACTTGAGGCCGGCGATCTGGGCCATGCGCCCCTCGATCCCGATCGGCATGTCGCAGATGTTGAGGATTTTGGCGTTGGGACGCAGGCGACGGGTTGCCTCCGCCACTATGGCGGCCGGGTTGGAGTAGTTCAGCATCCAGGCGTTGGGGGAGTACTGCTCCATGTAGTCGACCAGCTCCAGTACGCCGCCGATGGAGCGCATTCCGTAGGCGATGCCGCCTGGACCACAGGTCTCCTGACCGACCACGCCGTGACGCAGGGGGATCTTCTCGTCCTGCTCGCGCATGGGGTATTTGCCGACCCGGATGTGGGCCATGACAAAATCCACCTCGCTGAAGGCCGCCTTGGGATCGGTACCGTAGCTGAAGGCAATCTCGGGTGCCTTCTCTTTCAGCAGTATCCTGCATGCCTCGGCGATGACTTCCTGGCGGGCACCATCGTTGTCATAGAACTTGATCTCCTTGAGCGGGAAACGATGCTGGTTCTCCAGCAGCATGAGGACGATACCCGGTGTGAAAGTGCTGCCGCCGCCGGCGATGACTACAGAGAATTTTTTCATGATCATGACTCCGTTACGAAAGAAGAGGATTGAGTGGGGTTGTTCATTATCGATTCCATATTTTCACGTACCTGAGGCACATGCAGACCTATGATTATTTGAATGCTGTCGCCATGACGAACCACCCCATGGGCACCCAGTTGTTTGAATATGTCATCTGCCGCAACCTGGCTGGAATTTATCAGCGATATTCTTAAGCGGGTGGCGCAATTATTCAGGCTTCTTATGTTTTTGCTGCCGCCGAGTGCCTCGATAATTTGCTCCGCAATATCACTGCCTCGTTGTTGTTTGGCTGCCTGATAATCGGCTTTGGAATACAGCTTTATTTCGCTGTCTTCCCGCCCCGGGGTTTTCAAATTTAATCTCAGAATGAGACTCCTGAATATCAGGAACCAGAGTCCGGTAAACACCAGGCCTATGGCTATCTGGGTAAACATCATGCCGGCATGGTTGTGGAACATGGGGATCCAGTTCTGCGGCAGGAACTGGTCGAGCAGGCCGCCGCCCATGTTGCCGACGACACCGAACAGGTACATGACTGTGGCCATGGTGGCGGCCAGCAGGGCATGGATGGCAAACAGCAGTGGCGAGATGAAGAGGAAGGTGAATTCAAGCGGCTCTGTGATGCCCACCAGCATGGCGGTCAGGGTCGCCGGGATCAGCAGACCGGCCACCTTGGCCTTGTTTTCACGGGCTGCAGTGGCGTAGATGGCCAGGGCAATCCCCATGGCACCGAAGATCTTGGAGTTGCCGTGCAGTGCGAAGCCACCCTGGGGGAACAGTTCGATGAGCGGACGCGTGCTCTGGCTGAACTCCTGCAGATGCTGGGCCCAGTAGAGCTGGATGCCGCCTTCCACCGCGGCCGGGCCGAAGATGAAGGGGCCATAGATGAAGTGATGCAGGCCGGTCGGGATCAGGATGCGCTCGAGGAAGGTGTAGACCCAGACACCGAGCGGGCCCGAGATCAGCATAAACTCCTGCAGGGAGGCGATGCCCATCTGTACCTTGGGCCACCCCAGCAGGGTCAGCCAGGCACAGGGGATCATGACGAAGAAGGCGATGATGGTGACAAAGGAGCTGCCCTGAAAGATGCCGAGAAAGACGGGCAACTGTCGATCAAACAGCCGGTTGTGCAGGGCGGTGACTATACCCGAGGTGGCGATGGCCCCTATGATGCTGGTGTCCAGCGTCTTGATCCCGGCGACCATGGCCAGGCCGCTTTCGCCGCCGACCGCCTGATTGAAATCGACCCCGAAATAGTCGCCCCAGGTCATCCCCATGGCATTGATGAAATAATTCCAGGTCATGAAGCTGACCAATACGGAGAGACAGGCTCGTGCCTGCGCCTTATTTGCCAGCCCAATCGGCAAGCCGATGGCAAATATAAGCGGCATGTTTCTGAATACGGTCCAGCCACCTTCTTCAATAATATGTACTATTTGAAAAAACAAACCTTGCGGGTTTGCCAGCGCCTCTCCCACGAACATGGGATTTTTCAGCATGATTGCAATGCCCACTACCATACCTGCAAATGGAAACAGTAGTACAGGAGTAAACATTGCTCCGCCAAAGCGTTGAATTTGACTGAGCATATATTGTCCCTTTATTAAAAGAGTTTTTGATAGGGTGTTGTTTGTGTTGCTGAATTGAACCTAACAACAATGGGTCAAGCCCTCATGAAATATGTGGTGGTTATGTGATCCGGCGCATGCTCTTATTTAGACAAAGAGATCTAAATTTTGAGATATTGTTGTACATCTTGTTTTTGTGACGTTCTTGTCGGTTTATTTGAATTTAAAGTTGTTTGTTTTCAATTGGTTGAGCCTGAAGCCCCTGAATGAGGCGGCCGCGGGTACAGGCTGGGAGAGGTCTAGCAGTGATCTATAAATCGGTGGCGGATCGGTTGCGTATCCGGGTCAATGGCGCGGATTGCCGGGTGGGGGACGTATTGCCGAGCGAGAAGATGCTGGCGAGCCAGTTCGGCGTGTCGCGCATGACGGTGCGCAAGGCAGTGGACATGCTGATCGAGTGGGGGTTGGTGGCGCGGCGCCACGGCAGCGGCACCTATGTGACCAAGAAGGATGTCCAGCATGAGACCAAGGGGCTGAGCGGCTTTACCGAGCTGATGCGCGATCAGGGCCGGGAGCTCACCAGCCAGGTGCTGGAGTTTCGTACCATGCCGGCCCCACCGGCGATTGCCAGCCAGCTCAGGGTCAAGGTGAACGAACCCGTCTACTACTCCAGCCGGGTGCGTTCTGTGGATGGCCGGGCCCTGCTGCTGGAGGAGAGCTACATGCCGGTGCGGCTGTTTCGCACCCTGTCGGTGGCCCATCTGGAGGGCTCCAAGTTTGCCTACATCGAGAACGAGTGCCAGCTCCCCATCGCCGGCAACTACGAGAGCTTCAGTGCCGTGCTGGCCGACCGGCAGATGGCCGAGCTGCTGCATATCGAGCAGGGGGCGCCCATCCTGCGGCTGACCTCCCTCTCTTATGGCGAGAACGGGGAGTTTCTCAACTACTCCATCATGTTCCGCAACGCCAACGATTATCACGTCGACTACCACCTGCGCCGTGCCCGCGACTGAATCCGCCGCCGATGGATCATGCCGCGGCCCCGGTCATCGTACAGGCACCACGAAAAACCCCCTCGTCACGAGGGGGTTTTTGTTTGTGGGGGTCAAGTCTTTGCATCAGGCCTTGAGACCGAGCCGTCTGGCTAGGCGGTGCAGGTTGCCGCTGTCGAGCTCCAGGGCGCGGGCGGTGGCGGCCCAGTTGCCCTGCTGTGCCGCCAGGGTTTGCTCGATCAGCTGGAGCTGGAAGGCATCTGTGGCTGTGCGCAGCCCCATGCCTGCCATTGGCTGCACCGCCTGTTCCACAGGGATGCGGCTGGATGAGGGGGCGCCGGTGGCTGCCAGGTTGAAGTGGTGGCAATCCAGCGCGGGGGCCTGACTGCCCTGCTCGGCCCGCGCCAGCACGGCCGCCCTGTGGATGGCGTGCTCCAGCTCCCGCACGTTGCCCGGCCAGTCGTAGCTGGCGAGCAGTTGCAGCGCCCTGGGCTGGATGCGCAGCCGCTCCAGCCCCAGGCTGACCCGGCAGCGTTCGCAAAAATAACCGGCAAGCAGGGGTATGTCGTCCGGTCGCTCCCGCAGGGCGGGGGCGTGGATCGGGAAGACGCTCAGGCGGTGGTAGAGATCGCTTCGAAATTGCCCCTCGACTACCGCCTGCTTCAGATCCCGGTTGGTGGCGGCCAGGATGCGCACATTCACCTTGAGCGGGGTGTCGTCACCGATGCGCTGCAGATCGCCGTATTGCAGCACCCGCAGCAGCTTGGCCTGCAGCGGCAGGGAGAGCTCGCCGATCTCGTCCAGGAACAGGGTGCCCTTGTCGGCCAGCTCGAACTTGCCCGCCCGGTTGTGAATGGCGCCGGTGAAGGCCCCCTTCACGTGGCCGAACAGCTCGCTCTCCGCCACCGACTCCGGCAGGGCGGCGCAGTTGAGATAGACCAGGGGGGCGCTGGCGCGGGGTGAACCCTGATGCACCGCCTTGGCGATCAGCTCCTTGCCAACCCCCGTCTCCCCCAGGATCAACACGTTCAGCTCGGAGCTCGCCACCACGGCTATCTCGTGGCGCAGCCGGTCCATGGCGGGGGAGCGGCCTATCATCTCGGGCTGGCCCGGCCCATTCTGGCTGGAGGGAGCTAGGGGTTCGCTGCTCTGGCGGGCGAGCCGTTCCAGCAGCAGGGCGTTGCTGAGGGCAGCGGCGGCCAGGGCGCCCACCAGCCGCAGCTCCTCGTCGCTGATGCCGTCGAACTGGGTCGGGTTCATGCCGTCTATGGTCAGGGCGCCGATCAGCGTCTGATCCGAAAACAGTGGCAGGCCGACGCAGGCGTGCACCCTGAAGTCGTCGTGATCCGGGATCAGGCCGTCATAGGGGTCGGGCAGGTTGCTGTCGGCGGGGAAGCGCACCACGTCGCCGGCCCGGGCAATGGCCTCCATGCGCGGGTGATCCGCCAGTGCGAAGCGGCGGCCCAGCACGTCCTGCATCAGGCCGTCGATGGCCAGCGGGATGAACTGGCCCCCCTCGTAGCGCAGCAGGGCCGAGGCGTCCGAGTGCAGCAGGCTGCGCACGCTCTGGATCAGGCGGTGAAAGCGGTCCTGATGGGAGATGCCGAGTTGCAGGTCGAGGGCGATGCGCGCCAGGCTGTCGGTCGAGATCACGAGAATTGTCCAAATGACAGTGTATTTGTGCTTTTGACTATAAAGAGTGGCTGTCTAAATGACAATGATCTATGTGTGTGTCTATTAAAAACAATAAGTTATGAGTTGGCACGTCAACTGCAATAGTCCGTTCAGTCGCACATTCGCTATTGCATTCTGAGGAACAACTTGATGAGCATTCACGTCAAAAACAACATTCACTGGGTCGGCCAACGGGACTGGGAGGTGCGCGACTTCCACGGCACCGAGTACAAGACCCACAAGGGCACCAGCTACAACAGCTACCTCATCCGCGAAGGGAAGAACGTGCTGATCGACACCGTCGATCACAAGTTCAGCCGGGAGTTCGTGCAGAACCTGGCGGCGGAGATCGATCTCGCTTCCATCGACTTCGTGGTGATCAACCACGCCGAGGAGGATCACGCCGGCGCCCTGACCGAGCTGATGGCCCGCATCCCAGGCACCCCCATCTACTGCACCCACAACGCCATCGACTCCATCACAGGCCACCATCATCACCCGGAGTGGAACTTCCACCCGGTCAAGACAGGCGACAGCCTGGACATAGGCAACGGCAAGCAGCTGGTGTTTATCGAGACCCCCATGCTGCACTGGCCCGACAGCATGATGACCTACATGACCGAGGACGCCGTGCTCTTCTCCAACGACGCCTTCGGCCAGCACTACTGCGACGAGCACCTGTTCAACGACGAGGTGGATCAGACCGAGCTGATGGAGCAGTGCCAGCGTTACTACGCCAACATACTCACCCCCTTCAGCCCGCTGGTGACCGCCAAGATCAAGGAGGTGCTGGGCTTCAACCTGCCGGTGAGCATGGTGGCCACCTCCCACGGCATCGTCTGGCGCGAGGACCCCACCCAGATCATCCTCAAGTACCTGGAATGGGCGGATCAGTATCAGGAGGATCGCATCACCCTGTTCTACGACTCCATGTCCAACAACACCCGCATGATGGCCGACGCCATCGCCCAGGGCATCCACGAGGTAGACCCGGGCGTGGCGGTGAAGATCTTCAACGTGGCCCGCCACGACAAGAACGAGATCCTGACCCAGGTGTTCCGCTCCAAGGGGGTGCTGGTGGGCTCCTCCACCATGAACAACGTCATGATGCCCAAGGTGGCGGGCATGCTGGAGGAGATCACCGGCCTGCGGTTCCGTAACAAGCGGGCTTCGGCCTTCGGCAGCTACGGCTGGACCGGCGGCGCCGTGGACCGGATCCAGACCCGGCTGATGGACGCGGGCTTCGACATCAGCATCTCCCTCAAGGCCAAGTGGCGCCCCGATGGTTCGGCCCTGGCCGAATGCCGCGAGCACGGCCGCCAGCTGGCCCGCCAGTGGGCGCTGCACCCACTCGAGGCACCCCGCCCGATCATCACAAACAACGCCGCAGTGACGGCGCCCGTGATCGAGGTACCGGTGGCGCGTGTCGTCACCCCGGTCGCCAGCACGCTGGACGATGACCAAAGCATGCTCTGCGTCGTCTGCCAGTGGGTCTATGACCCGGCACTGGGCGAGCCGGATCAGCTGGTGGCACCGGGCACTCCTTGGGCCCAGGTGCCTGACAGCTTCCTCTGCCCCGGCTGCGGCATCGGCAAGGAGGTATTCGAACCCTGCGCCGTGGAGGCCTGTGTATGAACGCAGCAACCCTGAATGACGCCGGCATCAGCCGGGAAATCGTGGTGATCGGCAGCGGCTTCGCCGCCCAGCAGCTGGTCAAGAGCCTGCGCAAGCTGGATGGTGAACAGCCCATCCGCCTCATCACCGCCGACAGCGGCGACGAGTACAACAAGCCGGACTTGAGCCACGTGGTGAGCCGGGGCTGCGCCGCCGCGGCCATGACCCGGCAGAGCGGCAGCGACTTTGCCGAGCAGCAGCGCATCACGCTGCTGCCCCACTGCCCCGTGCTCGGTATCGATCCCGCCCGGCGCACCCTGTTGACCTCGCAGGGCAGCTTCCCCTACGGCCAGCTGGTGCTGGCTACCGGCGCCAGCGCGGCGCGCCCGGAGATACCGGGCAGCGAGCATCTGGTGACCCTCAACAGCCAGCAGGAGTACGCCGCCGCCGAGGGGCTGATCCAGCAGGCCCGCCGCATCCTGGTGCTGGGGGCCGGCCTCATCGGCTGCGAGCTGGCGATGGACATGGCGAGCGATGGTCGCGAGGTCACCCTGCTGGATCTGGCCGACAGCCCGCTCAGCGCCCTGTTGCCGGCCGCCCTGACCCCGCCGCTGCAACAGGCGCTGCGCAGTCAGGGGGTCAGCCTGCAATTCGGGCTGGGTATCGCCAGGATAGATGCCCAGCCCGGCGACGGCTGGCGGGTGACCCTGACCGATGGCCGCACCAGCGAGCAGGATCTGGTGATCGCCGCGATCGGCCTGCGGCCGAATCTGGCCCTGGCCCGGGGGGCCGGGCTGGAGGTGGAGCGCGGCATCCTGGTCGACGACAACTTGCAGACCAGCGATCCCCATATCTTCGCACTGGGTGATTGCGTGCAGTGGCGGGGCCAGCTGCTCCCCTTCCTGCAACCAATAGTGCTGGGGGCCAATGCGCTGGCGCGCACCCTGCTTGGCACGCCGACCCCGCTGACCCTGCCGCCCATGCTGGTGAAGGTGAAAACGCCGCGTTATCCCTTGCAGCTGGCGGGCCGCACCAAGGGCGAGGATCTCTCCTGGCAGTGCCGCTGGAACAGCCACGGCATGGTGGCCGAGGCGCATGGCGAGGATGGCGAGCTATGCGGCTTCGTGGTGGGGGGCGATCAGATGAGCGCCGCCTTCCCGCTGCTGCGTCAGCTGCCCCGTTAACCCCATTCATTGTGCCGGCCGGGTCGACCCGGCCATCTGAGGAGAATGTCTATGTCACTGCACCTTATTCCTGCCCACTGGGTGGTGCGCCGCTCCACCCCCTTCTTCACCCGCCAGAGCGTACCCGCAGCCCTGCTCACCCATCACAACACGGCAGCCGGTGTCTTCGGCCAGCTCTGCGTGATGGAGGGCACAGTCACCTACCACGGCTTTGCCGACGAGCAGGCCGAGGAGCCTGAGATAAGCCTAGTGATCCATGCAGGCCAGTTTGCCACCAGCCCGCCCCAGTACTGGCACAGGGTCGAGCTGTCCGAGGATGCCCGCTTCAACATCCACTTCTGGGCCGAGCAGGTCGAATCGGACCAGCCGCTGTTCAACAGCCGCAAGGCATAAGGTTCAACCCTAGCGAGGGGCATTGGGCGCGAATGTCCCCCTCTGCCCATGCAGATCAAAATAATCAACTCAGATATTCGTTATCCTGCCCCCTTATCCGAATGAGTGCTATGAGGGAGATAGATGAGCCTGATTGAAGCGATGACCATGGTGGCTGGCCTGGTCTATCTGGCCCTGTTGGGGTGGCAGGCGCGCACCGGTTGGCAGTGGCGTCTTGCCCTCGGCCTGCTGGGCCTGATCTGGCTGGTGGCGGCGGACAGCCTGCTCTGGTTCGCGCTGGGGCTGGTGGTCGTCCCCCTCGCCCTGTGGCACAGATACCGACCGCTGCCAGCACTCAGCGGGATCAACAGCCAGTCGCTGCGGGAACGGACCCGTCACCTGCTGCTGCTCTGCTGGGGGTTGGTGACTGTGCAGTACGGCCTGCATATCTGGCAGCTGGGGCAGGGGATATCCCCCTGGCTGATGCGTCCGGACGTGGTGGACGGCTTCCTGCCCATCGCCGGCGGGCTCGGGCTGCGGGCCTGGCTCAGTCAGGGCATAGTAGATCCTCATCATCCGGCGGCGACCGTCACGGTACTGGTGCTCTGCCTGTCGGCCCTGCTGCTGGGGCGGGCCTTCTGCGCCTGGTTCTGCCCGCTCGGGCTGGTGGGCGAGTGGCTGCACGGCCTGCGCAGCCGATGGATAGTGGGGGAGTGGACGCCGCCGCGCTGGCTCGATGTCGTGTTGCGTTCCCAGAAGTTTCTGGTGCTGGCTTTCCTGCTGTTTATCGTGCTGATCGCGGTGCCAGGCGCCGCCCTGCCCGGCTACTTTACCAGCCCCTACCATCAGGCGGCGGACATGAAGATGGGGGCCTTCTTCTTCAACCTGACCCTGATCTCGGGCCTCTGCCTCGGTTGGGTGCTGCTGCTCACCGCCACCTTCCGCCAGGGCTTCTGCCGCTACCTCTGCCCCTACGGCGTCTGGCTGTCTTTACTCGGCCTGCTGACACCGCTGCGCATTCGGCGTGACCCGGCCCGCTGCCTGCGAAGTGCTGGCCATGACTGCGACAAGTGCAGCCGGGCCTGTCCGTCGCGCATCCAGGTGCACCAGCTGATCGCGGTGCGCAGCCTGGAGTGCACCAGTTGTATGAGCTGCATCACCGCCTGCCCCAAGCGGGCCGATGCGCTGCACCTTGGCAGCAAGGCGCGCAGGCTTGAGCCCCGCTGGCTGCTGGGTTTGCTCTGCCTGCTGTTGTTGATATTGCCGCTGCTCTCCTACGGCCTGCTGGGTATCTGGGTCAGCCAGACGCCGCTGGCGGATCGCGCCCAGCTGCTGCAGCTGTTGCCGCAACTGGCTCATTGAGTGCCGATGCGCCAGTTGCAGGCTGTCTGCTAAGGGCCCACCGGGCAGCCTGAAGATGCACCCGCATTTGATACCTGAGGGGTAGCAGGGTAAAGTCCCTTCCCCGACATGGCGGCCCTGCTGCCGTGTCGGGCCGGCAGCCCGCCTTAACCACCTTGCTTCGCTTTCGAAGCAACAAGCACTGGGCACCGGCACATAGATGAGCGCGATCTACCATGACAACCGGCGTAGCAAATGCAACGGTCCGCGGTCGCGACCAGATCCACAATCGTCTTTGGAGAAGTAAATGGGACAGAAACCATCTTTGGTGGGCGGGGCATGCATCATTGCCGGCGTCTGTGTAGGAGCCGGCATGCTGGGCTTGCCGAGTGCCGGGGCGGGCGCCTGGACCATCTGGTCGGTGCTGGCCATCACCCTGACCATGGTGGTGATGACGGTATCCGGCTGGATGCTGCTGGAGTCTTATCAGGGCTATCCGCTGCGCGTGTCGTTCGATACCGTCACCCGCGAACTGCTGGGGGACAAGGTCAACGTCCTCAACAACCTCACCGTCTACTTTGTCGGCGGCATACTGCTCTACGCCTACATCACCTCGGCCGGCCTCATCATAGATGGCATGACCGGCATCGGCAGCCACTGGGGATCCATCCTGTTTACTCTGGGCTTCTCCGGCCTGGTGTGGCACTCCACCCGGGCGGTGGATCGCATCTCAGTGGTGCTGGTCATCGCCATGGGGCTGAGCTTCGTGTTCGGCATCTCGGGCCTGTCGCTCAACATCAAGCCGACCCTGCTGTTCGATACCCTGAGCCAGCACGCCAGCTATGCCCCCTATGCCCTGGCCATGCTGCCGGTGGCGCTCACCTCGTTCGGCTATCACCATTCGGTGTCGTCCATGCGCGCCTACTACGGTGAGGAGCGCCGCGCCCGTTACGCCATCCTCGGCGGCACCGCCATAGCGCTGCTGTTCTACCTCATCTGGCTGGTGAGCGTGTTCGGCAACCTGCCGCGCAGCGAGTTCGGGCCCGTGGTGGCCCAGGGCGGCAACGTCGACGTGCTGCTCAAGGCGCTGGCCTCGGTGATAGAGTCGGAGGCCGTCGCCAGCGCCCTCAACCTCTTCTCCATGGCCGCCATCCTCTCCTCCTTTATCGGTGTGGGTCTGGGGGTGTTCGACTATCTGGCGGATCTGTTCAAGTTCGACAACGGCCGCGGCGGTCGCGCCAAGTCGTGGGCCGCCACCTTCCTGCCGCCGCTGCTGCTCTCCCTGCTGTTCCCGTTCGGCTTCCTGATGGCCATCGGCTACGCCGGCGCCGTGGCGACGCTCTGGACCTGCATCATACCCGCGCTGCTGGCCTGGAAGGTGCGCGCCGGCAAGGGTGAGCAAGGCGGTAAAGGTGACGGCTTCCGCGCGCCGGGCGGCATGCCGATGATAGTGGGCGTCTTGCTGTTCGGGGTGCTGACCGCCCTCTTCCATCTGCTCAACATGGCGGGTCTGCTGCCGGTCTACATGGGCTAGTTTTTTGTCCTCACCCTATGACAAGGCGCCCGGGTGGCGCCTTGTTTTTTGCGCCATCCGGCGCAGGGAGCTGGAGGGACTATAGTCAGACAGATGACGTCGGCGGCCCACCGCACGCCCCCGGGCTGCGACCCCATGGCGGCACCTTCCGATCACTCCGTCCCCCACCAGACAGCTGCTGCCCGGCAGCACGGCCGCCATGGTAGTCAGGCCGCGCGTGATCTATCCAATCAACCGGGAGACAGACGTTATGTGCAAGCACATGTCCACCCTTGGAGCACTCGCGGCCATCACCCTGGCCGGCCTGGTGCAGGCCGAAGAGATGGCCGGCGCTGCGGCGATGACGGACGAGGCGATGATCACCAGCGCCATGGCGGCGGCCCCCACCAGGGTCGGTGCCGGCGCCACCATTGTCGCCATGGGCGCCGATGGCAAGATGCGTACCCTGCGGGAAGGCAGCAACGGTTTTACCTGCATGCCCGACAACCCGGCCACGCCGGGGCCGGACCCCATGTGCATGGATGCGGCGGCGATGGCCTGGGCTCACGCCTGGATCGGCCATCAGACCCCGCCCAAGGGCAAGATCGGCTTTATGTACATGCTCAAGGGTGGCACCGATGCCAGCAACACAGATCCTTACGCCACCCAGCCCACCACCAGCAATCACTGGTTGCAGACCGGGCCCCACGTGATGGTTGTCGGGGCGGATGACGCCTTCTACGATCAGTACCCGAAAGGTGCCGCTCCTGACACCTCGATACCCTATATCATGTGGTCTGGCACCCCCTACCAGCACCTGATGGCGCCGGTGGAGTAAGGCGTTCCGTGCAATGGGGTCGGTGCGGCTCGCCGCTGCCGATCATCAAAAGGCGCCTGTTGGCGCCTTTTGTATTGGACTGTCGCGGGAGAAGAAACCTCCTCTTTGATCGGCTGGCTCATGACGGCAGGAAGCGGGCATGGCATCTACTGCCGATAGCGGGCGGCTGTGATGAATTGGCCGAAGGTTTCGCACCAGACGATCACGCTGTCGTAGCGGGCCGGATCGATATTGGCGGGGAGCGGCACGATAAAGTTGTCGAAGGTTTTCACCGGTCCGACCCGCACCATTTGTGGCTTCAGGCGGGCAAAGTCCGCCTCGGTTTCGACAAATTCCGGCGACAGATAGAGCTGGTAATCGGGCCCTGGCGCCAGCTTGCCCATCAGGCTGATGGCATCTGGTCCAATGCTTACCTGGCCTTCGCCCCAGTGCAGCCGGTCGCTCTCTTTCAGATCCCGACGAAAGGTGCCGTTAAAGGTCGCCTGTTGCTGGCTGGCCGCCACCTGTTCACTGCTCGGTGCGGCAGGCGCTATCAGGATCGGCAGGGCATAGATGCCGGCGGCACCGCCATAGCACTGCTGTTCTACCTCATCTGGCTGGTGAGCGTGTCGAGTTCGGGCCCGTGGTGGCCCAGGGCGGCAACGTCGACGTGCAGCTCAAGGCGCTGGCCTCGGTGATAGAGTCGGAGGCCGTCTCCAGCGCCCTCAACCTCTTCTCCATGGCCGCCATCCTCTCCTCCTTTATCGGTGTGGGTCTGGGGGTGTTCGACTATCTGGCGGATCTGTTCAAGTTCGACAACGGCTGCGGTGGCCGCGCCAAGTCGTGGGCCACCACCTTCCTGCCGCCGCTGCTGCTGTTCCCGCTCGGCTTCCTGATGGCCATCGGCTACGCCGGTGCCGTGGCCACCCTGTGGACCTGCATCATACCGGCCCTGCTGGCCTGGAAGGTGCGTGCCGGCAAGGGCGAGCAAGGCGGTAAAGGCGACGGCTTCCGCGCGCCGGGCGGCCTGCCGATGATAGTGGGCGTCTTTCTGTTCGGTGTGCTGACAGTCCTCTTCCATCTGCTCAACATGGCGGGTCTGCTGCCTGTCTATACCGGCTGAGCCATATAAACAGCCAGCCGCCGTCACTGGTGGCATGCAGCCAGACGGCGCCTTGGGGCGCCGTTTGGCTGTGGGGACAGTCGACGGCAGACCCATGTTTTATCTAGATAGTGTCCTGGATTCCATACGGTCCGGTTTGGGGGCATACCTGTTACTGCCTGCTTAGCTCATCAGCGGCAGAGACCAGTTGTTCCAGTTGGTGGTGGATCTGGGCACGTTCTAGCTGTTGCAGCGGCTGACGGTTCCATAACACCGGGTTCAGGGTCTGTGAATCGAAGCCAAGTACCGGTTTGCAGGGGTCTTGGCTGAACAGGTTCTGCGCCGCGGCTTGGGCGCTGGTGGCGGCTTCCAGGCGGGTAAACATCAGCAGATAGTTGGCCGGGTGCTCGGTCAGATGGCAGGTAAGCTCGCCGATCTGCAGGCTGGTGACGCTCTCCTCCTGCTGCGGTTCAGGGAGCGAGAGGGAGAGAAACAGCTGGCGGATGGCGGCGTGATAAAGAGAGTTCATCTATGGCTCCAGATTGGTGGTGGTGCCATTAGAACAGGTCGCCGTCAGCGGCACTGTTAATGGTGGCTCTCTTTTTTTAGCTTTTCGGTCAGCGAGATAGCGTGCCGCGCTCAGTACAAAAATCGCGACCAATCCCGATAGTCCGTGTTGATCGCCTCTCCTAGACTGGTGGCGAAACATCACAAGAAGACAATCATTATGCAGATTCAAGCACACACTGGCGGCATGCAGGCCGTCGCTCACCACAGTGATGCAACCACAGGGGTTGGTCGGATGGGCCAGCTGGAGGCGCGTCAGGTCACCACCGGGCAGGATGCGATCCTGCTGGGCGGCCGCAATGAACCGCAAAAAGGCCAAGGGCTGCTCTCGCGACTGGGGGCCCAGCTGGCCCACCCATTCGTGGCTTTGAAAGAGTGGATTGGCAACTTGCTGGGGACGGACAAGAGTGCCTCTGCGCCGAAGGCGCAGCAGACTCCGGTAGCAGACAACCTCTCGCTGGCTGAACAGAAACGGCTGCTGTTGCAACAGGCGCTGCCTTTTACCCTGAGCGGTCTCGACAAGGCAAGTGAGCTGAACAGCATCAATGCCGAGCAACTGGGACAGGATCACGCCCGCCTGGCGACCGGCAACGGCGCCTTGCGCTCACTGGCGACCTCCCTGATCGGGATCCGGGATGGTTCCATGCGGCAAGAGAGTCAGACAGCCGCCGCCGGGTTGCTCGAACGCCCCATCGCCGGTATCCCGCTCCAGCAGTGGGGCACTGTGGGGGGCAAGGTGACCGAGCTGCTCGCCAGCGCCACACCAGAATTGTTGCAGGAGGCGATGAGCCAGCTGCACGCCGCGATGGGCGAAGTTGCCGACCTGCAGCGTGCCGTACAGGCCGAAGTTGCTGGCGAACCGGCGCAAAGCGCGACCACTGCTGCCGACACGGCGCCCGTCCAAAGCGGTGAGACCAAAGGCGCTGCCCGCGAGCAGGTCGCCATGGCGCGTCAGACCCCGGCCTCTGGCTACAAGCTGGCGCTGGATCTTATCAGCTACCAGGCCAGCTACCTGCTGCGGGATCAAACCTCGACCGAGGTGACCCTGAGCAGCAGCGATCTCAATGCCCTGCATCAGCACATTGCCGATGGCTCCATCAATGGCTCCCACATGGCCAAATTGCAGACCCGTGGTGACCTGCAAACCCTGCGCACACTGGCGCTCTCACTGGCCAGTGGCAGCGATGCCAAGGGGTCCTCCCTTGGTCATGCTCTCGACAGCCTCGCCTCGGCTCGCCCCAACCAGCGACTGGTGCTGGGCGGCCTGATGCAGTTTGCCGGTCAGACCGATCAGGCGTGGGCTGACCAGACCGCTGGCAAGCCGGAGGATCGGCTCGATGCCGGGGCGCGACTGCGCTTTGACACCGGTCATATGAAGGCGGAACTGGATCGTCTCGGCGACAGCGAGGCACGGCAAGTGCTGCAACAGCTGGAAGGGGCTTTTGGTGATCGGGCCAAGGCCATCTGCGACTTCGCGGTGGCGCAGGTCTCTACCTTTGCCGACAGCGAGAGCAGCCCGGAGGCCGTGCTGGTCTCCCGCCTGACCCGCATGGGCAATCTGGTTGGCAGCCTGACCGACACGCTCAAGGTGCGCCTCCAGCTGCCCGAGTCCGCCCGCGGCGAGCCGACCATGATAGACGATGCGGCACAGTTGACGCCACTGGAGCTGGCTGCGTTAAGCCATATCGGTGTTGATGAGCACTATCTGTAAGCGTGCTCATGTTGTCGGATATGAATGAATAAACCACTTGTCCATCACGGGCACCCCCAAAGGGTGCCCGTTTTCCTTGGCGTATTCGCCTTGGCCAGATTATGCGCCCGGTGTGTATTACTTCGCGCTTGCTGGTCCTCTGTGGGCAATGGTTGCAGCAATGACAGTTAGGGATCTCGCTCTGATGATCTGTCATTTTGCTCGTTTGGGCTATAGTTTGGTTCTCTTTGGAGCCTGACTAGGAGCTGGCTATGGCATGGACTATCGATGATTCCCAACCCCGGATCCTCTACAACAAGGACAAGCACGTCGCCGTGACGCCCTCGGCCATGGGCAAATACCATGAGTGGCGGCGGGAGATCGAGCGCGGCTCTGATCCCAAGAGTGCCGCCGGCAAGGTCGGCGATATGCACTACGAGCAGCTGAGCGGCAACAACAAGGGGATCTACACGATCCGGCTCAGTCAGGAGCACAGGGTCGCCTTTACCATCAATGGCACCCTGCAGCAGGTCAAGGTGATCAGCATTGGCGGCCACTTTCCCCCGAGTTGAGTGGTCTGGCAGACAGCAAAACGGCGCCTTGGGGCGCCGTTTTTTTATGATGCTGCGCCGTCTCCGGCCCTACGGCAACCGGCAGGGCTACTGCCGATAGCGGGCGGCTGTGATAAATTGGCCGAAGGTTTCGCACCAGACGATCACGCTGTCGTAGCGGGCCGGATCGATATTGGCGGGGAGCGGCACGATAAAGTTGTCGAAGGTTTTCACCGGTCCGACCCGCACCATCCGTGGCTTCAGGCGGGCAAAGTCCGCCTCGGTTTCGACAAATTCCGGCGACAGATAGAGCTGGTAGTCGGGCCCCGGCGCCAGCTTGCCCATCAGGCTGACGGCATCTGGCCCTATGCTCACCTGGCCTTCGCCCCAGTGCAGCCGGTCGCTCTCTTTCAGATCCCGGCGAAAGGTGCCGTTAAAGGTCGCCTGTTGCTGACTGGCCGCCACCTGTTCACTGCTCGGTGCGGCAGGTGCTATCAGGATCGGCAGGGCATAGATGCCGGCGGCAAAGCCGGCCGCCCCTACCAGCAGATGGGTGGCCAGCAGCAGGGCCAGGGTCTTGCGTTGCATAACGCCTCGGTCGTCGATTAATTGATGGTCATACCCTAACAGCGGCAGCTTCCCATGCCCATACCCGAACGCGGCAAGGTTCACTCTGTGGGGTCCCCCGCAGCCGGTGCCTGCATGGGGTTGTGGTGATCGGGCGAGCGTGCCGGTGAGCTGCCGGCACACCCGCGCTGGACTCAGGGCCTCCATCGCGGGGAGAATGCGCGCAAGCTTTTTCATCACAGGGGAGACATGATGCTGATTATCTTCAGTGGTTTGCCGGGCAGCGGAAAGAGCACCATTGCGCGTGCCTTGGCCCAGCGGTTGGGGGCCGTCTATCTGCGCATCGATACCATAGAGCAGGCCATTCGTGACGCCGACCAGACAAACAAAGAGATGGGGCCCGCCGGTTATTTCGTCGCCTATGAGCTGGCCAGAGAGAACCTGAAACTCGGGTCAATCGTCATCACGGATTCCGTTAACCCTATACAGCTCACCCGGGATGCTTACCACGATATCGCCCTCTCGGTCGGGGTGCCCTATGTCGATGTTGAGGTGGTCTGCTCCAATTCGAAGCTGCACCGCGAGCGGGTCGAGAACCGGACGGCCGATATTGCGGGGTTTGCATTGCCGGACTGGCAGGCTGTGCTCGACCGCGATTATGAACCCTGGGACAGGGAGCGCCTGATACTGGATAGCGCCACCCTGTCGGTAACCCAGAGCGTGGAAAACATTGTCGCCGCATTGGCAAAGGATCTGTAGGTTCGATTAGCGCGGCGTAATCGGACGACTGAGAAGCAGTTGTCCCGGTTGTTGTCGTGAGTCAGGGTTGGCCAGCCGGAGGGGGAAATGCGGGTGGCCGTGATAACGGGAGGATCGATTTATGCGAATTTTCGATTACGCCTGACAGTTACTCGAACCTACGGGTTTGCTACCGAATTGATACTACGAGGGTCAATCAGCAACCATAAGAGAGTTAACTTTATGGTAAAAAAGATTATCCTGTTGTCAGGGGATTCTATTTAACACGAATAACACAAGATGGAGAGGTAATTATTTTGACAGATACTCAAGCGCCATTTTCATCTAGGCATCGTGGTTCAAACCAACATGTAGAAGATTCTTTTCCTGATAGTGCCAAAATAGCAGTTCTTCATATGCTGTACGATTTGGAGGGGAAAGGATATATATCAGATTGGCTTGCTATTGCTAGAGAGTTGCAACGAATATCTAGAATCCAACCTGTGATATATAGCCAGTCACCATTCCCTGATGTTAAGAAAGCGAGAGCTGATGCGGAGCAAGTTTTATATTCTTTGGCGTGGGATAAAACCTTTGATTTTTGTGAGAGAATTTATACTTATCTAGCTCAGGATGTTCTGCATGGTTATGAGAAATCTGAGCTAGTAAAAGAAAAAAGAGAAGTTCAAAAATATATAGCTAATGAGATTGAGCGTCTTTTTCTTGAGGAAAATTTAGCATTTGAGTTTTCTGATGGTGTGGTGAGGCGTCGAGGGCGCAGGCACACAGAAGACACAGCAACCAGAGCACAGGTTGTGATGGGGGATAGTAGGTTGAATGAATCAAGAAAGCACTATGCAAAAGCGCTTCATTTTTTCAGAAGTCCCACTAGTCCTGACTATGAAAATTGCGTAAAAGAGGCTGTTTGCGCAGTCGAAGCTGCAGGAAAAGCATTATTCCCAGCGTCTAAAGCTGCTACTCTAGGCGATTTAGCAAAATGGTTTTTGAAAACTAATGACTATGAAATACCAAAGGCATTGGTAAAAACAATAGAAGGAATTTATGCCTACCGCAGTGGTGGAAATGGGGTGGGGCATGGTGGAGCAGAGGGCGGCATTGCTACATTGGAAGTTGCTGAATATATCCTCAGTGTCACAGCATCTCAGATAATATATTTTGTGGAAATTGAAGGGTTGAATGATGAGATTCCTTTCTGAATCATTTCTTTCAACAAAAACGGCGCCTTTCGGCGCCGTTTTTATTATCACTTAACCCAACAAATATCACTGCAGCAGGGAGATATCCGCGACTTGCAGGAACAGGTTGCGCAGGTTGTTCAGCAGCGCCAGACGGTTGGCCTTGAGGGCTTCGTCGTCGGCCATCACCATCACCTCGTTGAAGAAGGTATCGACCGGCTCGCGCAGGGCGGCCAGACGGGTGAGGGCAGCCTGATAGTCACCGGCCGCGAACAGCGGGGCCAGTTCGGCTTGCAGAGCGGCAACCTGAGTGGCCAGCGCCTTCTCGGCGGCGTCGACCAGCAGTTCCGGTTTGACGGCAGTCGGCAGTTCGCCTTCGACCTTGGCCAGAATGTTGCTGACGCGCTTGTTGGCAGCAGCCAATGCCAGTGCGGCATCCAGACTGCGGAAGTGGCTGACGGCCTTGACGCGGCGATCGAAGTCCAGCGGACGGGTCGGGCGGCGGGCCAGTACGGCCAGCACAACATCGGCACCTATGCCTTCGTCCTGATAGGCGGCGCGGAAGCGGCCCAGCATAAAGTCGACCACGTCGGTAACGACGGTGTTGTTGGTCAGCTTGTCGCCGTAGACGCGTACCGCTTCTTCAACCAGTTCAACCAGATCCAGATCCAGCTGCTTCTCGGTCATGATGCGCAGGGCACCGATGGCGGCGCGACGCAGGGCGAAGGGATCCTTGTCACCTTTGGGCAACATGCCGATGCCAAAGATACCGGCCAGGGTGTCGAGCTTGTCGGCCAGCGCGACGGCGCAGGCTTCCAGAGCGGATGGCAGGGCATCACCGGCGAAGCGCGGCATGTACTGCTCGTTGAGGGCCACGGCCACCACTTCGTCTTCGCCATCGTGACGGGCGTAGTGCATCCCCATGACACCCTGAGTGCTGGCGAACTCGCCGACCATGTTGGTCATGAGATCACACTTGGAGAGCAGACCGGCACGCTTGGCCTGAGCCACATTGGCGCCGATACGCTCGGCGATAAAGCCGGCGACGGTCTCGATGCGCTCGACCTTGGCCTTGACTGCGCCTAGCTGTTGCTGGAACAGCACGGTTTCAAGGCGCGGCAGGCGGGAGGCCAGGGTTTGCTTGAGGTCGGTCTTGAAGAAGAACTCGGCGTCAGAGAGGCGGGGGCGAACCACCTTCTCGTTGCCGCTGATGATCTGGCTCGGGTCTTTGGACTCTATGTTGGTGACGAAGATGAACTTCGGCAGCAGCTTGCCGTTCTTGTCGTAGACCGGGAAGTACTTCTGGTCACCCTTCATGGTGTGAACCAGCGCTTCAGCGGGAACGGCCAGGAACTTCTCTTCAAAGTTGGCGGTCAGCACCACAGGCCACTCGACCAGGGCGGTGACCTCTTCCAGCAGGGCATCGTCCAGATCGGCAACGCCACCGAAGGCGGCAGCGGCCGCTTCGGCGTCAGCCTTGATCTTGGCCTTGCGCGCCATAAAGTCGGCAACCACTTTGCCTTTTTCCAGCAGGATCTGCGGGTACTGGCTGGCGTTGTCGATGGTGAATTCGCTCTCGCCCATAAAGCGGTGACCGCGAATGGTGCGGGCAGAGTCGATACCCAGAATGTGAGCGGGAACCAGATCCCCATCCAGCAGCAGGGTCACGGTGAACACCGGACGCACGAACTGGATGGTCTTGTCGCCCCAGCGCATCATCTTGGGGATGGGCAGCTTGGCCAGTGCGGAGGCAACCAGTTCACCCAGCAGATCGACGGCCGGGCGGCCTTCGACCTTGGCGGTGTGAACCAGCCACTCACCCTTGTCGGTGACCAGACGCTCGGCCTGTTCAACGGTGATGCCGTTGCCACGGGCCCAGCCTTCGGCAGCCTTGGTCGGCTTGCCTTCGGCATCGAACGCCTGGGAGACGGCCGGGCCGCGCTTCTCGACGCTCTTGCTCGGCTGCTCGCCGGCCAGCGCGTGTACCTTCAGCGCCAGGCGGCGCGGTGAGGCGAACCACTCGACGTCGCCGAAGGCCAGGTCGGCCTTGGTCAGCTCAGCTTTGAAGTTGTCGGCAAAGGCTTCGGCCAGGGAGCGCAGGGCTTTTGGCGGCAGCTCAGCTGTGCCGATCTCTACCAGAAATGTATGTTGTGCCATGTCCGTTCCTTAACCTTGCTTGTTCTCAGTGCGCTTGCACATGGGGAAACCCAGCGCTTCGCGGGAGGCGTAGTACGCCTCGGCCACGGCCTTGGTCAGGGTACGAATGCGCAATATGTAGCGCTGACGCTCGGTGACCGAGATGGCCTTGCGGGCATCCAGCAGGTTGAAGGAGTGGGCAGCTTTCAGAATGCGCTCGTAAGCGGGCAGCGGCAGCGGCGTTTCCAGTGCCAGCAGGTGCTGGGCCTCTTTCTCGTACTGCTCGAAGCAGTGGAACAGGAAGTCCACGTCGGCGTGTTCGAAGTTGTAGGTGGACTGCTCCACCTCGTTCTGGTGGAAGACGTCGCCGTAGGTGGTCTTGCCCAGCGGGCCATCGGACCATACCAGATCGTAGACGCTGTCCACGCCCTGGATGTACATGGCCAGACGCTCGAGACCATAGGTGATCTCGCCGGTGACCGGCTTGCACTCGAGGCCGCCAACCTGCTGGAAGTAGGTGAACTGAGTCACTTCCATGCCGTTGAGCCAGACTTCCCAGCCCAGACCCCAGGCACCCAGGGTCGGGTTTTCCCAGTTGTCTTCCACGAAACGGATGTCGTGGATCTCGGGATCCATGCCCAGCTCTTTCAAAGAGCCGAGGTAGAGTTCCTGGATATTGTCGGGGGACGGCTTGATGATCACCTGGAACTGGTAATAGTGCTGCAGGCGGTTCGGGTTCTCACCGTAGCGGCCGTCGGTGGGACGGCGGGACGGTTGCACGTAGGCGCAGGCGATGGGCTCCGGGCCCAGGGCGCGCAGGCAGGTCATGGGGTGGGAGGTACCGGCACCCACTTCCATATCCAGCGGCTGAATGATGGTACAGCCCTGGCGGGACCAATAGTCCTGCAGCTGCAGGATCAGGCCCTGAAAGGTTTTGACATCGAATTTTTGCATAGTGTTTTTCGCGCGAAGTGAAATCAGAGCAAGATTTGCTGAATGTGAACCGAAGGAGTATACCGTCTGGCATGGTCGGATAATAGGCGAAATTGTAGGGGATTCATGGGGCGGGGCTGCGCCGGGCCTGGTTGGCCCGGGATGGAAGCCCCATCATGTGGCCGATGAAATCCCCTTGTCGGACAGAGAGTCGGGCAGAGAAAAATAACAGGAGACGAGGAATGGAACTGCGCTGCGCCTGGGTGACCAAGGACCCGGAATATATCGAATACCATGACAAGCAGTGGGGGCGGCCGGTGCGTGACCCGCGCGAGTTGTTTGCCAAGCTCTGCCTCGATGGCCAGCAGGCGGGGCTCTCCTGGATCACCATTCTCAAGCGCACCGAGAGTTACTACCGCGCCTATGCGGACTTCGATCCCGAGCTTATCGTCCGGTTCGACGAGCAGGATGTGGAGCGGCTGATGCAGGACAAAGGCATCATCCGCAACCGCCTCAAGGTGCAGTCGATCATCAAAAACGCTCGCGCCTATCTGGCGCTGGAGGCGCAGGGCATCGACTTCGCGGACTACCTGTGGGGCTTCGTCGGCGGCGCCCCCATGGTCAATCAACGGCAGGGAAACGGCGATATTCCTGCCACCTCGCCGGAGTCGGATGCCATGGCCAAGGCCCTCAAGAAGCTGGGTTTTACGTTCGTCGGCAGCACCATCTGCTACGCCTTTATGCAGGCGGTGGGCATGGTGAACGATCATCTGGTGACCTGTCCCTGCCACGGCGAGTGTCAGCAGCCCGCCTGAGGCTGCTTATCGCCCGTGCCAGACGCCCGCCAAGGGCTATCGGTCACACCGAATGGCCTGGGGCTGTCGGTTATCCTCTTTCTTGCGACAAATTCGGCTGCATTTGTAGCCGAATTTGGCCCGCCAAGCGCCGCTGGTGCGCAAAAAATGCTCACTCTCGCCAACCGTTCAGACCTGCGTCAGACAATGGCGTGGTGGCGCGTTACAATCCGGCCCCCGGCATGGTGCCGGACTGTATTCATAGAGGTTTTTTCATGCGAGCCAAGATCCTGGTGCCAGCTCTGGCACTGACCATTGTCCTGACCGGCTGTACTACCAATCCCTATACCGGTGAATCCCAGACCTCCAAGGGTGCCTGGGGGGCGCTGGCCGGCGCCGCGACGGGCGCCGCCGTGGGCGCGCTCTCCTCCAGCAAGGGTGATCGCAAGAAGGGGATCCTGACTGGCGTGGCCGCCGGTGCCGCCCTGGGTGGCGGTATCGGTTACTACATGGACGTGCAGGAAGCCAAGCTGCGCGAGAAGCTGCAGGGCACTGGCGTCAGCGTGACCCGTAATGGCGACGAGCTGATCCTCAACATGCCGAACAACGTCACCTTCGACAGCTCCAGCGCCCAGCTGAAAGCGGCCGGTGCCAATACCCTCTCCGGCGTGGCCATGGTGGTGGCCGAGTTCGACAAGACCCGCCTGAACGTGGTCGGCCACACCGACAGCACAGGCTCCCGCGATCTGAACATGAAGCTCTCCGCCCAGCGTGCCGATGCCGTTGCCGCCCAGCTGATCGGTCAGGGCGTGACCGGCAGCCGCATCGCTACTAGCGGTGTGGGCCCGGATCAGCCGGTTGCCAGCAACAGCACCACCGCCGGCAAGGCCCAGAACCGCCGCGTGACCATTATCCTGACCCCGACTGCCTAAGTCGTCCGGTTTGTGGTAACAAAAAGGCCCTGCCAGTGATGGCGGGGCCTTTTTATTGGAGCCGTTGCGAGCAATGGCGCCTTGTTCTTTGCACCCTTCTCCCCTTGCGGGAGAAGGGCTGGGGATGAGGGGAGCCGGGCATCCCGCTCGGCTTAGACAGCCGCAGTCAGCTGGATTTCCACCTTGTAGCCTTCGTGGGCCGGGCATCCCGCTCGGCTTAGACAGCCGCAGTCAGCTGGATTTCCACCTTGTAGCCTTCGTGGGCCAGGCATCCCGCTCGGCTTAGACGGCCGCAGTCAGCTGGATTTCCACCTTGTAGCCTTCGTGGGCCAGGCGAGCCTGCACGCAGGCCCGGACAGGCGCCGTACCCGCCGGGATCCAGGCATCCCACAGCTCGTTGAAGGCGGCTATGTCCGCAATGTCCTTGAGATAGATGTTGGCCATCAGGATCTTGTCGACCCCGGAGCCGTTGGCTTCCAGCAGGCGCTGCAGGCTGGTCAGCACTTCGCGGGTCTGCTGGTGAATGTCGGCCTCTTCGCTGACGGGGACTTCCACCACATAGAGGGTGCCGTTGTGAATGACCACGTCTGACCAACGCTGGGTGGTGCCGACTCGGGTAATGGTTGTCATGTTTGCTCCGAAACTGGGCTTATTGACCCTTGCGGATCAGATAGCGGTAGGGGGCCTGCTCTGTCTCGCTGGCGATCAGGGTGTGATCCATGAAGCGGCAGAAGCTGGGGATATCGCGGGTGGTTGAGGGATCGTCGGCGCTGACCAGCAGGGTCTCGCCCTGGGCCATCAGCCGCACTTTTTTACGCACCATCATCACGGGTTCCGGGCAACGAAGCCCGATTGCATCCAACTCGTGAGTCGCATCGCAGAATAAAGTACTCATGAATAATCAACCTTCAGCCGCGCCTTCTTGCGCGCAATCGTCACGGGTTCCGGGCAACGAAGCCCGATTGCATCCAACTCGTGAGTCGCATTGCAGAATAAAGTCGTCATTAATAATCAACCTTCAGCCGCACTTTCTTGCGCGCTATCGTCACGGGTTCGGGATAACGAAGCCCGATTGCGTCCAACTCATGGGTTGCATCGCAGAATAAAGCACTCATCAATAATCAACCTTCAACCAATTCAGCTGCCAATGATACTCACGGCGAAAAAATAATCAAACTACTGGGACTGGAAGCAGCATATGTAACCAAAGTGTTATCTGGCCCTATCTAGTCCCCGTCTTGTGAGTAATATAAAAATTGAACCATATTCAACAAGGAGGTGTGAATATGCAGGTCTCCTACGGCAGATTGCAAGCCTACGCAGGCATGGGGTTCTTGGCTTTCGCCATGATAGTGATGGGCAGCCCGATCGGTAACACAGGCACCTGGTTTGGTTCCATGGTGATGATCGGACTGGGGCTCTGGATCGAGCTCAGCGATTACTACGACGAAGATGAGGACGAGAACGACAACACTTAGCTCCCGGATTTCTCCCACGATGACAAAGGCGGATGCATCATCCGCCTTTGTCGTTTCTGGCCGTCGGGAAAGGGCTAGCGGGTCGAGCGCATGGCCCGCTCCAGATGCAGCGCCGTCTGCTCCGGGTTGGCCCTGGGGTCGTTGAAGAAGTTGCTCAGCACATCCATGATCGCCTGGCGCATGTTGGTGGGCGTCGCCATCCCTTCCGCCATGCTGGGCAGCAGGTTGCCCTCTCGCTCCGCCAGCAGGAAATCCTGGTAGGAGCGCAGGGCGCAGCGATCGAACTTGCTCATGTCCGGTTTGGTGAGGGCGGGGATAGAGCCCTTCACCCGGTTGAACTCCTGCTGGAAGCGCGGCGTCATCAGCAACTGGGCCAGCTCGCCCTGCGCCTGCAACTGGGCGGGATCCCGCTGCTTGAACATGGCGATGGAGTCCAGGTTGTAGCTGAACAGCCCTTCGCTGCCCGGGCTGGGCAGGCACTCAATATCTTCACCCGGCCTGTAGTTGCTGACGCTCAGCTCCCCCTTCACCCAGTCCCCCATCAGCTGCATGGCGGCCTCGCCCGTCTCCAGCTGGTTGGTGGCCTGGTGCCACTTCAAGCCGATGAAGCTCTTGGGCACATAGGCGCGCAACTGCTGGAAGCGGGTCAGCACCCGCACCATGTCGGGGCCGGTCAGGGTGGCGCCGTCCAGTTCGACGAAGGCCTTGCGATAGAACTCCTTGCCTCCTTCGCCGAGCGCCACCGTTTCGAACAACACCGCGAGCTGCCAGGGCTCGTTGCCGATGGCGAGCGGTGTGATGTTCTGCGCCTTGAGCCGTTCGGCCACGGCCACGAACTGGTTCCAGTCGGTGGGCGGGGTCAGCCCCAGCTTGTCGAACAGCTTGCGGTTGAGCCACAGCCAGTTGACGCGGTGGATGCCGGTGGGCACCGCCATCAGGGCGCCATTCTGGCTGAGGGTTTCCCGCACCATGGCGGGCAGCTGAGGATACCAGCCCAGGTGTTCGGCCATGGGGGTGAGATCGCGCAGGAAGCCGAGCCCGGCCCACTCCCTCAGCTCATAGCCCTTGAGGTGCGCCGCTTCCGGCGGGTTGGCCGCCAGCGCCCGGCTCTTGAGTACTGTCATGGCGCTCTTGCCGCCACCGCCCTGCACCGCGAAATCGTTCCACTGGTTGCCCTGCTCGGTCCACTCGGACTTGAGCACTTCCACCGCTTTGGCCTCACCGCCGGAGGTCCACCAGTGCAGCACCTCCACCTGGGAGGCGCCTACAGGCAGGGAGAGCAGGGCGACAATGGCAAACGGGAACAACTTCATAAGGTTACTGCCTTGGTAGGGAGAGGGTGGCCTGCAGGCCGCCCTGCGGGCGATTTTCCAGCACCAGATCGCCGCCGTGGGCGTGGGCTATGTTGCGGGCTATGCCCAGGCCAAGGCCGGTACCGGCCAGATCCGTGCTGAGCCGGTAGTAGGGCTCGAAGATGCGCTCGAACTGATCGTCCGGCAGGCCCGGGCCCTCATCCATGATGAAGAGGATCAGCATCTCCTCGTCGTCCATTATGATGATTCGCACCTTCTGGCCGTACTTGATGCCGTTGTCCACCAGGTTGCCGATGCAGCGTTTGAGGGCCAGCGGCTTGCCACGGTAGAGCTGCTTGCAGTGGCCCTCTATGGTCAGCCGCTCGTCATGCAGGTTCATGGACTCGGCCATCTGCTCCAGCATGGCGTCTATGTCCAGCTGCTCTATGTTCTCGTGGATGTCGGTGTCTTTCACCGTCTGCAGCGCCCCTTTGACCATCAGCTCCAGCTCGTCCAGATCCTTGTTGAACTTGCCGATCTGCACCTCGTCATCGAGCAGCTCGACCCGCAGCCGCAGCCGGGTGATGGGGGTCTTGAGATCGTGGGAGATGGAGCTGAACAGCCGCTCCCTGTCGTCGATATAACGGCGGATGCGGTGCTGCATGATGTTGAAGGCGCGGGTGGCCGCCACGATTTCCGACGCCCCTTCCTCTTTGAGCGAGGGCTGGTCTATGTCCTTGCCGAGATTGACCGCCGCCTTGGCGAGCCGGCGCAGCGGCCGGGTCTGCCAGCGCACCAGCAGGAAGGTGAAGAAGCAGAGGAAGACAGTCATCAGGGCGATGAAACGCACCTGGTTGCTCGGCATCACTGTATCGTCGAGCGTCATGTAGGGGGCGGGCAGCAGGGCCGCCAGATAGAGCCACTCACCCGGTTCTATCTCGATCTGGGTCACCAGCACCGGCGGATTGAGCGGCTCCAGCGACAGGGTATAGCGGGCCCAGGAGGAGGGCAGATCCGCCAGCAGGGTGTCGTTGTTGAAGACGTGCAGCTCTTCGGGCCGCGAGAAGTCCACCTTGATGGCCATGGCATCGGAGAGCTTGCGGGTCAGCACGCCCTGCACCTCTTTCAGCACCAGCGTCTTGCGCTCGCTCTCCGGGATGGCGCTGATGTGGATCTCCTCCTCGTTCAGCGAGACGAAGAAGCGGCTGCCGCCCATGTTGCGCAGCTGGTCCAGCGCTATGTGGCGGTACTGCAGCGGCAGGGACTTGAAGAAGTTGACGGTGGAGGCGGCCGACAGCGCCAGGTTGCGGGTGGTGCTGAGCATGCCTTCCAGCTCCCGCTTCTGGATCTGCTGCATCCAGATGCCGGTGAGTATGGTCTGGGAGAGCAGGATGGCGAGCAGCAACAGCAGCAGCATCCGCGACAACAGGGAGCGGGGTACCAGCGCCCGCCAGAACCACCTCGTTCTCATGGGATCTCGTGCACCTCGGCAATCAGCATGTAGCCGCTGCCGCGAATGGTCTTGATGATGCGCGGGCTCTTGCCGTTGTCACCCAGTTTCTGGCGCAGACGGCTGATCTGCACGTCTATGCCGCGCTCCATCGGCAGGCTCTCGCGGCCGCGAGTCGCGTCCGAGATGGTGTCTCTGTCCAGCACCACGCCGGGTTGTTGCAGGAACATGCCGAGCAGCAGGGCATCGCTGCCGGAGAGATCCAGCAGGCTGCCATCCTCGTGGGTCAGCTGGTGGCTCAGGGTGTCCAGGGTCCACTCGGCAAAACGCAGCCGGCGGCTCGGTTCCTTCTCTTTTTCCGGCTGGCGGAATTCGGCGCGGCGCAGCAGCGCCTTGATGCGGGCCTGCAGTTCGCGCGGGCTGAATGGCTTGGCGATGTAGTCGTCGGCGCCGAGTTCGAGGCCGATCACCCGGTCCGCTTCATCGGAGGCGGCGGTCAGCATTATGATGGGCACCTGGGAGTCGCGACGGATCTGCTGGCAGAGGGTAAAACCGTCGTCGCCTGGCATCATGATATCGAGAATAATCAGGTCAGGGCTGTGCAGGGCGAGCTGCTGGCGCATCTCGTTTCCTTCCGCCGCCGTCAATACCTGGAAACCCGCCCTGGTCAGGTATTCATTGAGCAGCTCGCGGATCTCTTGGTCGTCGTCGACGATCAGCAGTTGTTTGCTCGTTGACATATGTATGTGCATCCACCCATTTTTTTGTGCAGATTGAACCTGTCGGGGGAGCAAAAAGCAAGCAAGCCCCCCATCTAATGTGAGGTTATGGGCAATATCCTCCCATATCGTGTCCCGTAAATAAAAAAGGCCGACCCAAACGGGGCGGCCAACACGCAGATTCCGACGACAGGCGATCACCCCGTGTGGCGATCTCCACAGACTCGATGACGGGCCGGCAAGGCCGACCCCAAAAGAGATAATTCTGGCTCGCCCTCGCTGTCGAAGGGAGGGAGAGCCGTTGACATCACACCCGTTCGAACACGGTTGCTATGCCCTGGCCCAGACCTATGCACATGGTGGCCAGACCCAGGGTGGCGTCCTTCTCCTCCATCAGGTGGATCAGGGTGGTGGAGATGCGGGAGCCGGAGCAGCCCAGCGGGTGGCCCAACGCGATGGCGCCGCCGTTCAGGTTGACCTTCTCTTCCGCTACGTCCAGCAGTCCCAGGTCCTTGACGCAAGGCAGGGACTGGGCGGCGAACGCCTCGTTCAGCTCGACCAGATCTATGTCGCCTATGGTCAGACCGGCACGCTTGAGCGCCTTCTGGGTGGCGGGCACAGGGCCATAACCCATGATGGCGGCATCACAGCCTGCCACGGCCATGGAGCGCACCCTGACGCGCGGGGTCAACCCCAGCGCCTTGGCCCGATCCGCGCTCATCACCAGCATGGCGGAGGCGCCGTCGGACAGGGCCGAGGATGTACCGGCGGTCACAGTGCCGTTGACCGGGTCGAACACAGGGCGCAGCTGGCTCAGGGTTTCGACCGTGGTCTCCGGGCGGATCACCTCGTCGTAGTCGTAGAAGAAGCGGGCGCCGCTGGCGTCATGCCCTTCCAGCCCGACGATCTCTCGGGCAAAGCGCCCTTCCACGGTCGCGGCATAGGCGCGGCGGTGGGAGCGGGCGGCAAACTCGTCCTGCTGCTGGCGGCTGATGCCGTGCAGCTTGCCCAGCATTTCGGCGGTCAGTCCCATCATGCCGGAGGCCTTGGCCACCGACTTGGCCAAGCCGGGGTGGAAGTCGACGCCGTGGCTCATGGGCACATGGCCCATGTGCTCGACGCCGCCGATGATGAAGATGTCCCCGTCACCCACCTGGATGGCGCGGGAGGCATCGTGCAGCGCCTGCATGGAGGAGCCACACAGACGGTTGACGGTGACCGCCCCCACCTGCTTGGGAATGCCGGCCAGCAGGGCCGCATTGCGGGCTATGTTGAAGCCCTGTTCCAGGGTCTGCTGCACGCAGCCCCAGTAGATGTCTTCGATTTCGTTCGGGTCTAGGTTGGGGTTGCGCAGCAGGATGGAGCTCATCAGGTGCGCGGACAGATCTTCTGCACGCACGTTGCGGAAGGCGCCGCCCTTGGACCGGCCCATGGGGGTCCGGATACAGTCGACAATGACTACGTCTTTCATGAATGGATCTCCTTTCCGCAATCAGTAGAAGGTTTTGCCCTGGGCAGCCATCTCACGCAGCTTGTCGCTGACGCGGTAGAGCGGGCCCAGATCGGCATACTGGTCGGCCATGGCCACGTAACGATCCAGACCTATGGTGTCCAGATAGCGGAACACGCCACCACGGAAGGGAGGGAAGCCCAGACCATAGACCAGCGCTATGTCGGCCTCGGCCGGCGTGGCGACTATGGCCTCTTCCAGGCAGAGCACCACCTCGTTGATCATGGGGATCATCATGCGGGCTATGATGGCTTCCTTGTCGAAATCCTGTTTCGGCTTGGCAATGGGGGCCAGCAGCTCGTAAGCGGCCACATCGGCCACCTTTTTCGGCTTGCCCTTCTTGTCCTGCTCGTAGGCGTAGAAGCCCTTGCCATTCTTCTGACCGAAGCGGCTGGCGTCGTACATCACATCGATGGCGGTGCGACCTTCCTTGCTCATGCGCGCCGGGAAGCCCTGCGCCATGACGTCACCGGCATGGTGACCTGTGTCGATGCCGACCACGTCCAGCAGGTAGGCCGGGCCCATGGGCCAGCCGAACTCTTTCTCCATCACCTTGTCGACGGCGGCGAAGTCGGCGCCATCGGCGACCAGCTTGTTGAAGCCGAAGAAGTAGGGGAAGAGTACGCGGTTGACGAAGAAGCCCGGGCAGTCGTTGACCACCACCGGCGATTTGCCCATGGCGGCGGCGTAGGCCACCACGCGGTTGATGGTTTCATCGGAGGTCTGTTCGCCGCGGATGATCTCCACCAGCGGCATGCGGTGCACCGGGTTGAAGAAGTGCATGCCGCAGAAGTTCTGCGGACGCTTCAGCCCCTTGGCCAGCAGGGAGATGGGGATGGTGGAGGTGTTGCTGGCGAGGACGGCGTCGTCACCGATAATGCCTTCCACTTCGCCCAGCACGGCGGCCTTCACCTTGGGATTCTCGACCACGGCTTCGACCACCAGATCCACGTGCTTGACGTTGTCATAGCTCAGGGTCGGGGTGATGGCGGAGAGCACCTGGCCCATCTTGATGCCATCGATGCGGCCCTTCTCGAGCTGACCGTTGAGCAGCTTGGTGGCTTCACCCATGCCGAGCGCCAGCGCCTTCTCGTTGATGTCCTTCATCACAGCCGGAATGCCCTTGCTGGCAGACTGGTAGGCGATGCCGCCCCCCATGATGCCGGCACCCAGCACGGCGGCGTGGCTTGTGGCCTTGGCTGCCTGCTTGGCGGCCTTCTTGGCCAGCGCCTTGATGTGCTGATCGTTGAGGAAGATACCGACCAGCGCCTTGGCCACGTCTGTCTTGGCCAGCTTGATAAAGCCCTGTGCCTCGACGACGAGCGCCTCGTCACGGCTCATGCCGGCGGCGGCTTCGACGGTTTTAACCGCCGTCATGGGGGCCGGATAGTGTTTGCCCGCCACGGCGGCAACCATGCCGGCGGCGGTGCTGAAGCTCATCATGGCTTCCAGCTTGGAGAGACGCAGCGGGGCCTTCTTGGCGGCGCGGCGGCTCTGCCAGTTCAGCTTGCCCGCGATGGCGTCTTTTATCATCTGCACGGCGGCGCTGTGCAGTGCCTCGGGAGCGACCACGGCATCGACGGCACCCACCTTGAGGGCGTCATCGGCACGGTAATCCTTGCCTGTGGTGATCCACTCCAGCGCGTTGTCGGCGCCGATGAGGCGCGGCAGACGAACCGTGCCGCCAAAGCCCGGCATGATGCCGAGTTTGGTCTCGGGCAGGCCAATCTTGGCACTGGTGTCGGCCAGACGAAAATCGGTGGAGAGTATGGTCTCGCAGCCGCCGCCGAGGGCATGGCCCTTGATGGCACAGAGGGTCGGCACCGGCAGATCTTCAATGGCGCTGAAGATGTCGTTGGCCTTTTTCAGCCAGCCGAGCAGATCTTCTTGCGGCAGATCGAACAGTTCCAGGAATTCGGTAATGTCGGCGCCGACGATAAAGGCGTCTTTGCCGGAGGTGAGGATCAGACCTTTTAGTTCACGTTCTTGTTTTAATGCGGCGATCGCTTCGCTCAGTGAGAGCAGGGTAGCGCGATCCAGCTTGTTGACTGAACCCGGGGCATCAAACCTCAGTTCGGCAATGCCGTTTTCGAGGTAGCTGACCGACAGGGTTTCGCCTTGGTAGATCATGAGAGTGTCTCCTTGTTCCCACTCGGTGGGGGGTGTTGCTCCTTTATCCCCAGCAGGGGGCGAGGCTCACTATTGATCCAAAAGAAGACAATTTCAACACCTATTTAAAACATTTGTTTAACAGATCTCGAGTAAAAGCTTGCCTCAGACTAACAGCCAAAATAAAGGCGTCTCATGACGCCTTTATTAACCTTGTGTGCCCTCAGCTGGCCAGCTCGGGCCTGTCGCGATACTGGCTCAGCACCTCGGGATCGGCGAGGGCATGAGTGTTGTTGACGGGTCTGTTGTGCACCACTTCCCGCACAGCCAGCTCCACTATCTTGCCGGACTTGGTGCGGGGAATGGCATCCACCTGCAGTATGCGGGCGGGCACATGGCGGGCGGTGCAGTGCTGCCTTACTTGCTGGCGAATTCGCTCGCGCAGTGGCTCGTCCAGCTTGAGGCCGGGCTTGAGCTTGACGAACAGCACCACCCGCTCGTCCTGCTGCCACTGCTGGCCTATGACTATGCTCTCTTCCACCTCGTCCAGCTGCTCCACGTAGCGATAGATCTCGCTGGTGCCGATGCGCACGCCCCCCGGATTGAGGGTGGCGTCGGAGCGACCATAGAAGAGGATGCCGCCGGTGTCGGTCAGCTCGATCCAGTCGCCGTGGCACCAGATGTTGTCGAACCGCTCGAAATAGGCGGCGTGGTATTTGTCGCCGCTATCGTCGCCCCAGAAGCCGATGGGTTGGGCCGGGAATGGCTTGGTGCAGACCAGCTCCCCCTTCTCGCCCTGTACCGGCTGGCCCGCCTCGTTGAACACCTGCACCGCGAGGCCGAGGCCGCGTCCCTGGCTCTCGCCGCGATAGACGGGGCTGATGGGATTGCCGATGACGAAGCAGGAGCAGATGTCGGTGCCGCCCGAGATGGAGCTGAGCTGTACATCTTTTTTGATCTGCTGGTAGACGTAGTCGAACCCTTCCGGCGACAGCACGGAGCCCGTGCTGCAGATGAGCCGCAGCTGCGGCAACTCGTGGGTCTTGATGGGGGCATAACCCTGCTTGTGCAGGGCATCCAGATACTTGGCCGAGGTGCCGAACAGGGCGACCTGCTCGTCGCGCGCCATATCCCACAGTACATTACCGTCCGGATAGAAGGGGGAGCCGTCATAGAGCACCAGAGTCGCGCCGGAGGCGAGCGCACTCACCAGCCAGTTCCACATCATCCAGCCGCAGGTGGTGAAGTAGAACACCCGCTCTCCCGGCTTGATGTCGCAGTGCAGCTGGTGCTCTTTGAGATGTTGCAGCAGGGTGCCGCCTATGCCGTGCACTATGCACTTGGGCTTGCCAGTGGTGCCGGACGAATAGAGGATGTAGAGCAGATCGTTGAAGCCCATGGGCTCGAAGCGAAGGATGGCATCCGGCTGGCTCGCCAGCAGGTGCTGCCAGTCGTGGCCAAGCCGCAGGGGATTGCCGAGCAGCGGGATCAGCACAGTCTGCTCTATGCTGTCGATCTGGCCGACCACGCCCGCCACTTTGTCCTGAATGTCGATGGCCTTGCCGTTGTAGCGGTAGCCGTCCACCGCAAACAGCACCCGCGGCCGGGTCTGGCCGAAGCGCTCCACCACGCTGGCCTCGCCAAAGTCGGGGCTGGTGGAGGTCCAGATAGCGCCCAGGCTGGTGGTTGCCAGCATGGCCACCACGGTTTCCGGGATATTGGGCAGGTAGGCGGCGACCACGTCGCCACTGCCTATGCCCTGGCTGCGCAGCCACTGGGCCAGCCTGGCCACCTGATCCGCCAGCTCACGCCAGCTCAGGGTACGGCTTGGGCTGCCTTCGATGCGGGAGATAATGGCCGGGCTCTCATCCTGACGGCGCAGCAGGTTTTCGGCAAAGTTGAGCCGGCTGTCGGGGAACCAGCGGGTGCGCTGCATATCCTGGCGGTTTTCTGCCACTATGTCCCCCAGCTCGCCCTTGACGCCGCAGTGTTGCCACACCAGCGGCCAGAAGCGGGTGGTCTTTTCCACCGACCACTGGTAGAGCTGGGCATAGTTGTGCAGCTGCAGGCCATGGAAGCGGTTGACCTCGGCCATAAACTGCTGGAGGTTGGATTGTTGAATCCGTTCCTGATCCGGTTGCCACAGGCAAAGGTTGTGCATGAGTAGTCCCTGACTGCATGTATCTACCGGCAGTGTATTGAATTGTTTTTTATTTGTTAATGGTTGGTTTTTGTTTCATAACAAAAGCCTTGTAACGTATGCGTTACCTCACGAAGCGATAGCTTGACGGTTCGAGCCTTGATTCGCTTGATGTTATGCTGAAATCACATTTCTCCCGGAGCAGGACGCCATGAGCAGCTACAGCCAACTTTTTGCCCAGCACCTAGATACCTTGCAGCAGCGCACCCGCGACATACTGCAACAGCAGGGGCTCAGCGGCCTGGCCATCCACTCCGGCCAGACCCACCGCATCTTCCTCGACGACCAGGATTATCCCTTCAAGGTGAATCCGCACTTCAAGGCCTGGCTGCCGGTGCTGGACAACCCCCACTGCTGGTTGCTGGTGGATGGCGTGAACAAGCCGGTGTTGCTGTTCTACCGGCCGGTGGATTTCTGGCACAAGGTGGCGGATTTGCCCAATGCCTTCTGGGTCGACTTCTTCGATATCCGCTTTTTGACGAGGCCGGAGCAGGTTGCCGATCACCTGCCCGCCGGCAAGCAGGAGTGGGCCTATCTGGGGGGCCACCTCGAGGTCGCCGAGTTGCTGGGGCTGGGTCAGCCCAATCCGGAGGCAGTGCTCAACTATCTGCACTATCACCGCGCCTACAAGACGCCCTATGAGCTGGAGTGCCTGCGCGAAGCAAACCGCATCGGCGTGCGCGGCCATGTCGCGGCCAAGGATTCCTTCATGGCGGGGGCGAGCGAGTTCGAGATCAATCTGGCCTACATGAAGGCGGTCGGGCAGGGGGCCAATGAGGCGCCGTACGGCAATATCGTCGCCATCAACCGCAATGCGGCCATCCTCCACTACACCCATCTCTCCGCCCTGCGGGTGCCGGATGCGGAGCGCCACTCCTTCCTCATCGATGCCGGGGTGGATTTTCACGGTTATGCCTCCGACATCACCCGTACCTGGGCCTGGCGCCGTGGCGAGTTTGCCGATCTGATCGC
Organism: Aeromonas sp. MR7; assembly: GCF_963899385.1. Lineage (NCBI taxonomy): Bacteria > Pseudomonadati > Pseudomonadota > Gammaproteobacteria > Aeromonadales > Aeromonadaceae > Aeromonas > Aeromonas sp. MR7. The sequence continues at coordinate 72,919 of NZ_CAWQXH010000008.1, forward strand.
TGCACTGGATGCGCAGCAGCAGGAGATCATCGAGGAGATCAAACCGGGTCGTCGTTACAACGAGCTGCATCTGCAGATGCACCACAGGCTGGCGCGCTTGCTGCAAGCGGTCGAACTGGTGGACATGTCGGTGGACGAGATGATCCACACAGGGGTGACCAACGTCTTCTTCCCCCATGGTCTGGGTCATTTCCTGGGCCTGCAGGTGCACGATGCGGGCGGCTTCATGCAGGACGAGCGCGGCACTCACCTGGCTGCTCCCGACCAGTTCCCCTATTTGCGCTGTACTCGGGTGATGGAGGTGGGCCAGGTGTTCACCATAGAGCCGGGCCTCTACTTCATCGACAGCCTGCTGGAGCCGCTGCGTCAGGGCGAGCAGGGCAAGCGGGTCAACTGGAACAAGGTGGAGGCGCTGCGTCCGTTTGGTGGCATCCGCATCGAGGACAACATAGTGTTGCACGCCAACGGGGTGGAGAACCTGACCAGACAAGCGGGACTCTGATGACGGCAGACTATGCCATTCCGGCCGCGCCGCTGGCGGTGAGTGAAGAGATCAAGAAGAGCCGCTTCATCACCCTGATCGCGCACACCCCGACGGTCGAGGCCGCCAAGGCGTGGGTCAACGAGATAAGGCAGCAACACCCCGGGGCCCGGCATCACTGCTGGGCCTTTGTCGCCGGTGCACCGCAGGACAGCCAGGTTTACGGTTTCAGTGACGATGGTGAGCCCTCGGGGACGGCCGGCAAGCCCATGCTGGCCCAGCTGATGGGCTCAGGACTCGGTGAGGTGGCTGCAGTGGTGGTGCGTTACTACGGCGGCGTGCTGTTGGGCACCGGCGGTCTGGTCAAGGCCTATGGCGGTGGCGTGGGCGCCGCGCTCAAGCGACTCGAGACCCGGGTCAAGCGCCAGCAGACACCCTCGATCATCCAGTGTGACTATGCCGACATGGGGGTGGTGGAGGCGCTGCTCGGCAGCCATCACGGCCAGTTGCTGGAGGCCGACTATGGCTCCCGTGTCACCCTGCGGGTTGCGTGGGGATCCGCTGTTTGGGCCCAGGTTGACCGAGAATTGACCGACCGGACCCATGGACGGGTATCCCTTCGCCCCTTAGATGGCTAGAATCCATCGCTCTTTTAGCCTGAAGAGGGAGCCGGAATGCAGATTCTGAGCATCATTCGTATCGTTGGCCTGCTGGTCGCGCTATTCAGTTCGACCATGCTGCTGCCCGCGATGGTTGCTTTTGGGTACCGTGACGGTGGCGGTGCCGAGTTTGTCAATGCCTTCTTCATCGCCCTGCTGCTCGGTGCTCTGCTCTGGTTCCCCAACCGCCATCATAAGAAAGACCTCAGATCCAAGGAGGGTTTTCTTATCGTGGTGCTGTTCTGGGTGGTGCTGGGCAGCGTGGGGGCCTTGCCGTTTCTGCTGGGAGAGGTGCCCGGCATGACGGTCTCCGAGGCCTTCTTCGAATCCTTCTCCGGCCTGACGACCACGGGGGCGACCGTGCTGACCGGGTTGGACAATCTGCCCAAGGCCTTCCTCTTCTACCGCCAGTTGCTGCAGTGGCTCGGTGGCATGGGGATCATAGTGTTGGCGGTGGCCATACTGCCGCTGCTCGGTATCGGGGGCATGCAGCTCTACCGCGCCGAGATCCCCGGACCGGTCAAGGACAACAAGGTGACGCCGCGCATCGCCGAGACGGCCAAGGCACTCTGGTTCATCTACCTGTTGCTGACCATGCTCTGCGCTCTGGCGTACTGGCTGGCCGGCATGACGCTGTTCGATGCCATCTGCCACTCCTTCTCCACCCTGTCGGTGGGGGGCTTCTCGACCCATGACGCCAGTATCGGCTTCTTCAACAGCCCGGCCATCAACCTGATCACTGTGCTGTTCCTGCTGCTGGCCAGCGTCAACTTCGCTCTGCACTTCATGGTGTTTGCCCACAAGCCGGTCCGCTTGAGCAGCTATCTGCGCGATCCCGAATTGAAGGTGTTTCTGGCAATCCAGGCGACCCTGGTGCTGATTTGCTTCATCGCCTTGCTGACCCACGGCCACTACGCCACCTGGCAGGAGGCGCTCAACCACGGTCTGTTTCAGGCGGTGTCCCTCGGTACAACTACGGGGTATAGCACGACCAGCTATGCCGACTGGCCTTCTTTCCTGCCCATGCTGCTGATGTTCTCCGCCTTTATTGGCTGTTGTGCCGGCAGCACCGGGGGCGGCATCAAGGTCATGCGCTTCATGATCCTGTTCCTGCAGGGGATGCGCGAGCTCAAGCGACTGGTACACCCACGCGCCATCTATACCCTCAAACTGGGACGCCGCGCGGTGCCCGAGCGGATCGTCGAGGCGGTGTGGGGCTACTTTGCCACCTACATCATCCTGTTCTTCATCTTTATGCTGCTGTTGCTGATGACAGGGTTGAACGAGGTGACCGCATTCACGGCCGTGGCAGCCGCCTTCACCAACGTGGGGCCCGGGCTGGGCGAGGTCTCCAGCAACTTTGGCAATATATCGGCGACGGCCCAGTGGATCCTGATAGTCGCCATGCTGTTTGGTCGATTGGAAATTTTCACGCTTCTGGTACTGTTTACCCCCGCATTCTGGCGTAGTTGAGGTAGGTATGGACAAGATTTTGGTGCTTTATTCCTCTCGGGATGGGCAAACACGGAAAATCGTGGATGTCATGCTGGAGGAAATGCCAGGCTGCGAGGTGGTGAGGCATGACCTGCACACTCTGCCCATGTGCAACCTCAGCAAGTTCAAGAAGGTATTGATCGGTGCCTCCATTCGTTACGGCAACTTCCATCCCAGCCTGCTCAGCTTTATCCATGCGCACCATGAACAGCTGGAGGTGGCCAATGCGGCCTTCTTCTGCGTCAACCTGACCGCGCGCAAGCCGGAGAAGCAGACGCCGCAGACCAATGCCTATATGAAGAAGTTCCTGCGTCTCTCCCCCTGGAAGCCGAGAACCCTGGGGGTGTTTGCCGGCGCACTGCAGTACTCCCGCTACAACTGGTGGCAGACCCGCATCATTCAGCTGATCATGAAGATCACAGGTGGCAGTACGGATACCAGCAAGGACCTCGAGTTTACCGATTGGGAAAAGGTGCGCAGTTTTGCCCGTGAATTCTGGTCAAAAAGATAGCAACTCCGCGCCATTGCTGGCTTGAGCCTCGCGGATGCGGGGCTTTTTGTTTGATAAATAGGCATTCGAACCGCTAAACGGCAAAAAGTGCCATTTTTCGCAGATTTCCTCTTGTCATCCCGACGCGGCTCCCTATAATGCGCCCCTACCAGCACGGCGGAACACGCCAACCTGATGAGCCAGCTTCCTAGCGAAGTGGGCGCCGAAAGAAAAGCGAAAACAATCGCTTGACTTTCGAAGTGAGGAGCGT
>NZ_CAWQXH010000009.1:0-66318 GCF_963899385.1 Aeromonas sp. MR7
GCAGTACAATTCGGACGCGGGGTGGAGCAGCTCGGTAGCTCGTCGGGCTCATAACCCGAAGGTCGTCAGTTCAAATCTGGCCCCCGCAACCAACTATTTGTGCTCATGGCGAGGCTGATGCCAAGCGATGGGTGTAAAGACAGCACGCTACTTCTGCTCGGTAGTGTGTGGTGATGAAGGCAGTACAATTCGGACGCGGGGTGGAGCAGCTCGGTAGCTCGTCGGGCTCATAACCCGAAGGTCGTCGGTTCAAATCCGGCCCCCGCAACCAACTTTCTTCTGTTTCTCCATTTCGTTTTTCCTCTTGTTTTCCCCTCGTTATGTTTCGCGCCGTTTCCTGTTGCTCATCATATGTACGCATAATCACGCTTGATATTGATTTTCAAGTGCAAATCTGGCCGCCACCGCGCTTTGTTGGGTATCATCAGTGATATCTCTTCATGGACGAGGCCTCTGCCCAATGATGCAACAGTTCACTTATCTCCCCCCCCAGATCGACATTCATGATGCCACCCTGAGCCAGGCCATGGGCAACGGGCTTTCGGCCAACCTGCTGCTTGTTGCCGAAGATCTGCGCGACTCTATTCTGGCCAGACCTGAGTTTGCCGCCGTGGCAACCCAGATAGCGCTGGGGCAGAAGGCGCCCTACAGCCTGGTGCAGCACAACAGCCTGCAACTGGTGATCTTCATCGGAGCCCGTCCCGCCCGGGATCACGCCCTCTACAAGCAGGCCAGATCCTGGATAGCCCCGCTGGCCGGACTCAAGATCGAGCGGATGGGGTTGCACCTGGAAGGGTTTGATGAGGGGGACAGGGCGCAGCTGGCCGAGCTGACGCTGGCCTGCCTGTTGGCGGCCAATGTGCCGCTGCCGAGCCACAAGCATAACGCCGAGGATGAGTGGCGCTATCAGCAGATTGCGGTGTCGCCGCGCTGCGTGCTGGATCTGGCGCGGATCTACGCCGAGGCCGAAGGCAATGGCATGGCGCGGCATCTGGCGGTATCGCCGGCCTCCGATCTCACCGCCCGCAGCTATCGGGAGTGGGCTCGTCAGTTGGCTCAGGTCGAAGGCTGGCAGTGGCACGAGTACGATCAGGCCCAACTGGCCGAACGGGGAGCCGGCGCCTTCATCGCGGTGGCGAGAGGCTCGGAAGACAACCAGGCCGCCATGGTCAAGCTCAGTTACTGCCCGCCGAATCCGGTGCGCCGGGTCGCCCTGGTGGGCAAGGGGATCTGTCACGACTCGGGCGGTTACAACCTCAAGGTCGCCGGCAGCATGTATGGCATGCACCTGGACATGGGTGGCAGCGCAGTGGCACTGGGCGCCCTCTATGCGATCAGCCGGGCCCGCCTGCCCTATGAGGTGCACTGCTGGCTCGCCATCGCCGAGAACCACATAGGCCCGCTCGCTTACCGGCCGGGGGAGGTGGTGACGGCGCTCAACGGCACCACCATAGAGGTGGTGGATACCGATGCCGAGGGGCGCATGGTGCTGGCGGATACCCTCTGCATGGCGGTGCAGGATAATCCGGATCTGCTGATCGATTACGCCACCCTGACGGGGGCCTGCAAGCGGGCACTGGGCAGCCGTTACAGCGGCGCCTTTACCAACCGGCCCCAGTGGTTCGGCGAGCTGATAAGCCTGGGCCAGTGCAGCGGTGAGCGAGTCTGGCCCTTCCCGCTGGATGAGGACTATGACGACAACCTCGATAGCGAGTGGGCCGATCTGTTACAGTGTGCGCCGGGCGCATCGCCGGATCACATAGATGCTGCCCGTTTTCTCAACCGCTTCGTGCCTGCCCAGACCCCCTGGCTGCACCTCGATTTGAGCGGTTTTCGCAGCAAGGGGGGTAATGGCGTGGTCAGCAGTGAAGTGACCGGATTCGGGGTCAGGCTGACGCTGGACTTGCTCGCCAGCCCGCTGGGCCGCCGCCATGAACTCGATGAACAAGAACAGTAAGGGATCCCGTGAAAGTACCAAGTTATGACTGGGTGTTGTTCGATCTGGACGAAACTCTGCTCGATTTCCCGGTCGCCCAGGCCCTGGAGCAGACTCTGCAGCTCTACGGCGTGACGCCGACGCCCCCCAAGATGGCGGAATATCATGCTCTGAACCACAGTCTGTGGCAGCAGTACAACTCGGGCGAGATAGATGCGGCCCACCTGCAGCAGACCCGTTTTTCCCTGTTTGCCGAGCAGGTGGATGTGGCACCCATGGCGATGAACGACACCTTCTTGCAGCAGATCATCGCCCTGAGCGTGCCGCTGGAGGGGGTGCTGGAGACACTGCAGGCCCTCAAAGGCCGGGTACGGATGGGGATCATCACCAATGGCTTCAGCCTGCCGCAACGGGGTCGCCTCAGCAAGCTGGGCTGGAGCGACTGGTTCGAGCCGCTGGTCATCTCGGACGAGGTACAGGTGACCAAGCCGGCCGCCGCCATTTTCCAGCATACCCTGGCCTTGATGGGGCAGCCGAGCCCGGCGCGGGTACTGATGGTGGGGGACAACCCCAAGACCGACATCGCCGGTGCCGCGGCGCAGGGGCTGGCTACCTGCTGGTACAACCCGGACCGCCACGACACCGAGTGCGAGGCGACCCACGAGATCCACCACTTTGCCCACCTCTCCACCATAGTGCTGGGGCAGTAAGCCAAGCGGCGAGCCGCTCACCAGCAACAAAAAAGGCAGCCCTTGGGCTGCCTTTTGTCATCTTGTCATCTATCAGGTACCCAGGCGACTGAGCAGCCAGGATTCGAGCAGGGCGACCCCGTGTTCCAGTACGGTTTCGTCGAAGTCGAATTCCGGATGGTGATGGGGCGCCGCCAGATTGGCCCCCAGGATCAGATAGGCGGCCTGACCGCCGTTGCGCTGCACCCGCTCGATGAGAAAGCCCGCATCCTCGCTGGCACCAAAGCGGCGAGTGTGGATGGTCTCAAGCTTGAGCGCCTTTGCAAGCGGCACTATCTCCTCGAGCAGGGCCGGGCTGTTCTCGATGCCGATGGCTTCCCCCTGCTTGCGAATAAGGTAGGTGGCGCCCTGCATCATGGCGGCCCCTTCCACTATCTGCTGCACCTGGCCGAACATATAGTCGTTAAGCGCTGGGGTGGCGCCACGGGTTTCCCCCTGCAGGCGGGCATGGCCCGGGATCACGTTGCGACCGCTGCCACCGCTGAGCTGGCCCACGTTGATGCGGGTCATGCCATCGCGGTGGCGGGCAATGCCGAGCATGGCGGTGGTCGCCGTGCAGGCTGCCGCCAGCGCATTGCTGCCCGCGTTGGGCTCAAGCCCCGCGTGGGCGGCGCGCCCCAGAAACTCCACGTCGAACTTGGTGGAGCAGAGAAACTCGGTGGGATTGACCACCAGCTCGCCACTGTTGGCATGAATGCCGATGTGCAGCGCCAGCAGGGCATCCACATCGTCGAGCTGGCCGCCCGCCGCCAGCGCCTTGCCGCCACGGCAGCCCTCTTCGGCGGGCTGGAAGAACAACTTGATACGGCCGTTCAACCGATCGGCCAGGGCTGCGATCCGCTCGGCCAGCACCAGCCCGATGGCGGTATGTCCGTCGTGGGCACAGGCGTGCATCCAGCCGGCATTGCGAGACTGCCACCCTTCCTGACTGGGGGGATGCAGCTCATCCTGGCTCTCATTAACTTCTACCGCATCGATATCGAAGCGAAAGGCCAGGGTTGGGCCGGGACGACCGCTGTCCCACACGCCCATCACACCCGTTATCTCTTCGATGCGGGCCAGCCAGTCGGGATGTGCACCCTGGCGCAGGGCGCGCTCCTTCTGGGCTTGTACGTCTACCTCCCGTCCCATGATGAGGTTGCTGGCCAGCAGCTTGTCCCCCAGCATGACTTCAAATCCGAGTTTTGAGAGGTGGTGAGCGATGAGGGAGCTGGTGCGAAACTCACACCAGGCCGCTTCGGGCAGACGATGAAGATCACGACGCCACTGGCGTAGAGCATCTTGGGTCATGGTAATTCCTGCATGGCGAGTCCAGCGGATATTGTGACGGGCAGGGGAGCAAGAGTAAATCCCGGAGCACAAATGCAACAAGGGGAGCGATGAGGCTCCCCTTGTGGACGGTGGCAGTGACATGCAGCTTATATAGTGTGCATCAACCAGTTCTAAATAAGGCTTTCGGTATCACGCTGGGTGAAACAGCCAAAAAAGACAGAGAGTGGTGAATTAGTCAGCGCCTGGGCTATGGCTGTCATTCAGCAATACACAATTCTGGATGACTAACCGGCTCAAAGCTGTGACAGCGACGGCAGAGAGACGGCAACCAGAGTGAAAAACACGGTAAAAACGGCAGTAACAACAAACTCTTTCATATTTTGTCTCCCTTGGCTGACTGTTGATGGGACCAAGATACCACAATTGTGCGGTAAAACAATAGTAAAATGTATTTATGTGGCAAATTATGGGCTTGAAGCATCTAAAGCCTTGTTTTTACATTTTAGCGTCTGTTTTATCATCTGGCCTTCTTTGTGATGCCGATGCGCACTCTGTGTATGTGGTATAAATTTATAAAATTCATTATGTTATGTTTTGTTCGTGTCAATTTCTCAGTGGGTTTTGTATGGGGCTTTTCTGGTTTTTTTGAAATTTGATCCGCTTTAAAGCCCCTCTGTGGCGTCTGAAAATGTCGTCGAAAGCCAGTTGGCTTGTCCCTTGGCTGAATTTGAAGAGTGCATCCATTTTTTGTCGCATCTTGTACCTTGAAGCCTGACAGGGCGCCTCTTTCAGAGAGCGGGCGCGGCACCCGTTTCTCAGTCAGTATACAAAAATGGCGAACATGATGGGGGGCTTGCCATTGAGGGGGCACGCATGACGGCTCCTGCGCTGTGCTCACCTTTTTCTTATGCCATGAGTCTGTGTGCCCCGGTGCAACGGCATTGAGTGGCCGAGAGGCTCTCAGCACCCCCGGGATGACGATACGGCTCTGTGCTAGCGATGAGTGTGGCTGACGCCACCGGCGGTCTGTGGTGATGGGAGGAGATCTGGGGGCTGATCCTGCGTCCAATGCAGAAAAGGCAATCCCGCCAGCCGGCATACCCGGGATGTCGTGAGCCGCCAAACCTTGGCAAGGAAGCCGCGCCCATTCGCCGATGGCGAGAGGGCAGTCGCTGATTATCCAGGGGGCCAGGGAGGTGATCCGCTCGCCGGTATGGCGGGCATGGGGCAAGATTTGGACAACAGCGCAGCAGATGGCGTGGCAAGAGAGAGGGCGCCTGCACGGCTGCCGGTTCCACCCGTTGCCGGGCACTCGACGTGCATAAAAAAACCCTCCAGCGGAGGGTTTTTTGTCGCAACAGGCTGAGCAAGCGACGGGGCGCTTAGAACAGGGTGGTGGAGAGATCGTACAGCTCCTGATCGAACGGGCGCTTGAGGTTCTCGATGCAGTCGATGATGTCGTGGTGCACCATCTCGTTGCCCTGGATCCCGACGCAGCGGCCACCCTGACCGGCCAGCAGCTGTTCAACGGCGAAGGCACCCATGCGGCTGGACATGATGCGATCGCGCGCGGTGGGCGAGCCGCCACGCTGGATGTGGCCCAGAATGGTGGCGCGGGTCTCGCGGCCTGTCATGGCTTCGATGTCCTTGGCCAGGGCATTCACGTCGGTGACGTGCTCACAGATGGTGATGATGGCGTGCTTCTTGCCTTTGGCTTCGCCTTCCTTGATCTGTTGCAGCAGCTTGTCCTTGTCGAAGGTCACTTCCGGTACGATAACGTACTCGGCGCCACCGGCAACGGCGGCAGACATGGCCAGATCGCCGCAGTGGCGACCCATGATCTCGACCACGGAGATGCGGTGGTGGGAGCTGCAGGTGTCGCGCAGACGGTCAATGGCGTCAACCACCACGTTCAGGGCGGTATCAAAGCCGATGGTGAAGTCGGTGCCGGCGATGTCGTTGTCTATGGTGCCCGGCAGGCCGATGCAGGGGAAACCCTCCTCGGTCAGCTTCTTGGCACCCATGTAGGAGCCATCACCACCGATCACCACCAGGGCGTCGATACCGTGTTTTTTCAGATTTTCGATCGCTTCGGCGCGCACTTTCGGGTCTTTGAAAGCGGGGAAACGGGCGGAACCCAGGAAGGTGCCGCCGCGGTTGACCACGTCGGAGACGCTGTGACGCTCCAGCTTGACGATCCTGTCCTGATGCAGACCGAGGTAGCCATCATAGATGCCGTAAACTTCCAGGCCATGATGCAGACCGGCGCGCACCACGGCGCGGATGGCTGCGTTCATACCCGGTGCGTCACCACCACTGGTCAAAACACCAATACGTTTGATTTGTTTGGTCATGAGTGCCTCTGGATCTGAGTTGTCTAATACGAAGTTTTGAAAATGAGATAAGCCACATTGACTATATCGGCTTTCGTATGGGATGCGGGGGCCGCCATAGGAAAAGCGATATGCAGGAGGGGGCAAGCGCCCCCTCCTGGGCAACAGCTTACTTGGCTGCGCCAGCGATGATCTGGGAGAAGTCGTCCACTTTCAGGGACGCGCCACCCACCAGGCCACCGTCGATGTCCGGCTGACCGAACAGATCGGCTGCGGTCGCGCCAGTGACGGAGCCGCCGTACAGGATCTGTACCTTGGCAGCCACGGCGCCGTCAAATCCGGCCAGGTACTGACGGATGTGAGCGTGGACGGACTGGGCGATTTCCGGGGTAGCAGTCTTGCCGGTGCCGATGGCCCATACCGGCTCGTAGGCAACCACGGCGTTGCTGAAGGAGGCGATGCCACAACGGTCGATGACGGCTTTCAGCTGGGTCTCAACCACGTTCTTGGTCACGCCGGCTTCGAACTGTTCCAGTGTCTCACCGATGCACAGTACCGGCACCAGGCCAGCTTTCTGGATGACTTCGTACTTGGCGGCAACCACGTCGTCGCTCTCTGCGTGCAGGGTACGACGCTCGCTGTGACCGACCAGGGAGTAGGTGCAACCGAAGGCTTTGAGCATGGAGGGGGCGTTTTCACCGGTGAAGGCGCCGGATTCGTGAAGGTCGGCATTCTGGGCGCCGTAGGCGATCTTGCTGCCAGCGGTCAGCTGCTCAACCAGACCCAAAAAGATAACCGGCGGGCAGACGGCGACTTGCACAGAAGGATGAGCGGCAGCAGCCGGGGTCAGTCCTTTGATCAGAGCTTCGACAGAAGCTTTGGTGCCGTTCAGTTTCCAGTTACCCATTACCAGGTGCTGTCTCATCTTGTAACTCTCCTAGGCATTTGATTGCGCGACATTATATGAATTGAACCGAGCCCAAGATAGCTGACCCGGCGGCAAATGACGTAATTTTTTTTCGCTTTCCTGATCCAAATCAGGAATGCAAGGCTCGATTGCTCAATCGTTAACCTGCCCTCGCAAACGGGCCCACCATACCCCAATCCATTCGTGAATGGCAGCCTCGGAATACATCAGATAACGCCCCTTCGGCAGGTAGCTGTAGAGGGGTTGCGCCACCTGGCTCTGCTTGGCTGTGTAGTCGGTGGGGGCCGGCACCGCATCGAGTCCCTGTCCCTGATAGAGCGCCATGGCCCGCGGCAGGTGTGTGGCCGAACTGACCAGTGCCACTCGCTTGCCCTTGAGATAACGGCTGATGCTGACGGCCTCGTCGTGGGTGTCTTTGTTGTTTTCAAACAACGTCATCCGCGAGCGGGGTATGCCGAGGCTCGCCGCCATGCGGGCATTGACCTCGGCGTTGGAGAGGGGATCCCCGGACACATAACCGGAGAAGATGAGCTCAGCTTGCGGGTAAGCCTGGGCGAGGCGCACCCCCTCCAGCGTTCTAGCGAGCGATATGTTGTTCTGCCAGGCTCGCTCGGGCACGGCCGGATCGCTCACATGACCGTTGCCCAGCACTACTATGGCCGCTATATCCGGGTGCTGGTTTATCTCGAAGGGCGGAAAGGTCTGCTCCAGCGGGCGGGCCAGCTCGTAGCTTATTGGTCGCATTCCCATCAGGGCGACGACCAGCAAGGAGAGGGTCGCCAGCAGCTTGCCGGTTTTTTGAAAGCGGGTGAACCAGAGCAGCAAGAGCGCCAGCAGCAGCAGGGAGAGGGAGAAGGGCAGCGGCATCAGCAATTGGCCTAGCCATTTCTTGATAACAAACAAGTTGGCGGCAAACAGGTTGAGCTCAAACACTGGGATGTCGTCCTTGAGTTTTCAGCAAATTCGGGATGTGACAGAATACCCCTCTTTTTTCGTCAGGCCCAACCCTGCGGCCAAAAGTTGAGTGTGTCTTGAAGCAAGATCAGAGTTTTGACGGGCGCGCCGACAAGTTCGCCCGCAACATTTATGACTCCACCAAGGGGCGCATTCGCACCACCGTGGTGTGGAGCGACATAGAAGCCTGCCTGGCGCGCCTTGGCAACCGGCCCCTGCGCATTCTGGATGCGGGGGGCGGATTTGGCTACTTTGCCCAGAAGCTGGCGGCCATGGGTCATCAGGTGGAGCTGTGCGATCTCTCCGCCGAAATGCTTGAACTTGCACGGGTCCAGATTGCCGAAAAGGGGCTGGAAGACAGAATTCGTCTCATCCAGTGCCCCATTCAGGATCTCAAGAGCCAGGTGACCGGCACCTTTGATCTGGTGCTCTGCCACGCCGTGTTGGAATGGCTCGCCGAGCCGCGCCAGACCTTGCTCGGTCTGTTCCCTTTCGTCAAGGCAGGGGGCATACTGTCGCTGCTTTTTTACAACCGTCATGGCCTGCTGTTTCAGAGCCTGGTGGTGGGCAATTTTGACTATGTGCGCCTCGGCCTGCGCAAGAAGCGCCAGACCGCCCTGACCCCCACCAATCCGCAGTTGCCGGAGCAGGTGTACGACTGGATTGGGCGAGGGGGGCTCAAGATCATCGGCAAGACGGGGGTGCGCGTCATCCACGACTACATGCGCCACAAGCAGGATCAGGTCGAGAAGTTCGATGATCTGCTGGCCATGGAGCAGCAATATTGCCGCCAGGAGCCGTTTATCTCCCTGGGTCGCTATATCCATGTGATGGCGCAAAAGCCAGTCAGCTGATGGGTCGGAGAGTGGGTCGACTGGGGGATGATCCCTTCGGTGCTCTTTGCCGTCCCTGGGTCAATGCATCCATGTGATGGCACAAAAGCCGGCCAGCTGATGGCGGCGCAATCCGCCCGCTGATGCCCGGGATAACGTGATTTTTCTGATGCTACCGGATGTAGCCGTGCGCGAGCTTTCGCGCTCAATTACAACAACGAGATGACAACGTCATGATGAGTACATCCCGTACCCTGCCCGAGATGGTGGGATGGGTCAGGCAGGAGGGGTTGGCGCTGAGCCTGCCGACCGACCGGCTGGCCTTTCTGATTGCAATCAAGACCCTGTCCGAAGATGAGTCGGACCTGTCGGAAGCTGCGCTGCACGATGCCTTCGGCTATGTCAGCAACGCCTTTGGCCAGATGGACGAGACCCTCACAGGTCGCGCCAACAACGCCATCAACGATCTCATTCGCCAGCAGCTGCTGTCGCGCTTCAACACCGACATGGTGGCGGGAGAGAGCCTCTATCGCCTGTCGCGGCTGGGGATGGGGATCGTCGATTTCTTTATGGATCAGCGCCAGGTCGACTCCATCAAGCTCTCCATCCTGCTCGAACACCTGGCGGCCGAGCTCGATACCGCCCGCAAGGCGGCGCTTGAGACCAACACCCGCGAGCAGTGGGATGCCGAGGTGCTGCCACGGCTCACCTTCTCACTGGAAGAGACGCTGGGGCGCATCGATCTGACCCAGCGCGCCATGGACGAGCAGCAGAATCAGGTCAAGAGCGAGATAGCGGCCCTGCTGACCCAGAACTGGGTCGATGCCATCCACAGCTGCGAAAAACTGCTGCACGAGACAGGCCAGACCCTGCGCGAGCTGCAAGATACCCTGGACGCCGCCGGCCACCGCCTGCAGGCGGGGCTGCTCAACATTCAGGAAGTGGCCCAGGGCCGCGACGATCTGTTCCACGTCGAGGAGCTGACCCACGCCCTGCAGGGGCGGCTTGACGTCATCACCAGCTGGGGCCAGCAGTGCATCGAGCTCTGGTCCCGCTACGATCGGCACGTCCACAAATTTATCCGCAACGCCATCGACATGGACAAGAACCGCGCCTTCAGCCAGCGGCTGCGCGACTCCATCCGCAATTTCGAGCAGCACAACTTCTTGCTGAGGGTGGCCGAGGAGCCCCGTCTGCTGGAGCTGCGGGATGAAACCATCGCCATCCACGACGAAGAGGTCACCGGCGAGGTGCCCCTCGAGATGGAGTACATGGAGATGGTGGACATCAACCAGGAGCTGGCCGAGCGCATCGAGCGCTACCTGGCCCGCTACCCCGAGCAGGGCCATCAGCTGGATGTGGCCGATGTGCTGCGGGAATACCTGCTGGATTACCCGGCTCACGCCCATTTCGATGTGGCGCGTCTTCTGATTGACCAGGCCGTGCGCCTGGGCCATGCCAGCGGTGAGCGCGAGCTGCACCACCAACCCGCATGGAAACCCATTAACCAAGCTGGATCCAAGGTTCAGGCCTATGTCATTGATCAATACTGAGTTCCCCTTGCCGCTGCGGCTCGCAGAGGCCATTGCCAACCCCTTGTTTCCGCGCATCGACACCGCCTTGCGCTCGGGCCGCCACATCAGTGCCGACGATTTCGAACAGCATTCGGCGCTGGTGGAGTACCACAACGAGCTGGAGATCTTCTACGGCCGCTATCAGGTGGAACTCATCAAGGCGCCGGAAGGCTTCTTCTACCTGCGTCCGCGCCCCAGCGCCGACATCGGCACCACCGTGCTCTCCGAGCTCGACATGCTGGTGGGCAAGGTGCTCTGTTACCTCTACTTGAGCCCGGACAGGCTCGCCTCGGAAGGGGTGTTCGCCATGGGCGAACTGCAAGAAGAGGTGCTGAGCCTGGCCGACGAGAAGCAGCTGCTGCGCATGGTCAACAGCCGCTCCGGCGGCACCGATCTGGACAAGAAGAAGCTGCTGGAGAAGATCCGCACCTCCATGCGCCGGCTGCGGCGTCTGGGCATGATCACGGCCCTTGGCAACAGCGACAAATTCCGGGTCAACGAATCCGTGTTCCGCTTTGCCGCCGATGTGCGCTCCGATGAAGATCCGCGCGCCGTGCAACTGCGGATGATCCAGGAGGGCGAGGCCATCTTCCACGACGACGAGATGCCGAGCAGCGACTCGCTGTTTGAAGACATTGAAGCGGATCTCGATGAAGAACAGCTTGAACTGGAGGTTGAAGATGATCTGCAGCGTTAAATCCAAGGCCCTGATGGAGCCCTTTACTTTGATGGAGAGTGCGGCGTGAGAGGCAAATTCAAATCCCTGACCATGGTCAACTGGAACGGCTTCTTCGCCCGCACCTTCGATCTCGACCAGCTGGTGACGACGCTCTCCGGCGGCAACGGGGCGGGCAAGTCCACCACAATGGCGGCCTTCATCGCGGCGCTTATTCCTGACCAGTCTCTGCTGCATTTTCGCAACACCACGGAAGCGGGTTCCTCCAGTGCGTCGCGTGACAAGGGGCTCTACGGCAAGCTGCAACGGGGTTCCTGTTACTCAGTGCTGGAGGTGATGAACAGCCGCGAGCAGCGGATCTGGGTCGGTGTGCACCTGGAGCAGATCCAGAACCGTGACAACAAGGTCAACATCACCCCGTTCGCGCTGGTGGATGTGCCAGAAAACCTGTCGCCCACGGATCTGCTGCTGGAGAAACTCGAGGGCGGCAAGGGCCGCATTCGTGCCTTTGCCGATCTGAAAGGGGCCGCCGCCGAGCTGGGGGCGCTGAAGGTCGCCAAGTTCAATACGGTGACCGACTATCACAACTTCATGTTCGAGTTCGGCATCACCCCGAAAAAGCTGCGTGATCAAAAAGATCGCGGCAAGTTCTATCGCCTGATCGAAGCCTCCCTCTACGGCGGCATCTCTTCTTCGATCAGCCGCTCCCTGCGTGAATATCTGCTGCCGGAGAACTCGGGCGTGCGCAAAGCATTCCAGGACATGGAGGCGGCCATCTACGAGAACCGCCGTACCCTGGAAGCGATCAAGGAGACGCAAGGTCAGCGGGATCTGTTCAAGAACCTGATCACCGAGACCACCCACTATGTGGCGGCCGACTATGTGCGCAACGCCGCCGAGAAGAACCGTCTCTCCGAGCTGGCCCTCAAGGCCCGTCAGGAGCTGGCGGACAAGCGCCGCATTCTGGCCGAAGAGCGCCAGCGCGCCATCTATCTGGCCGACGAGGTGGAGCAGCTCACCAACCGCGAAAAATTGCTGACCGATGAGCTGGAGTCCGCCGCCGAGCACCTGGCCAAGGTGATGGCCGCCGTTGCTCTGCAAAAGAAGATAGAGATGTATCGCGCCGATCTGGCGGAGCTGGTCGACAAGCTGGAGCAACAGCAGGCGATCGTGGAGGAGATCCACGGCCAGCTGCTGGAAGTGGAAGAGCGCAAGGAGCTGGCCCAGGCAGAGGTCGACAGCCTCAAGACCCAACTGGCCGACTACCAGCAGGCGCTGGACATTCAGCAGACCCGCGCCATCCAGTACCGTCAGGCGGTGCAGGCGCTGGAAAATGCCCGCGCGCAGTGCGAACTGCCGGGGCTGACCGCTGAACAGGCGAGTGACACCCTGCATCAGTTCCGTGCCGCCGAGCAGAGCCTCACCAGCCGTATGCTGGGGGCCGAGCAGCAGCTGGCACTGGCCAAGGCGGCGGTAGCCGAACATCAGGCCGCGCTGACGCTGCTGTTGACTATCGCCCCCGAAACCGCCCGCGAGGCAGCCTGGCCCACGGCGCAGGCACTGCTCAAACGCCATATCGAAGACAAGGCCCGCATTGCGCAGGGGCAGGGGCTGCGCGCAGCCCTGACTCGCCTGGAAAAAGAGAGCGAGAGCCAGAAGGCCTTGTTCAAGTTACGTGACGAGCTGCACCAAGCCTGTGGCCAGCAGATCGCGAGCCAAGACGAGCTGGAGCTGTTTCTTGAGGCCCAGCGTACCCGTCAGGAAGAGCTGGCCGATCAGCAGAGCGATCTGAATCAACGTCGCGCCAGCCTGGAGCATCAGGGTGCACAGCTGGGCCGTGATATCGGCGAACTCACCAAGCTGGCCCCGCGCTGGCTCAAATCCTTTGAAAAGCTCGAGCAGCTGCGCGAGCAGAGCGGGCTGCCGCTCGCCACCGCCGAGGCGCTTTCGGCCGGCATGCAAACCGTGCTCGACAAGGAGCGCGAGTTTGAGCAGGAGAGCAATCGCATCGCGGCGCAGAAGCAGGCGCTGGAGCTGCAAATTCGCAACCTGCAACTGGGCGCCGGCGAGGCGGATCCGCGTCTGGCCCGCATAGCCGAGCAGGTGGGGGGCGTGCTGCTCTCCGATGTCTATGACGACATCTCCATCGATGATGCCCCTTACTACTCCGCGCTGTACGGTCCGGCTCGCAGTGCCCTGGTGGTGCTCGACCTTGAGGGCGCCATAGAGCGGCTGAAAAAACTGGAAGATTGC
This sequence comes from Aeromonas sp. MR7, assembly GCF_963899385.1. Classification (NCBI taxonomy): domain Bacteria; kingdom Pseudomonadati; phylum Pseudomonadota; class Gammaproteobacteria; order Aeromonadales; family Aeromonadaceae; genus Aeromonas; species Aeromonas sp. MR7. Next base: position 13,509 of record NZ_CAWQXH010000009.1, read on the forward strand.
CCGGAAGATATCTACCTCATTCAGGGCAACCCCGACTCCTTTGACGAGGATCTGGTGGAAGCGGACGAGCTGGGGGACGCCGTGCTGGTGCGCACCAGCAAGCGTCAGGTGCGCTTCTCCCGCTACCCCGAGCTGCCGCTGTTTGGTCGCGCCGCCCGGGAAAAACGGATCGAGCAGCTCGATCTCGAGCGGGAAAATCTGATCGAGGGCTACGCCAAGGCCGCCTTCGAGCAGCAGAAGTTCCACCGTCTCTACGGACATTTTCGCGACTTTATCGGCCAGCATCTGGACATCGCCTTCCGCCCCGACCCCGAAGCCGAGGTGCAGGCCAAACAGACCGAACTGCGCACCTTGCAGGGTGCCATAGCCGAGTGCGACAAGCAGCTTGGGGAATCCAAGGCCATTGCTGCCCAGCTGACCCGATATATCCAGCTGGTGCAGGGGATGCTGCCCTTTGCCCATCTGTTTGCGGAGGCCGACTTGGCCGCCCGTCTCGAGGCGGCCCACGCCGACGTCGAGGCACTTAAAACAGCCGAAGCCTTTATCGCCCAGCACGGCAAGGCGCTGGAAAAGCTAGAGACCCTGGTGCAGGTGCTGCGTCAGGATCCGCAGGATCTCGCCGCCCTGCAGGCCGCGTTCGACGAGACGAGCGAATTGCTGGCCGAGCAGAAGCGCCGCTGCTATGCCCTCGATCAGCTGGTGGCCCGTCTGCCGCACTTCGCCTATCAGGACGCACAAGACCTGCTCGGCAAAGCCTCCGAGATGAGCGAGCGGCTCAAAGAGAAGCTTAAAACAGCCGAGCTGGCGGCCCGCACCGCAGGGGAGCAGCACAAGCAGATTGCCCAGCGCCACACAGAGGCGTTGCAACTGCGCACCGCGCTCGATTCCAGCGCCTCGGCCAAGCGCCAGACCCTGACCGAGTTCGAGCAGGAGCTGGCGGCCATGGGGCTGACCCTGTCGGACGACATGGAAGAGAAGTCCCGCGCTCACAAGAAAGAGATCGAAGAGCTGCTCATCCGCACCCGTTCCCGTCGCACCAGCGCCGAGGCCCAGTTGCAGGTGACCAAGCGCGAGATTGAATCCTTGGGCGGGCGCCTCAAGCTGGAAGGCAAGGATTACTACAGCGCCCGTAAATCCCTGGTGGGCCACAAGGCGAGCTGGTCGCGGGTGGTGCGCCTCGCGCGGGACACAGACGTCGAGAAGCGCCTCAACAAGCGCGAGCTGGCGTACTTGGACAGCGACGAGCTGAGATCCATGTCGGACAAGGCGCTCGGCGCCTTGCGGGTTGCCGTGGCCCACGACGAGGCCCTGCGCGATGCACTGCGTCTGTCGGAAGGCAACCGCAGCACCGAGCAGAAGGTCGCCTTCTACGTGCAGGTCTACCGTTACCTCAAAGATCGCATCCGCAACGACATCATCCGCTCCGATGATCCTGTGGAGGCGATCGAGGAGATGGAGATCGAGCTGGCGCGCCTGGCCGACGAGCTCAAGCAGCGTGAAAATCACCTGTCGCTCTCCTCCCACGAGGTGGCGGCCAAGATCACCAACATCATACGTCGCGAGCAGAACCGCATCCGGGTGCTCAACCAGGGCTTGCAGAACATCGCCTTCGGTCTGGTGCGCGGGGTGCGCCTCAACGTCAATATCCGCGAGGCTCACACTCGCCTCTTGACCGCGCTGGCGGATCAGAGTGCCATGCACAACGATCTGTTCGCCGACAAGGAGCTCAGCTTCTCCGAGGCCATGGCCAAGCTGTTCCAGCGTCTCAACCCGCAGACCGAGCAGGGGGATCGCAGCTATCAGGTGATGGGCGATGTCTTGCTCGACTATCGCAACTACCTGGAGCTGGAGATCGAGGTGCAGCGTGGCGCCGATGGCTGGCTGCGGGCCGAGAGCGGTGCACTCTCCACCGGCGAGGCGATCGGGACCGGTCAGGCCATCTTGCTGATGGTGCTGATCAGCTGGGAGGAGGAGTCCCGCCGTCTGCGCGGCAAGGACATAGCCCCCTGCCGCCTGCTGTTCCTCGACGAAGCGGCCCGTCTGGATGGCAAATCCATCGCCACCCTGTTCGAGCTGTGCGAGCGGCAGGATATGCAGCTGCTTATCGCGGCGCCCGAGAACATCAGTCCCGAGAAGGGCACCACCTACAAGCTCATCCGCAAGGTGCAGGGCAAGCACGAACACGTGCATGTGGTGGGTCTGCGTGGTTTCGGCTTCGCCGATGACAAACTGATCGCCTGACACAGGTTGACGGGTGAACACACAAACGGGAGGCTGAGGCCTCCCGTTTTATATGGAAAATATGGGAAAATGTGCGCTCCTGTCTCGTTGCTTGAAAGACGTGATGCGGCATGGAACGCGCGATTGGTCATCCCTGGGTGGTCATTTTGACGGCACGACAGAACCGCTTATCCCGGCAAGGGGAGCAAGGACAAAGCCCATGGCTGACATGAAGGGAAAGATGCAAGACGTACAAAAAGGGCTGCTGTTATCGCTTTGTCTGCTGCTGGCAGCTTGCAGCAGCCGATATGACGACAGCCACGGCGGCAGCTGGCGCGGTTATACCGACACCGGGCTCGCCTCCTATTACGCCGACCGTTATCACGGCAAAAAGACCGCCAGCGGCGAGCGCTATCGCAACAACCTCAATAGCGCCGCCCATATGGAATTGCCCTTTGGCGCCATGGTGCGGGTCACCAACCTCGCCAACGGCAAGAGCGTGGTGGTCAGGGTCAATGACCGCGGCGCCTTTAAAAACGGGCGTATTATCGATCTCTCCAAATCTGCCTTTAGCAGCATCGGCAGCACAAGATCCGGCCTTATCAAGGTGAAGATAGAGGCGCTCTAGTCGCCGACTCGTTCAATGGCACGAACAGAGTGTCCATTCTGCCCGGCTATATCCCGCCGGGTACTCCCTTTTACACTGCTCCTTCGCTCAAAGGTGGCTCCCAGACCGGAGCCCCTTTGCATACCCCTGAAAATGGAGCAGATAAAGATGAGTGAAGAGAAACGGGTGTCCATCGCCGTACTGAAAGCCCGTGCCGGCATGAGAGATCCGCTGCGCTGTGAGTTGCTCAAGCTGGTCGAGCCCACGCGGGATGAGCCGGGCAATCTGGATTACGTGCTGTTTGAACTGCGTGACGAACCGGGCACCTTCTATATGCGCGAAGCCTTTGTCAGTCAGGCTGCGCTGGATGCCCATTGTGCGACCGACTATTTTCAGGCCTTCGCCAATCAGGCCGATACATTGTTGGCAGCGCCGCTGCGGCTGATTTTTATGGAGGAGGTGAGCCATCCATAAGCGAATTGGGCCTGCTGCTGGCCCAATTTCCCCCCATATGCCAAGTGCCCAGCCCAGACGCTTTCCCGCTATTCCTTGGTGTCGATGATCCGCCAGCTTGCATCTTCACGACACCCGTTAGGGATGTTGCATTGCACAGGTTCCTCCTATTTCTGCCCAATAGCCTTTTCATCTCCCCGCTGGTCGGTAAGATATCCAAATGAAAATCAATGTTGGGGCCAAGCCCGGTGACGGCGACATTACCGCCATGGCGGTAGGGTGGCCTGACGATTTGGAGAGTAGTGATGGCAAGGCTGGAGATTTTAACGGTTCCCGACCCCCGATTGAGCATCAACGCCGAGCAGGTTGAGGATGTTGTGGCCGTGCAAGGCCTGATTGATGACATGCTGGAAACCCTCTATGCCACCGACAATGGTATTGGTCTGGCAGCTACGCAAGTGGGGCGCAAGGAGGCCATCGTCATCATCGACCTGTCGGAAAAACGGGATCAGCCGCTGGTGTTGATCAATCCACAAGTGATAAGCGGTACTGACCTTGCGCTTGGGCAAGAGGGGTGTCTGTCCGTGCCGGATTATTATGCCGATGTTGAGCGTTACGGCTCGGTAGTGGTGTCGGCACTGGATCGCCATGGCGTGCCGATCACTGTAAAGAGCAGCGATTTTCTGGCCATCGTGATGCAGCATGAGATCGATCACCTGCAGGGCAAGGTGTTTATCGATTATCTCTCGCCGCTAAAGCGCAAGATGGCGTTGAAGAAGGTGAAAAAACAGCGAGGGCAGTGATGTGGGTGGTCATGGCCTATGTGATGTTGAAAATCTCTGCCGTTGGGTCTTGTTTCATTCACGCAATCAAGGCTGGGACTGATATATGACAGTGCAATTCAAGCATTTTGACGATGTGACGGCGCAGGACTTTCTGCCGCTGCTCAACGACGCGACGATCAGAAAACACCTGATTGATCATCCCCGCTTTGATCTGCCCAGGGTCGGGTGCTGGATGGATGACAAAATGCGGATCAACCAGCAGCCAAGGTGTCGTGTTCGAGCCGTGTTGATCCATGGGCAGCTGGCAGGGTGGTGCGGAATACAGCCGGATGAGGATGGCGTCGAGCTGGCCATTGTCATCGATCAGGCCCACTGGGGAGCCGGCATAGCCATATTCAGGGAGATGATGTGCTGGGCGCGGGAGATGGGGCATACCGAAGTCCGCTTTCATCTGCTGGACAGTCGTCCCGCCTATGTGGCGCTGGCCAGCAAGGCGTGTCGGGTAGAGAAGAGGCGGCTCTCCGGGCGGATGTTCACCACCTATTGTCTGTCGGTTGAGTGCTGGTTTGCAGCTTGCTGACACCAGATGAAAATGGCCGGCAACCTGTTTGCCAATGCCAATGCCAATGCCAATGCCAATGCCAATGCGCTGAGCCATCCGTTTATATCGAGGTGGGGGATTAAGATCTGCAGCGAATGTTGCCATGACAAAAGGCGTTTTATATGCGGATTCCAGTGCGCTGAATAACCTGTTTTGACACATAGACCCGGCTTGAACACCTGTCGGTTGGCTGCGGCAAGGTGACAAGGATGGCGCATGTACCTCGAATTCAAAAAAATAAACCTGGAGCGTGACTATGGGTTTTGTGTGGCAGCCCGTCGGGACGCCTATGTTTGCAGCTTCCATCGCGACGAGGGATTTGACGAGTTTCTGGCGGGCTATCGGGAACGGATGGCGACGAGGCTGACCAGCAAGGAGTGGCATTATCTGCATGTATGGCAGGGTGGCGAGATAGTGGGGCAGCTGGAGTTTTGCACTTTCTCAGCGGAACCGGATACCGGCTATATATACCTGATCTATTTGACGCCACAGGTTCGGGGGCAAGGGTTGGCCGAATTACTGCTTCGGTATATTGGTCGCACACTGCGGCAGGCCGGTTGCCGGCGGGTGGTGTTGTCGGTCAGCCGTCTCAATCAGCGGGCGCTGCGTTTCTATCAGCGCTGCGGGTGGCAATACCTGGGGCCAAACCCCAAGCATGCCGAAACAGATTTTTATGAATATTGGTTGTCGGATCCGACGTAATCAGTAGCCGTATTTGAACGGGGAAAAAAAAGTCCCATGGAGGGGGAAAATATATGGAAGTGAGACAAGTCCGGGTATCGGATGCAGATAACATACTGGCCCTGATGAACAGACTCGACAATGAAACAACTTTTATGCTCTATGAGCCGGGTGAGCGCACCACGACAGAGGTCGAGCAAGCTCAAATATTGGCCTCGTTTATCGATGCAAACAATAAAGTCATGCTGGTACTGTCGGAGCAGGACGAGATTGCAGGTTTTATTGTCGGCATCGGTCAACCGGCAAATCGCAACAAACATGTACTGTATTGCGTTATCGGTATTCAACACTCAGCAGCTGGACAGGGCTTTGGCAAAAAAATGATGTCTGCGCTGGAGGCCTGGGCCAGGGCGCACGGCTTTGCCCGTATGGAGTTGGGCGTCATGTGTCACAATGCTCGGGCTTTCGCGCTATATCGGGCCTGCGGATTCGAGGTGGAAGGCGTCAAACGCAATACGATGAGGGTCGATGGTGAATATGTCGATGAATATATGATGGCCAAGCTGATTGAGGAGGTGGCATGAGCAAGATGCAGTGGCAGGTTCCCTTGAACGTCGCTCGGTCGCCAAAGAGTGCGCGCAGATGGGCGGTGCTTGTGCTGATGTCGCTGCTGGGCTGGTTGCTGGCCATGGCGCCAGCCCGGGCCGATGAGTCGCCGCTCGCCGCCGAGTATCGCCCTCTGGTACAGAAGGTGATCGATGCTGCCAAGGCGCGGGATCACAAGGCCCTTGCCCGTCAGATGAAGTACCCCTTCAAGCAGAAGTATCCCATCCCGGTCATCAAGAATTCGTCCGAGATGGTGGCCCGTTTCGACGAGGTGTTTGATGACGCCATTTTAAATAGCATCGCCAGCTCCCGAGTCGGGCAGGATTGGCAGACCATGGGCTGGCGCGGCATCATGCTCGGCAGTGGTGAGGTGTGGCTGGATTTCGATGGCAAGGTGATAGCTATCAATCATCAGACGGCGCAGGCCGCGGAGCTTAAAGCCACACTTATCGCCAGACAGAAAAGCGACCTGCATCCCAGCGTGCAGGGGTATAAAAGCCCCGTACTGATGTGGCAGACCGAGAAATTTACCATTCGCATCGACGACATGGGTGATGGCCACTATCGCTATGCCTCCTGGGCGAAGGGCAAGGCGCTCAGCGACAAGCCGGACTTGGTGCTCAGCAATGGCGCCGTCAGGGTGGAGGGCACGGGGGGCAACCATACCTATCAATTCAAGAGCGGCCCCTATCGCTACGAGTGCGTCGTGACCGTGCTGGGTGAGCAGGGCGCACCAACCGGTGAGCTGGTTGTCTATCAAAACGAGGCTGCCATCGTGCACCAGCCTATGATCAAAGTGCTCTGATATCCCTTAATCTGCCCGAAACGTTCAAAGCGCGGCCAAGGGCCGCGCTTTTGTTATCTGCAAGGGGCTGATGGCTTTCGCTAGCCCTGCGGTACCCTGACCCCCTTGTCGAGATAGAGGCTGCTGTAGTAGGCGCGGTGGGTGACAAACATCACCTGATGGCGGCTGCCGTCGGAGAGGATAATAAAGTCGCCTGCCTGGGCGGGGCTCTGCAGGCTGATCTCCTGTTCGGGGGCGGTCAGCTTGTCGACCTCCTCCTTGAAGGTGAGGGTGTACGAATACATAGGGTTCTCCACTGCAGGACCGTATACAGACACGCATCACAAGGCTAGTTGCCATCGTCTGTATCCGCGGCGCCCAAGCGGCACCTGTGCGGCATTTAATTTAACGGGTAAGCTGGGTCTACTTATCTTATATGGGGGCATGGCCTGCATTTGCCAGTGTCCCTCGCTTGGGGCCCCCATAACAGGCGCCAGAGTGGTTTTCAGCACGCAAGCAAGGAGTGGTCATGAAGGAGCTAGCCTCCCCGTTGGAGCCTGAGTTGGTGCGGATTGCCGCGTTTTCTGACGGGCAGCAAGGAGGGAATCCTGCCGGTGTCTGGCTAGGGCCTCGCTTGCCCGCGGCAGAGGAGATGCAACGCATCGCCGCTCAGGTGGGATTTTCGGAAACGGCCTTCGCCGCGCCCTTGTCGCCACTTGGGCCACCAGGCTCACCCCGGGGGGCTGCGACCGCCCGGCAAGCTGTCGAGTCTGGGGAGTGGCGGGTGCGTTACTTCTCCCCCGAGGCCGAGGTGCCCTTCTGCGGCCATGCCACAATCGCCCTGGGTGTGGCGCTGGCGCGGCGCTTTGGAGAAGGGGAGTATGCATTGCACCTCAATCAGACCGAGATCAAGGTGTCGGGCTGGCAGGATGAGGAGGGGCAGTGGCAGGCGGCGCTGCAATCGCCGCCGACCCGCAGCAAGCCGGCCCCGGCCGAGTTGGTGAGTGCCGCGCTGACGCTGTTTGGTTATACGTCAGCAGATCTGGATCCCCGTATTCCGCCGGCCCTTATCCATGGCGGCGCCGATCACCTGGTGCTGGCCCTGAACAGTCGGGCTGCGCTCTCGGCCATGCACTATGAACTGGCGCAGGGGCGAACCCTGATGCAAAGGGAAGGGCTGGTCACCATACTGCTGGCCCATGCAGCCCGGGATCAGCTGTTTCATACCCGCAACCCCTTCGCCTATGGCGGCGTCTATGAGGATCCCGCCACAGGCGCGGCCACCGCCGCCTTTGCCGGTTACCTGCGCGATATCCATTGGCCCCACGGCGGCATCATAGATCTCTTTCAGGGGGAGGACATGGGGATGGCGTCACACCTGCACGCCGAGATCCCGGCCGCACCCGGTAGCTCAATCAGGGTGTTCGGCCGGGCCCGCCTGATGTGAGCGACACGCAATGAAAAAACCGCCAACTGGCGGTTTTTTCCTTTGTGCAGGAGCGAACTCAGCGCGTTTCTCGGCATATTGCACCCACTATGCGCTCTGGCCATGCTCCCCAGACGGGTTCTGCTCCTTGTGAGCGGTAAGCCAGTGCAGCAGCTGACGACTTACCTGCGGGCTGCCGAGCAGGGCCATATGGCTGGTGCGATAGGCAATCCAGCAGTGGGAAGGGGGGAATGCCAGCTGGTGGTGTGCCTCGTCATGCTGGCCGAGGGCGCTGCGCAGGGGCACAAGTCCATCGCCAATCAATCGATCAGCCAGCAGACCGCGCTTGGCCGCCGTGGTGGCCGCTATGGTGAAGCAGGTCACCCCGGCGGGCAGGGGCAAGGGGGAGCGAGGATCGGGCAAGACGGTGTGCGGTTCGCCCTGCGGGGACGGCGAGTCCATCACCTTGCCGTGGCGTAGATCCTTGATGCCGGCGCTGCGCAGTTGTGCCAGCCTGACGAAGGGCTGGGTATAGGCGGTGGCAGGCAGCAGCTGCTCCAGCCAGTGACCGGCGTGTTCAAGGGGGGCGCCATGATGGGGCGTGCCGAGAAACACCATATTTTTCAGGACGCCGGGCCAGCCCATCTCACTCTGGCTGGCATGATGACAGGCGCTGCGGATCACCAAGCCGCCCATGCTGTAGGCCAGCACGCTGATCTCGTCGATGCCGCCGGGCCAGTGGGCTGCCAGTCGTTCCAGTTGACGGGCCAGCTCCCGCCCGTTTTGTGCAACGGGCAGGCCCGAGTTGTAGCGCACATAGACGGGCACATAGCCCAGCTCGCCGGCCAGCATCTCTCCATGGTTGAGCGTTTTTTCTTTGTCCTTCCCCCTGATTTGGGTCTGCCACTGCAGATCGTTCATGCACAGACCATGCACCATCAGCAGCACCCGGCCCCCGGCGGGCAGACTTGACGGCATGGCGTGCCAGTCCAGCGGCTGGCCGTCATGGCGCAGTGTCATGGGGGTAGCGAGGGCATTGTGGCTCTCGACCAGCTTGTCTCCCATCACACCATTGAGGGTGGCGAGCAGGGCGGCGCGCCTGGGCGTCTCGGGGATCTGGTGCAAGGGAGGTGTCGGCGGCAAGCGGGTGAGCAGGGCATGGATGCCACCACTCAGGGTATGGGCGGCGCCGTGCACCCCCTGGTAGACCAGACCCGTGATCCCCCGGGTTTGCCCTTGGGCCTTGCCCCTGATCCCCATGCCACTCAACACCGCCTGATGGACGGCCTCGGTGATCTGCACGGCAGCAGGCAGGACCTGGGTGAGCAAGCGGGCCAGCTCGCGGATATCGGAAAGATGCCAGGAGGAAACCGGCTGTTGCTCTGTCGACTGGGTCATGGGGCCGCCCTCAGGGAGATGGTGTCAGCAAGCAGGCTTGCACCCACTGGGTGCGTGCTGGCTGGCACAGACTCATCCAGCTTGCCGTGTTTGCCTCGGGTTTACCAGTGAAGCCGCTGGCAGATCCTGCGGGGCAGGGCCCCTTGCTGCACGGGGTGCCGCGGGAGTGCGTTTCCTCTGGCGCGAGGCGGGTCACGGTAACGGGCAGCAAAATCCTCTCTACTTGGTCATATGGCACCGTAATAGGGAGGCGAAGATGTCACTGTTTGATGAGCGCAGGGTACAGGATCTCTGTGCCCGTTTGCTGGAGGGCACCGATGAGAAGGGGTATTCACTCGATAGCAAGCATGGCCGCGAGCTGCTTGCCCTGTTGCAGGCGGTGAGCGGCGTCAAGCCGGTGGGGCGCAGCGCTCGCCATACCTTGACCCCCGCTGGGCACGACTATCTTGCCAAGCAGCTGGCACACACAACACCTCAGATGCCGGATATGCGCGGCAGTGTGCAGGCTCTTGGGGTGAGTTTGCCTTCGCGCCTCAATCAGGCCAGTTTTCATGCCCTCTGGCATGGGGACAGCAAGCATCCACGCAGTGACACAGACCCGGATCAAGCTGCCATGGACATAGCATTGACGCAGGATGAGGTGATCCGACTGCGTACCCTGAGCCCGTTGTCACTCATCGATCAGGATGGCCAGCGCCACGAGATGAGGGCGCCGATGGCACTCTTGGGAGAGCTGGCCTTGCCGGAGCGCAGCCTGGCCAGGTTGCAGGGCATCGAGTGGCAAGGGCGGCAGATAGTCACGGTGGAGAACAAGGGCGCCTTCGTAGATTACCCATTGCAAGCGGGGGACCTGCTGCTCTATGTACCCGGCCGCAATACCAGGCTGGCACGGCAAGTGATCCCGCTGTTGCCGGCGGCTGTGCCCTGGGCTCATTTTGGCGATCTGGATCAGCGGGGATTGGACATTGCCACCGAGCTGGCCGGGGCCATTCATCGGCCCCTGGCACTCTGGTTGCCCGAGACGCTGATGGCGTATATCCATCACTATGCCCGTCCTCTGACCCGTCAGCTTGAGGGGCAACAGGCCAGCAGAGGCAAGATCCCCTGGGGCGCCGCTCCCACGGCAGGCAGGCCAGGGGATCTGCTGGCAGAGGCACTCACGCATCTGATCGCACACGGGTTGTGGCTGGAGCAAGAGGTGCTGGTGCTGGCCAGACGTTGGCAGTCATGGCCATTGGGGGTGGCTTGCGACTAATGGAGTGATAAAAAAACCGCCTGATGGCGGTTTTTTTATCATGCCGGCCCTTATTTCAGGGCTTTTTTCAGCTTCTTGATCTTGCCTTCGTGCTTGGCAATTTTCTCAAGGCGTGCGGCGATCTTCTTCTTGATATCTTTCTTGCTGGCTTTGGCCATCTGTGTTGCTCCTTTTGCAGTGGGGACACCTCGAGTGTCCGTGAGTCTGTCCATCGACGTCCCAGAGTGCCACAAGGTTGCCGTCTGAGCCAAGCCTCTGTCGAAGAAAACAGCACATTTCAACCGGGGTGCCGAGGAAAAACAGGGGGGCTAGCTACGAGTGAGCTCGGTTGCAGTAGGCATCAAACAAGGTTGGGCGAGCTTGTGCGGCATATCGCGGCCACCAAAAAGCGCCCCTTGGGACGCTCTTGGTATCACTTGCAAACCGGACTCTATCAGGCTTTTTTCAGGTAGGCGGCGACCAGCACTATCTGCACGCCGTTGACCTTGCCTTCGATGTGCAGCGGGTTGTTGGTCAGGCGGATGCCCTTGACCAGGGTGCCTCGCTTGGCGGTGAAGCCGCCGCCCTTGACGTCCAGGTCCTTGATCAAGGTGACCGAGTCGCCTTCGACCAGCACGGCGCCGTTGGAATCCATAGTAGGTACGCTGTCGTCGTCGTCGCCAGCCTGGCCGGCTTCGGCCCAGGCCTTGGTCTCGTCTTCCATGTACATCATGTCCAGCATGTCCTGAGCCCACACTTCGCCCTGGCCGGACAGGGCTTTCAGCTGACGCCACGCCATGACCTGCACGGCGGGAACCTGGCTCCACATGCTGTCGCCCAGGCAACGCCAGTGATTGACCACTGTGGTGTCCGGCTGCTCCAGCTGGCCACGGCAGGTGTCACACAGGGCAAGGCTGTGATCATCATCGCTGGCCGGTGAGTGGGGCACAGCGAAGGCAGTCAGTGCCTGTTCGGCGCCGCACAGTTCACACTTGGCGCCCGCGCGCGCTTGCAGGATGGCATTGATGGTCATGTTTTGGTTCCATTCATGTTGGTAAAATGGCCCGCCTTGAGCGAACCAGGGTAAAGAGGGGGCGGAATATAGCATAAAACCCCTATCTTTGTCAGGCCAACGCCCGGGCTCCGGGTCGTTTGCCAGCTTGACACTTGCGCTCACGGCGGCTTGTCGGGGTCAAGCCGCCGGTCAGGCCCAAGCCCAGCTTCGTGGCAAATGCCCCGCATTGGCGAGTGCTTTTTGGGGAGGGATCGCTAGAATAAGCCTCTTTTTTGACTGCAAGGCAGGGGCAAGCGTGCTGGCTCAACGTTTTCAACAACTGGATAGATTGCTGACCGAGACCCGGCGCTGGTGGCAATACCAACCCTATCATCACCTGAACCTGGCCTTCGCCGACGAGGCCCCCGCGCTGGCCGCACAGCTCAACGCCATGCCCCTTGAACAGATCAATCGACTCGATGGCGACATGGGGGCGTTGTGCGACCTGCTCGCCCCCTGGATCCCGGCGGGGAAGACGCTGCATGCCCTGAGTGAGCTCGCGCTATTCAGCCCCGAGCCCATCCAGTGCGCCAAGGAGATGGCGATGCACATGCCGGGTCGCAAGCAGGCGCAGATAGAGGCCTTTACCGGCTGCCTGCCACCCCATCAAGGCCCTTATCTGGAGTGGTGCGCGGGCAAGGGACACCTGGGGCGGCTGGTCTCCCTGCATCGCCGGGCAGAGATCCTGAGCCTGGAGCTGCAAGGCCCGCTCTGTGAGGAGGGGCGTCGGCTGGCGGCCCGTGACGGGGCCCGCATGCAGTTTGTGCAGGCGGATGCCTTTGCGGCCGATGCCGGCCAGCTGCTCGCTACCGAACACCATGCCATGGCGCTGCACGCCTGCGGCGAGCTGCACACCCATCTGCTGGCGCTGGTGGCCGAGCGCGGCGCCCAGGGGGTGACCATATCCCCTTGCTGCTATCACCTGATCCGCGGCACTCACTATGTCCCCTTGTCCACCGCCGCCCGGGCCAGCGAGCTGCAGCTGGCCAAGGCGGATCTGAGGCTGCCGCTGCAGGAGACGGTGACCGCCGGGGCCCGCATCTCGCGCCTGCGCGAGCTGGAGGTGGTGTGGCGGCTCGGGTTTGACTGCCTGCAGCGCCAGGTGCGCGGAGTGAACGAATACCTGCCGGTGCCCAATATGCAAAAAAGCCTGCTCACCGGCAGCTTCGAGGCGTTTTGTGAATGGGCGGCCGAGCGCAAGGGGATAGCCCTGCCGACGGGGATGGATCTTGCCGCTTTTCTGGCCATGGGGGAGGCCCGTTATGGCGATGTCGCCCGCATGGAGCTGGTGCGTCATCTGTTCCGCCGACCGCTCGAGATCTGGTTGGCGCTCGATCGGGCGCTCTTCCTGCAAGAGCAGGGCTACCGGGTGGAAGTGGGCGAGTTTTGCGACAAACCCATGACCCCCCGCAATATCTTGATCCGTGCCGTGCGCTCTGCGCAGGCATGAGTGAGATCCCTCTGGAATGCCCGGCGGCCAGCCGGGCAGTTCCTATCCTGCCGGGTGATTGACCCCATCGATGTGTGATGTGGCCCATCATGGGATGGGCCACGGCAAGATGCGGGTTGCTAATATTTTTCATCAGCTTTTACAAGGCATATCACGGCGCACACTGCGCAATTCAGAATATCTGTTTTTTACGCATTTTATGGCGTTGCGCCCAGAGAGTGAAATGGCTCACAGATCCGTTTTATTTCTTAATTTTTGATGAGAATTTAGTTATAAAAAGGCCTATTCTCGGGATGAACTTTTCCGAGACAAGGACTGTGCCCCATGTTCAAACCCACGCAATGCGCCTGGCTGGTTGCTGCTGCCTGCGCATTTCCAAGCTATGCCGCCATGAATATTCAGCCCGATCCACAAAATACCGGTGGATATGTGATTGCCGCACCGGATCTGGCGGCAGTTGAAAAATCAAAGACAGCCAATCCCATGTACGGGGTCTGGTCAAAAGCATTGGCGACACGGCCCAATAATATTGTCGATGCCATCATACCAAGAGCGGCCAGCAACCCGGATAACGTCAAACGGGTCGAGCGGGTATTCACGGAATCGGACTGGGAATATTTAACCCAGATGGCGGCACCTGAATATACCTATGAACGCTTCTTGCGGGCCATAGGTAAATTCCCGGCTTTTTGTGGTGAATATACCGATGGCCGGGATTCGGATGCCATCTGCAAAAAATCCATAGTGACGGCCTTCGCCCATTTTGCCCAGGAGACGGGCGGGCATATCAGCAAGAACAATATATCCGACAATCCGCTGGCGCTGGAGGAGTGGCAACAGGCGCTGGTGCATGTGCGCGAAATGGGGTGGTCAGAGGGGCAGGCGGGTTACACCACGGGTTGCGGCCAGAATGACTGGCAGAACAAGAAGTGGCCCTGCAGCACGGGGCAGGGCTATTTCGGACGCGGCGCAAAGCAGCTCTCTTATCACTTCAACTACGGCGCCTTCTCCGAGGCCATGTTTGCGGGTGATGCCTCGGTGCTGCTGAGCGATCCGGGGCGGGTCGCCGACTCCTGGCTGAATCTGGCGTCCGCCATCTGGTTCTTCCTCACCCCCCAGGCCCCCAAGCCTGCCATGCTGCACGTGATCGATCGCACCTGGGTGCCTTCCCAGCGCGAAATAGCGGCGGGCATCGGCTACGGCTTTGGCACCACCATCAACGTCATCAACGGTGGCATAGAGTGTGGTGAACAGAACAAGGACAAGGGCCAGCCGGTCAACCGGATCCGTTATTGGGAGGGGCTGGCCGAGCATTACCAGATCCCCGTCAAGGCCGACGAGAAGAACACCTGCTGGCAGCAGACCCCTTATGGCAGCCTGAATCTGAATGGCGCCACCGATGTGCTTTATACCAACTGGGATGGCAACTGGAAGTACTACCCGGACAGACCCGGCGGTTACTCCTTCGAATGTGAGCTGGTGGGGTTTCAGACCGCCTATTCGGCCCTGGTGCCGGGGGATTACGAGAAGTGTGTGACCAACTTCTACGGCTCCCATGCCAACTGGCCCAAGGTGCGGGTGGTGGCCAAGCTGGATCCGGCCCCCGTGGATCCGGTCGATCCGCCGATCGGGGACGCGCCGGCCTGGAGCGCGACCGCCGTCTATACGGCGGGGGCCAAGGTCAGCTACAAGGGTGCCATTTATCAGGCAAAGTGGTGGACTCAGGGCAATGAACCCGGCAAGGGCGATCCCTGGGCGCTGGTGCCGACCAGGTAAGGAGGGCTTGGCTCCATCACCTGGGCTAACGAGATTTGTACCACGGATCCTTCATATATCTGGCTGAACGAAAAGGAAAGGGGGAGGCTTATTGCCTCCCCCTTGCATCTTATAGAGGCCATTTATTCAGCTAGGCAGAAGATGAATTGCCATGCTTGCACCTCCCGCTTATCAAGAGATGACTTCGCCCTGAAGAAGACGGTTTATTTATCCTCTGTTCATATCCGGCATCTTATGGTGCTCCCTGTTGGCGATATATGTGGGCGAAAGGCCGTTTGCTGGTCTGGCGATGTGGGTTGGATGCCATAAATATTGACGAATGGCTGCTCATTCAGCGTGATGCGATGACTGGCAGCCATCATGCAGGCCTCTTGTTATCGCGCGCCAACACTCGATAACCTGGGGCAGGGAAATTTATCTCCACCGTCATCAAGCCTATTTTCATGGCTGTTTCGTTTGGCAGAATGTGCCTGGAACAATATCCATTGCACTATATGGCGCGGCATAATGGCGTGATCTTGTCGTGTGCCAGCCTCTCACTCTGTGGATTGAGAAACAGGTGGCTATATCGGACATGGGCCTTGATGATGCGCGGGCAGAATCGGGATAAACAAGGAGGGGCCACACAATGAATATCGCCATGCATTTTGAAATTCCGGTAACGGATATGACGCGAGCCATCGGGTTTTACTCCCGCGTATTTGGCATCACGTTCGAGCGAGCGGAGATAGATGGCAACGAGATGGCGTTGTTCCCGCTCTCGGAAGGGAGCGAGGGGTGTTCCGGTGCCCTGGCCAGGGGAGAGACATATGTTCCGAGTCTGGATGGCACGCGGATTTATCTGGTGGTGACCGATATCGAGCAGGTGATGGCCAGCGCCTTGTTGGCCGGTGCCAACAGTCTGTATCCCGTTACCCGGGTTGGCGACATCATCAGGGTGGCTGAATTTCAGGATCCCGAGGGCAACCGGATCGCCCTGCAGGAAACGGCCAGACGCTGACGCAAACATTCATTCATGCTGGGCAGGCCAAACGGGGTCCGGCTCGGCACAGACAAGCAGGTGTTATGACGATACGTATTGCTACCCCGGCGGATGTCCCGGCGATGTTCGAGGTGCGTACCAGTGTGCGAGAGAACCAGATGTCCCTCCTGGAGCTGGCCGCAGTGGGGATCACCCCCGCCACCTTGCCCGGCATGCTCACCGGAAGCGGGCGAGGCTGGGTGGCCTGTGATGGGGACCAGGTGGTGGCGTTTGCGATGGCAGAGGCCGGTGACGCCACCATATTTGCCCTGTTTGTGCGCCAGAGTCATGAGGGCAGGGGGCTGGGGCGCCGCTTGATGCAGGCTGCCGAATGCTGGCTCAGTGCCGAAGGGTGCACCGAGGTGTGGCTGCTGACCGATGCGGATCTCCGGGTCAGGGCCAACGGTTTTTATCGCCACCTTGGCTGGATGGAGGATGGCATTCAGAAGGAGGGAGAGATGCGTTTCAAAAAATGCTTGCGAGATGATGGGTAACGAGCAGGCTGTGGTGAACGCGTCCCTCTTTGGGGAGAGGCAGCACCACCCCAGATGCAGTGCACAGGCTGGATCAGTGCCGTGTTTTGTGAGGCAGTTAATGGCGAGGGCGCGACAGGCGTGGTACTCATCTGATGCGAAATATGGCCGAAGAACGGCTTGGATCCATTTTGTCAGGGAGGCGTTATGCAAGGACATTGTTTGTGCGGCGGGATCCTGGTGTCGAGCGGGGATCATCAGGAGGTCAACCTCTGCCACTGCACCACCTGCCGGCGCTGGTCCGGCGGTCCCCTGTTTGCGGTGCACTGCGGCAAGGACGTGCGTTTCAGCGGGATGGCGCCTGTGGCCTATCGCTCCTCGGAATGGGCGGAGCGCGGCTTTTGCCCCACCTGCGGCACCCACCTCTTCTATCACCTGCTGCCGACGGATGAATACATAGTGCCGGCCGGCCTCTTCCAGCGGGACGATTTTCAGCTGGCGAGCCAGATCTTCATCGATGAGAAGCCAGACTTCTACGAGTTGAAGAACGAGACGCCCACCCTGACCGGCCAGCAGGTGTTCGAGCAGTTTGCGCCCAAGCCCTGATGAGAAAGGTGCTGATGCGATGACGTTGACAGACAAGGACAAATGATGGAACTGGTGGTGATCCGCCATGGTGAGACCCAGGCCAATGCCGAGGGGCGTTATCTGGGGGCGCTGGATGTCGGGCTGAACGACACGGGAGTTGCGCAAGTTGCCAGATTGGTGCAGCTGATCGCGGCGACGGAGGCGCCGTTTCAGCGGTTGCTGACCTCGCCTCTGCTGCGGGCAAGGCAGAGTGCTGAACTTGTCTCGCGCACGCTGGCGCTGCCTGCCCGGATAGTGCCCGCCTTTCGTGAACGTCATGTGGGGGTATTTGAAGGGCTGACCCAGGCAGAGGCGAAGGAGCGTTATCCCGAGCTGTGGGCGCGCAATATTACCCGGCGCTGGACAGCAGCGCCCCCGGAAGGAGAGTCGCTGGATGCCGTGATTGTGCGGGTGTCACTGGGGTTGACCAGGCTTGCCGAGGAGGCGCAGGGCGAGCGGGTCTTGCTGGTGGCGCACGGGGTGGTGGCAAAAGTGATCCGCGCCCTCACGACCACGGGATTCTCCGATTTTTTCGACTGGCAATTGTCTAACGGTGGCAGCTTGGTCGTGGTGCACGCATCGAGCGGGCCACTGATACGTTTCAGTCGTCCGAGCCTGCAAGATTGAGCGCTTCACCAGCTCGTCGAAGCGGCGCCGATGGCATCGAGAGACGACTTGATGTCCCTGTATGAACATGCAACCTCCACTGCGAATAACACGTTGATATTCAGTACAGTGTGGGCGTTTTTCCACCAATCATACCATGCGTCAGGATCCGCAATGGCGTGAGTCAAGCCGTGGCGGGGGTGACTGGCTCAGGGGGCGTGGCTGGGCTTTACTCTGTTGACTTGGGTATCGCACACGTCGCCAGCTGTGTTTGGAGAGGCGGTCTCGGTGTCGAGGCCAGCGCTGGCAAGGGATGTCAATCGAGGCAAGGAGAGAGGGATGAAGATCAGCATTGATGCGCGTATCGAGCAGGAGATAGACGCCGTCTGGTGGGCCTGGAATGACCCGGACTGTGTCGTCAAATGGAATGCCGCCTCCGATGAGTGGCACACCACGCGCAGCCGGGTCGATCTGGTGGTGGGTGGTCGTTTCTGTCATCACATGGCGGCCAGGGATGGCAGTGCCGCCTTCGATTTCGAGGGCACCTTCACCCTGGTCGAGGCACCGACCCGGCTTGCCTATGTGATGGATGACGGACGGGCTGTGGATGTGCGCTTCGTCGAGGAGCAAGGTGCCACCCTGGTGAGCCTGGACTTTGATGCCGAGTCTGCGCATAGCCGTGAACAGCAGCAAGCGGGCTGGCAGGGCATTTTGAACAACTTCAAACACTACGTGGAGGCGGCGGGCTGACGCAGATCCGGCCAGGCCAATAAAAAACCACCGGCGGGCAGCGGTGGTTTTTTATTAGGACATGAGCCCAAGTGTGTGATGCAGGCGGCAGGCACTGATGGCAAGGGGCATCAAGGTGGCGCTATCGGCAGGGGTGTTATCACCCTTTGTCTGTGGCCGTTTACTCTTCTATATCCAGCAGCACTAGGATGGCGCTGTCGCCGCCCCATTCGCGGGGGGCCTGATGAAAGGCGCGCACATTGGGGTGCTGGGCCAGCCAGCTCGGGATCCGCTGCTTGAGGATGTGTTTGCCGATGCCGTGCATCACGGAGGCGACGTGGATGTTCTCTTTCTGGCAGAGGGTGAGCAGGGCGGCCAGCTCCTGCTTTGCCTGGTTCTGGTTCATGCCGTGCAGATCCAGATAAATCTCCGGCGGATAGATGCCGCGTTTGAGCTTCTTCAGCTCGAATTTTGACACATCGTCACGCACGTAACGGGTCGGGCCATCCTCGTCCAGATGGGGCTGGTACTCGTCGCTGAAAAAGTGGCCAACCCCAAGCTTTTCGCGGCTTTCACGCAGTTCGCGTTTCTGCTTGACCGGGCGCAGGTCGGCCCTTATGGTATCTTGCTTAATTTTCCGGGTACCTTTGACAGCATCGCGAAACAGCAGGCTTTCCTCGATCGTCGGTGAGGGCGTTTTTTTCATCAGGTACTCGTCTTGCTCGCTATATAGGTTTCTCGGGCCGGATATTACTCGACTTGGAGGTGGATTTGGACAAGATATTTATCGATGAGGTGGTTGCCGAGATGCACACCATCCAGGACATGTTGCGCTGGGCCATGAGTCGTTTCAACGACGCCGGGATCTTCTACGGACATGGTACCGACAACGCCTGGGATGAGGCCGTGCAGCTGGTACTGCCCGCGCTACATCTGCCGCCGGACGCGGATCCGGGCATGCGCCACTCCCGTCTGACCACCAGCGAGCGTCATCGCATCGCCGAGCTCATCATTCGCCGCGTGCAGGAGCGCGTGCCGGCCGCCTACCTGACCAACAAGGCCTGGTATGCCGGTTGGGAGTTCTACGTGGACGAGCGGGTGCTGATCCCGCGCTCCCCCATCGCCGAGATGGTGGCCAACCGCTTCGCCCCCTTCCTCAAGCATGAGCCGACCCGGATCATGGATCTCTGTACCGGTTCCGGTTGCATCGCCATCATCATGGCTCACGAATTCCCGGATGCGGAAGTGGACGCCATCGACATCAGCGTGGATGCGCTGAACGTGGCCGAGCGCAACATCACCGATCACGGTCTGGAGCAGCAGGTCATTCCGATCCGCTCCGATCTGATGCGCGATCTGCCCGCCGGTGACAAGTACGATCTCATCGTCTCCAACCCGCCCTATGTAGATTCCGAAGATATGTCGGATCTGCCGGAGGAGTTTCGTCACGAGCCGGAACTCGCGCTGGCCTCCGGCTCGGATGGCCTCAAGCTCACCAAGCGCCTGTTGGCCAATGCCGCCGACTTCCTCAAGGATGATGGCGTGCTGGTGGTCGAGGTGGGCAACAGCATGATCCACCTGGAAGCCCAGTTCCCGGAAGTGCCCTTTACCTGGGTCGAGTTCGAGAACGGTGGTCACGGCGTGTTCGTGATGACCAGGGCCGAGCTGGAGCAATACCGGGACCATTTCGCGATTTACAAGAGCTAAGCAGCAAGGAGCACCCATGGCAGGGAACAGTTTTGGCCAACTCTTTCGGGTCACCACTTTTGGCGAGAGCCACGGCCTGGCGCTGGGCGCCGTGGTCGACGGCTGCCCGCCCGGGCTCGAGATAAGCGAAGCGGATCTGCAGGGAGATCTGGATCGGCGCAAGCCCGGCACCTCCCGTTACACCACGCCACGCCGTGAACCGGATGAGGTGAAGATCCTCTCCGGAGTGTTCGAGGGCAAGACCACGGGCACCTCCATCGGGCTGCTCATCGAAAATACCGATCAGCGCTCCAAGGACTACTCCGACATCAAGGATGTGTTCCGCCCGGGCCATGCCGATTACACCTACCACCAGAAATATGGTCAGCGGGATTATCGGGGCGGCGGTCGCTCCTCCGCCCGTGAGACCGCCATGCGGGTGGCGGCGGGGGCCATCGCCAAGAAGTATCTCAAGCAGATGCACGGCATCGAGATCACCGGCTTCCTTTCCCAGCTCGGCCCCATCAAGGCCGAGGCGTTCGATGCGGCGCAGATTGAGCAGAACCCCTTCTTCTTCCCCGATGCGGGCAAGCTGGAGGCGCTCGATCAGTACATGCGTGACCTGAAAAAAGAGGGCAACAGTGTCGGTGCCAAGGTACAGGTCATTGCCAGCAAGGTGCCGGTGGGCCTGGGCGAGCCGGTGTTCGACCGGCTCGATGCCGACATAGCCCACGCCATGATGGGCATCAATGCCGTGAAAGGGGTGGAGATAGGCGACGGCTTTGCCGTGGTGGAGCAAAAAGGCTCCGAACATCGCGACGAGATGACCCCGGCCGGCTTTGCCAGCAACCATGCGGGCGGTATTCTGGGCGGGATTTCGTCCGGTCAGGATATTGTGGTGAGCATGGCGCTCAAACCCACCTCCAGCATCACAGTGCCGGGCAAGACCATCAATACCGAGGGCGAGGCTATCGAGATGATCACCAAGGGTCGTCACGATCCTTGTGTCGGCATCCGCGCCGTGCCCATCGCCGAAGCCATGCTGGCGCTGGTGTTGATGGATCACCTGCTGCGCCATCGAGCCCAGAATCAGGGTGTGCTGACCCATACGCCCCAGTTGCGCTGATCGGCCTGCCTACCCCGCCAACTGATCGAACGGTGGCGCAGAAAAATACGCAATGACGCAGTCACAGGCAGCGCAAAAAGGCGACCCCAGGGTCGCCTTTTTTATGGATCTCGCCGCCTAGGGCTGACGGGCCTGGGCCGTGTCTGGTCTGGGCGCGGCTTCCTCACTCTCTGGATTGTCAAACCGGCATGGAGGCGGGGCAAAGCCGCTGCCGGGCGAGGGAAGGGCGGCGATGGCGTCATTGACCCGGGCGAGCTCTGCCTCGCTCACCGCCTCTTTGGCAAACATCAGGCTGACCGGCTGATGGTGCAGCAACAACTGGCAGCGGATGAAGCCATCCGCCCCCAGCTGTTGCAGCCGATAACGCGCGTATTGCCACTCCATGATGACCCCATCCAGGCGACGAGCCAGCAGCAGCTCGATCAACCTGTCGTCGGTGTTGTAGTCGTTGGCGCCCTTGAGGGCCGGGCAGTGCGCCATCCGCTGGGTGGGGCGGGTGCCACGCAGCTTGCCCAGATGCAGTTGCGTCTGCTGGCACAGGGCGGGGAGGCTCTGGATGCCTTGCCAGGGATCGGCATGGCCCGGAATGGGGTTGTGGCTCAGCAGCACGAAGGTACTGCGCCGGTAGGGGGCCGAGAAGCGGGCGAACTCGCGCCGATCCGGGGTATCGAGCGCTCCCATGGCCAGATCCAGCTGTTGCTGCTTGATCAGGTGCAGGGCCCGGGCCCAGGGCAGGTTGCGAAAGCGCGCCTCCAGCCCGGCCTGGCTCAGGATCTGGCGGGTCAGGGTCACATCCAGCCCATCCAGCGATCCTTGAGGGTTGATGTAGCTAAAGGGCGGCCAGTGGCCCCAGGCCACCGACAGCCTGGTCTTGGCCCCGAGCGGCAGGCTCAGGCCCAGTGCCAGCAGCAGCAGGCCTGCCTGACGCCAGCGACGACACTTGCTTGTGATATGTGCAGCCATGAGCCTGAACCTCCTTGTTCGGGGACTGAAATGATGGTCGTCTGTTGCTGGCATCAAGCATAGCCTGATTCGAATGAGTTCTGAGGCAGGATCTGCGAGCGGGAAGGTGACCCACTTTTTCGGTTCGCGCTGGGATGAACATCACATTTCTCTCGTTTATCCACGGCAACTCCGTTAGACTGCGCCTCTATTCTTTCCCCTTTGCTCTGCTCCCCGGGGAAATCGTTGTTTTCTCAATAGGCCCAGAACTTGTGAGATGGCATCGGCTCAGCAGAGGAGCCCCACCACAAATCCCCGGCGCCACTATCCCTAGCAGGTAATTATGAGTTTTTCTTCCCTCGGTCTGGCCGAACCCTTGTTGCGTGCCGTTGCCGAGCAAGGCTACGACACCCCGTCTCCCATTCAGCTGCAAGCGATCCCCGCCGTTCTGGCTGGTCGCGACCTGATGGCGGCGGCCCAAACAGGGACCGGCAAGACCGCAGGCTTTACCCTGCCGATGCTGCAGCGTCTGATGGAGAGCAAGCGTAAAGTTTCTCCCAACCGGATCCGCGCCCTGGTACTGACCCCGACTCGTGAGCTGGCCGCCCAGGTGGGCGAGAGCGTGCGCAACTACGGCAAACATCTGCCGATGCGCAGCCACGTGGTCTTCGGCGGTGTCAGCATCAACCCGCAGATGATGGCGACTCGCCGTGGTCTGGACGTGCTGGTTGCCTGCCCGGGCCGCCTGATGGACCTCTACAACCAGAACGCCGTCAAGTTCGACGAAGTCGAGATCCTGGTGCTGGACGAAGCGGATCGCATGCTCGACATGGGCTTCATCCGCGACATCCGCAAGATCCTGGCCCTGATGCCCAAGCAGCGTCAGAACCTGCTCTTCTCCGCGACCTTCGCCGACGAGATCCGCGAGCTGGCCACCGGCCTGCTCAACAACCCGGCCGTGATCGAAGTGGCGCCGCGCAACAGCACGGCCGAGCGCATCGAGCAGCTGGTTCACCCGTGCGACAAGGCCAACAAGATCGGTCTGCTGAGCCATCTGGTCACCAGCAACGACTGGCAGCAGGTACTGGTGTTCACCCGTACCAAGCACATGGCCAACCGTGTTGCCGAGACCCTCGACAAGAACGGCGTCAGCGCCGCCGCCATCCACGGCAACAAGAGCCAGGGTGCCCGAACCCGTGCTCTGGCCGGTTTCAAGGAAGGTAGCGTCAAGGTGCTGGTTGCGACCGACATCGCCGCCCGTGGTCTGGACATCGACAAGTTGCCGCAAGTGGTCAACTTCGAGCTGCCCAACGTGGCGGAAGACTATGTACACCGTATCGGTCGTACCGGTCGTGCCGGTGCCGCCGGTCACGCCATCTCCCTGGTCGCGGCTGATGAAGGCAAGCTTATCAAAGCCATCGAGCGTCTGACCAAGCAGAACATCCCGTGCGAGCAGGTGGCCGGCTTCGAAGCCTCCCGCGAAACCCTGGACAACATCGCCCGTGGTATAGGCGCGCCGCTGCGCAAAGAGCCCCGTGATCCGAGCGAGCAGCGCCGTGTTGCGCCGCGTCCTCAGGGTCAGGGCCAGCGTCAGGGCGCCGGTCGCTCCGCCAATGGCGGCAACGCCGGCGGTGCCCGCACCGGTAACGGTGGCAAGCCCAAGCCGCAGGGCGGACAGCGTCCGGCCGATGGCGCCGGCAAACCGGCCCAGGCTCGCCGCCCCCGTCGCGCTACCCACAACCAGTAAGTGACTGAGGTAACACCTCCCAGCGTCACAGGTTGATATAAAAAGCCCTGCCAATTCGGCAGGGCTTTTTCATTAAATACCTTGCTGGGCCCAGTCGAGGTGATTGGATTTGAAAAGATCGACACCGGTTTGTCGTATCGAGTCTATCCATGTGGTGGCATTTTGATCGCTTACCTTGTAGTGAGCAATGGCGATTTCTTTGATGATCCTGTGTTCGTTTTCAAGGGTTGTGGGCATAAGCCCTGCATCATCGGTATTGATACAGACCCTGACCGGTCCACGGCGTAAACCGAATCGGTTAGCGCTGTTACCGGCTTGCAAAGCCTCCGTTGTCGGTGGGCTCCAGCGGAATATGGGGTGCTCTTCATAGCTCTCCAATCGGCCGATATAGATGTTAGAAGTCGGGCAGGTCTCAAGTACCCACTGGTTTTGGCTGAACTTTTCCAGCATCAGATCCTGCAGTGCTTCATAAAATTCCAGGTCTTCATCCGTCAAGTAATCTTTGCGAGAATCAGCAAGGGTTGGCATATCGACCAGACCTTTGGTGACCGGCAATATCGAATGATATTGGATGTGAATCCAGTCCTCTTTTTTACCGGCGGGTGTTTCATTGAGATAATATCGCCAAATTTCTTGCTCTTGTGTACCGATCTGTTTGGTCAAATCAAGGTCCGTGAATTTCTGAAGCTTGGCCCAATCTGGTAACCAGAGCGGCTTTTCCAGCCCAAGTACATCATGTTCTTTATTCAGCATATCCGGGCAATTTCGTCTTAGCAGCCATGCTTGATGCAATTGGGTAGGGGAGTACTCCTTGTTATAAACTAGCAGGGAGTAGATCCGGATTTTTTCCTGAATGCGCAGCAAGGTTGCTTGAAATTTCGATACTTGATGGCCCAGCTCAAGGCCGCGCTGATAACTCCAGACCAGGTTATCCAGATACTCTCTGATGGGGAGATAGCAGCTATTTTGGCGTTTGGCCCACTCGTAGGGATTGATGCCAATCGCCAACCCATGGCCAATGCGATCGCCCGGGCGATATTCGCAGAAGGTGACAGCTTCATCGATGATTCTTATGCCGCTCAATATATGGCTAAAGTCTTCTCCCGCATGTAACGTTACGAAGGGTTGGCGTAATCGTTTTTCAATTGGGTAGTGCTGAGGAAAAAGCGCGCTGCGCAGTACTCTAATTGCTGGTGAAAACACCTCGATAGGAAGGTGGTTCTCGTTACCTGCCACATCAATTCCACGAAGCAGAGCTCGAAGATCGACCCTGGTACTGTCGGGAAATGGTGTTAAAGGGATACGTGCTGAATCCAAAGTAACAGAGTGAAAAAAACGCTGTAGATCACGGGTTTGTTGAAAAAGATCACCGCGTGATGATAAATATCTTCGATCTATGATTTTTTTAGGGTTGCCTCGGGTGAAATGTGCAACAAAATGAACCCGATTATGAGATTTATTATCCAAGAGTTGCTGAGCCCATATTGGCGCATTGTCAATAATTGCATCTGGCGATACTCTAAATTCACGGTAGTGATTGTCTGGTAGATCATGTAGTAGACCGTGTGTAGCATAGCTTGCTTTATTTGAAATCGGTTTTCTGTATGAAAAAGTGAAAAAGCTGACAAAATCCCCCAGTCCGACACCAGAGACCACCATATAGTTTCTTAATATGTTGGCACAGATAATAAAACTGGAGAGTAACCCATGTTGATTTAGTTTTTGTGGGGCAAGTAGCAGTGCAGTAATTAATAGCAGCCAACGCCCCGTACTGTTTTCATCCAGTGCAGCTTGCAGCAGGCGCTGTGAGAGGGAGTCTGCGATACCATAGCGGATAACGGGCGCTTGCTCTTTAGTAAGATAAAGATCCAGCTGATCCCAGCCTAACTGTGTTGGAGGCTTTTTAGCCTGCTCATCATTCCACAGACCTACAACAAGCTGCGCATAAATAGCATGAAATAGCACGGGTAGATGATTTTTATTTCTATAGCCACTATTAAAGAGCGGATGTTCCTGGCGGTTCGGCCATTCTTTATTATTAAGTTCTTTTCTGGACGGATATTTGTAATGCAGCGCGAAATCGGCTAGTGAAAGGCTATGGTGGCCGTGGCCACCAAGATGCACATGGTTATCTGCAATGGGTTTGTCATCAAAACGCTTGGGTAAGGCGTTGATACATTGGCTGCGAGAGAGCGCAATCATCTGCTCAGCAGAGAGGATACCGTGGTTTAGTAAATGGGCATAACCTGCACCTATCACCCAGGCAGAATCAATCTGCGTTAATAGTGATAGCCAGCTATCGAGCTCGCCATGCTTTACTTCAAACCGGTCGCCGCACCACTCGAGATAGTGATCGCTTAGCTTGCTGAGCAGTTGAGTCAGGTCCGCTTTTTGATTTGTCGACTCCAACCATTGTAACAGTGCTGGCTCTATATCCTCCTCGCGGATTTTTCCCGGCAGATAGGATTGAAAATCTTGGAGTGCAAGACGATATTTTGTGGGCCATTTAGCTGGGGATGTCACATTGTTTTCTGGATTTAAATAAGCATCCAACAACCTGTCAGACGCCAGAATACAAGAAGGTGATAAAGTGTTTAGTTGTAATTTCAACATCTACACGATCCCTGTAAACTTTTCTGTCAGCGAAATATAAAGTTTCTTTAAAGGATGTCTGTCCGATAAAAACTCAATTCTCTTTGATATAATCTTTAAACTGGAAAGTAAATCCATTGCTTTTTTAAGCACTATGGGGTCACTAAATGCATCAACTTCAAAAATATATTTAATTAGCTTGTTTGGTGTGTCATATTTAGTGTTTTTAAAAAAACTTGAGAATTTGTCGTTTATTTCTTTAGATATTTTTGTTCGTATGCGGCGAAGTCGCTTTTTATTTTTCTCATCATCCTCTTTTAATATTGGCGGTGCTATAAATATAGATGTATTCTGTAATGTTTTAAGATCATTCAGCTGTACAAAAATGGGGTGTTTAGATATTGCATCAATGAGTTTTGCTTCGGTTGAATCGCTGCTATAAATCCACCCTATATTTTCTCTATATGTATTTGAACTTTGTTTAAATCTAGTAGCATTTCTCAATGTTTCAACTTTAGTTTCGATCGCAATATTCGATGTAACTCTAATTCCATTTTCTTTAAGGAAAAAGCCGAAAGAGTTAAGTGTTATATATTTGAATCGCAGCGCCAGATCAATAAGTTCATCTTCGCGACTAGTCTTAATTGTTTTGAATGACTTTCTAAGATAACCGATCTGAGTAAAGGTTTTATTAAATACTGCGCTAAGAAGAGAGATGGCTTGAGATCTATTGGCGAAAGCTTGGTTTACGAGTTCAGCGTATTCATGATCCCATGCAACTATTTTTGAAATCAATGTTTTGTTCTCGTTATTAAAATTAGTATCTACAGATTCCTCATCAGGCTCATATGATACTTCTTCTTCGACCTGCTTGGTTGGATTTAAGTTATAAACAGAGTAAAATGGTGCTTGCTCTAAAATTTCCTTATATATGGGTTTGTTATCGGCTTCATCTTTTGAGGCATTTAAAATGGAAGTAAATAAGAGTTCAATTGCTCTGCTGAAGTATATTTTTAGTTGTTTGTTTCCCTGAGTTCCATAATATGAGTTGTATGTGTAAATTGCGAGTAGAAATGGGGATTCATTGTCGGCTTCAGCCTTGGTTACGCTCATCTTATCGAGATGGAGTTCAATGGGTGGCATGCTACGCAAGATATTTGAGCGTAACGAATGCTCAATCAACAGCTGATTTGCCTTGAGTACGCCATCGATATTTGTATAGTTTTTTATTGTATTTATTTGATCTTTGGTAAAGTTATACTTCGCCCATGGAATATTTAAGTTTGCCTGTTTATTTAAATTAAATACGGTTAACTGACTTGCCCTGCAAGCAGCTTTAAACTCTAGAGTTGAAAGGGCAAGTGTATAGCAGGCACCATGTTGGCAGGCGGAAGACCATGTTTTAAGGGCTTCAAGCAGATTCCTATATTTATCGGATTCTGTTGTCGATTGAAGATCATCTGGCCTCAGTAGTCGAACCATTTGCCCCAGTTCTCGGGAGGATTTCGGCCAAGGAAAATCACGGCCCTTTTCATCATCGTGTTTTGGGCCAAAGAAGAAGGAAAGCAACCTGTCTTGATAGGTATCATCAATGCTTTGACGGGCATATGGGATACCATAATTACCGTTCCATTTAATCTCTAACCTGGAGGTGATGGCATCAATCGATTGCAAGGTAATTCGATAATGATGGGGAAGTACCTTGGTCAGATATGCATTTGGTAGGTTATCAAGCAGCCTCTTTTCTGGGCTGTTATTATTTTTTTGCTCGGTATCTTCCGTGCTTTTTATTTCTTTAAGATCTTTATTGACAATGCTTTTGCCAAAATTAATTTTAACTAAATGTTCATAAAGATCAGGGTCACCACTGACCAAAGGAATGATAAATGGGCAGCACAGTCGGCGGCGGATCTCTTCCAGCACATCATAAGCTTTGCCCAAGGCCATATCTACGTCATCGATGGGAAGGACGAGGGCATCACAGCCGAGTAATGTAATAGCTTCTTTGACAAAATGATAGAAATTATCCTGAACTCTGATACCTGAGCTGTAATGCATCAGCTTATCAAGGCCGCCTAATTGTTGTTTATCAACATCCTCGATAGACTCGGCTAGTTTTCTTAAGCAGTCATAAAATTTCTGTGACTCTTTCTGCGGTTTTCCCTGAATTGTTTCGTGAACACAGTTATAGATGTTAGCGATGATAACGTTGCTGAAACTGTCATTATCTTGCAGTAAAGTAGGGTCTATTGGATCAAGAAACTTGATATTGGGTTTATTTGGTTCCTTGTTACTCTGTTCATCCCATAGAGTTTTCGAATTATATAAGAAAATACTCTTACCCGTTCCTCTGCCACCGCTTATCAGTATGGCGTCATGCACGTGACGCGTTGCACTTCCTTTTGGATGACAAGTGCACTCTTTAATTTTTTTCGCGGCATTACCCAGTGTAGTTAGATGCTTTATCAGTTGACTGGCTGCATCCTGTTGCCATAGATCTTTTGTTTGAAGATTAAATTCATCGAATTCAGATGTATCGAGATTGAGATATATATTTTCCATGAAAATCAATAAGATGATGGATTTGGTGGCGTCATTCTAGTCTGAATCTCATTTTGTAAAAGAGAAGATGTGAGGAAATTTGATCTTCATCAATGTTCAACTTGCTAATAGACCAGCTCCATCTTCCTTGAGGATCTTGTCTGCCTTCAAAAATTTTTCACCAACAAAAAGCCCCACCAATCTGATTGGCGGGGCTTTGCTATTTGGGGCATTCAGTATTGGAGATTACAGCGCGGGCAAGTAGCCGAGGCTGACACTCACCTGCACGCCCACGATCAGCACCCCCATGGCGCCGGCCAGACCCAGGGCCAGCACGCCGCCCGGGGCGCGGTAGTGGTGCGCCTCGGCCCGTTTGCGGCTCTGCCACACCAGGGTCACCGGCAGCAGCACCGCCAGCACCGCCAGCGCGATGGCGGCGTAGCCCAGCGCCATGATGAAGCCCTGCGGGAAGTAGAGGGCGAACAGCAGGGGCGGCACGAAGGTGATGAGGCCGGTCTGGCTGCGGCCCTGCCAGTTGTCCTTGCGGCGGGTCACTTTGGCCATGAAGTCAAACAGCCCCAGCGTTACCCCGAGGAAGGAGGTGGCGAGCGCCAGATCGGCGAACAAATGCATCGCCTGATTGAAGGCGGGCCAGCTGACCAGGTTGCCGACGCTGGCCAAGAGGCTGTCGAGCGCGCCGCCGGTCTGGATCAGGGTCTGTTGACCGAGCAGCCCCAGGATGGCCACCTGCCACAGCACGTAGAGGATGAGCGGCAGGGCCGAGCCCCACACGAACACCCGGCGCAGCCGCTTGGGGCAGTCGCCCAGGTAGAGCATGACGCTCGGGATGGAGCCGTGGAAGCCGAACGAGGTGAAGATCACCGGCAGGCCTGCCAGCAGCAAACCCTGGCCGAGCGGCATGGAGAGCAGGTGTTGCCCCTCGGCGCG
Source organism: Aeromonas sp. MR7 (assembly GCF_963899385.1). Lineage (NCBI taxonomy): Bacteria > Pseudomonadati > Pseudomonadota > Gammaproteobacteria > Aeromonadales > Aeromonadaceae > Aeromonas > Aeromonas sp. MR7. The sequence goes on from NZ_CAWQXH010000009.1 coordinate 43,622, forward strand.
CGGCAGCAGCAGCGCCAGCACCCCCACCATGATCACCAGTTTCACGGTGAACATCAGCCGGTTGAGGTAATCAACCTGTTTGGTGCCGACGCAGACCATGCCGCCAAACAGCAGGGTAAAGGCCCAGGCGGCCTGCTCCTGGCTGAGGGTCATGCCGGCATCGGCCAGTGCCTGGGCCAGCAGGCTGCTGCCGCCGCTGATGTAGGCGGAGGCCAGCGAATAGAACAGCATCAGGATGCAGAAGGAGGCGATGCGCTTGCCCCAGGGGCCGAGCAGGTGATCCGCCAGCTGGTGCAGGTACCACTTGCCGGTGTTGAGGCTGGCCTCTACCTGCAACATGGCGGTGAAGGCCATCAGGGCCCAGAGCCCGACCATCAGCAGCAGGGTGGCGGGTCCGCCGAGGGAGGAGGAGGCCAGCGGCAGGGCCAGCATGCCGGCGCCTATGGTGGTGCCGGCAATCAACAGGGTACAACCCAGGGTCTTGGTGTTCATGGTGTCCATCCAGATCGAGAAACTGCGTATTCAAAAAAGAGTGCCAGTGGCTGTGCTGGCAAGGCGCCTCCGGGGTCGGGACCGGAGGCTAGCGATATCGGAGTGGACGCATCGTTACGAAAAACCCGTAGATTGTAAAAGATGGTTGCCACGTTAACGGATCAAAATAGTGGAAACAAGCCTGTAAAGGCGGATTTTGTACTGGAAGGTGGCAACAGGTGGAAATAAAAGATGACAGGAAGGGGTGTTGACTGGTGGAAAAACGCGCCGGCGTGGAGAGTGCCGGCGCGTGAAGGGAGATGTCAGCGGCGACGCTTGAGGGTCCGGCTCACGTAGTGCAGCCCGCACAGATATTCGCCGTTGATCGCCTTGAGGGCGAGCTCCAGTGCCTGGCTGGCCAGGGCATCGTGCTGCTGGGGCAGGGAGTTGATGCCAAAGGGGAGGAAGTCGAGCAGGCGATCGTCTCCGAAGGTGGCCATGGCGAGCCGGCTCATGTCGGTCTCCTGCTCCAGCAGGTAGTCCAGCACCCCTTCCATCAATATGTAGGAGGTGGCGACCAGTGCCTCGGGCAACTGGCCGAGTCGCTGGTGCAACTCCTTGATCAGGCGATAGCCCTCGGCGCGGGAGAAGTGGGCACCCTCGCACAGATGGCGCGTGGCGCTGTGGCTGGCGACGGCCTGCTCGAAGCCCGCTTTTCGCTCCTGGCTGATCGTGAGTGCCGGCAGCGCAGTGATCAAGGCGATGTGCTTGAGCGCCGGGGTGAGCAGGGAGGCGGTGAGATCAAAGCTCGCCTTCTGGTTTTCACTGGCGACGGTCACGAACTTGTCGGCGGCCATGGCCCGGTCGATGGCCAGCACATGGATGCCGCGAGCCTGCTGGCGGGGATAGAAGGGATCGTCCGGTGGCAGGCAGCTGGCCACCAGCAGGGCATCCACATGACGGCTGGCCAGCATCTCGGCCAGCTCCTTCTCGGTGGCCGGTTCATCTTCCGAGCAGACGATCAGCAGCTGATAGCCCTGGGCCCGGGCGCCTTGTTCGAGGCGCTTGGCGAGCTTGGCATAACTGGCGTTCTCAAGGTCGGGCAGGATGAAGCCGAGGGTCCTGGTCTGGCCGCCGCGCAGGGAGGCGGCGCGGCTGTCCGGCTGGTAGTTGTGGGCCGTGACCACGGCCATCACCTTGTCACGGGTTGCCTGACTGATGCGGTACTGATCGGCCTTGCCATTGATCACATAGCTGGCCGTGGTGCGCGAGACACCGGCGAGGGCGGCGATTTCATCCAGTTTCATCATATTGGCTCTGTTTGAGTTGCAAGGCCCACGGTCACTGCCAGGTGAGGGCACCGAAAAGTGTGCGCGGGATCATATCATTGAAAAGCACTCTTTGTGGGTACTTGATCAATTGGCTGAAACGATTCAGTCTGAGTGTAAGTGAAACGATTCAGCTTGTCAGCAGACAATCGATGACCGGGGATGAAAACCCCGGCGGCTCCCGAAGGGATGCAATCCGGTCTATTGTCAGCAGGCGAATGATCCACATTTTTTAATGGTGTTGATCCGGCGAGCCGCACGGCCAGCCCGGAACCTGATGGAGAATCTCTATGTTGAAGTTGGCGCAGCAGCAGATCTTGCTGGGGCAATCGGTGGCGACCAAGGCGGATGCCATCGCCCTGCTGGCAGGCAAACTGACCGAAGCCGGTCTGGTGGAAGCAGGTTATGTGGACGGCATGATGGCGCGGGAAGCGCAGCACGCCACCTACCTCGGCAGCGGCATCGCCATTCCCCACGGCACCACGGACACCCGTCATCTGGTGAAAAGCACCGGTGTCATGGTGGCCCAATTCCCTCAGGGCATCGAGTGGGACCAGGGGCAGATTGCCTATGTGGCCATCGGCATCGCCGCCAAATCCGACGAGCATCTGGGCATCTTGCGCCAGCTCACCCACGTGCTGGGCGACGAGCAGGCGGCCGAGGCCCTTAAAAATGCCACCGATGCCGACACCATCATCAATATCCTGACCGGGGCAACGGCTCCGAAAGAGGTGCAGTTCCTGACCTTGGCCGACTTCCCGGCCGATGATCGCGACCAGCTGCTGCTGGGCGCCGCCGCCCGCGCCAAATCCGCCGGTTGGGGGGAGGCCGCCATGGTCACTTCCCTGCTGGCAAGCGAGCCCGCCTATCTGGGCGATGGCGTCTGGCTGGCCCGTACACCCGCGGCCCAGACCGGCTGGGTCGTGGCGACCCCGAGTGCGCAGTTGCAGGCAGGGGCGCTGCCGGTCAGCGCCTTGCTGCTGCTGTGCGCCGCCGATGCGAGTCATCTGCCGCAGCTGGAGAATCTGGCCAAACTGGCCGCCGCAGGCCAGCTTGCCACCCTGACTGGCAGCGAAGGGCTGGCCATGCTGCAGGCGGGGCCGGCGAGCGGTCTTTCCGAGACCTTCACCATCATCAACCCCCATGGCCTGCACGCCCGTCCGGGCGCCATGCTGGTCAAGGTGGCCAAGGAGTTCGAATCCGACATCCGGGTGGCGAATCTGGATGGCAGCGGTGAAGCCGTCTCCGCCAAGAGTCTGATGAAGGTGATTGGCCTGGGCGTCAAGTGTGGCCACCGGCTGGCGTTTCGCGCCGAAGGGGCGGATGCCGAAGCGGCCCTCAAGGGCATAGGCGCGGCCATCGCTGCCGGGCTGGGCGAGGGGGCGCACTGATGGACATAGTGACCATCACCCTCAACCCAGCGCTGGATCTCACCGCCCGCCTCGAGGCCATGAGCCTGGGCGAGGTGAATCTGGTGAGCGACGCCAATTTGCGCGCCGCGGGCAAGGGGATCAACGTCGCCATGGTGCTCAAAGACTTGGGCCGTGACGTCGGGCTGACCGGCTGGCTCGGCGCGGACAACCAGCAGAGCTTCGTCGCCCTGTTTGCCGAGCGGGCCCTGGCCGATCACTTCGTGCGCGTGGCGGGCAGCACCCGCATCAACGTCAAGATCTCCGAGCAATCGGGTCGGGTTACGGATCTCAACCTGCCTGGGCTCACCATCCATGAGGGTGAAGTGGCGGCCCTTGAGGCGGCCATCGACGAGCTGGCGCCGCAGGCCGACTGGTTTGTACTGGCCGGCAGCCTGCCCAAGGGGGTTGCCCCCGATTACTGTGCCCGCCTCATTCGCCTGCTCAAGGCCAAGGGCAAGCAGGTGATCTTCGATTGCAGTGGCCTGGCCCTGAGCGAGGGCATCAAGGCCGCGCCGACCCTGATCAAACCCAATCTGGAAGAGCTCAGCCAGTGGGTCGGTCGCCCCATCAAGACCCTGAGCGAGCAGGCCGAGTGTGCCCGCGCGTTGCAGGCCCAGGGGATAGCCCATGTGGTGATCTCCAACGGCGCCGACGGCCTGGTCTGGTTTGGTCCGGATGCCGTCTGGCAGGCCATACCGCCGCGCATGCAGGTCGTCAGCACAGTCGGTGCCGGCGACTCCCTGGTGGCGGGACTGGCCCACGGCCTCAGCCTCGGCTGGGCGCCGGAGCAGACCCTGCGTCTGGCCACCGCCGTCTCGGCGCTGGCGGTCAGTCAGATCGCGGTCGGTTTTAGTGATATCGATGTGCTGACACCCTTACTCGAGCAGGTGCGTGTGCAACGTCTGGATGAACTTGCCCCGACCCGACTCAATACCCCCTCAATGGAAAACTCAGGAGATGCCCAATGAAAGCAATTCTGGTTACGGCTTGCCCTGCGGGCATTGCCACCAGCTTTCTCGCTGCAAAACGGATAGAACAGCAGGCCAAACTGGCGGGCTGGGAGCTCACCCTCGATGTCGGCTCCAGCGTGCAACCTCGTCAGGTGCCGAGCAAGGAGCAGATTGCTGCCGCCGACCTGGTGCTGGTGGTAGCAAGCGCCCCGGTGGATCTCGCCGCTTATGACGGCAAGCGGGTCTATCAGGGGAGCATGGATCTGGCGCTGCAGGATCCGACCGCCGTGCTTGACGCCGCCACCAGCGGTGCCAGCGTCTATCGCCATCAGGCGGCGCCGGTCGTCGCCGCCAAACCGGCGGGTGCCAAGCGCATCGTTGCCGTCACCGCCTGTCCGACCGGGGTGGCACACACCTTCATGTCGGCGGAAGCACTGGAGACCATGGCCAAGCAGCTGGGCCACCAGATCCGCGTCGAGACCCAAGGCTCGGTCGGTGCCCAGAATGCCCTGACTGCGGATGAGATTGCCGCCGCCGATCTGGTGTTCCTCGCCACCGACATCGAAGTGGACATGGCCCGCTTCGATGGCAAGCCCGTCTATCGCACCAGCACGGGCGCTGCGCTCAAGAAGACCCGTGCCGAGCTCGACAAGGCATGGAACGAGGCGAAAACCTATCGTCACAGCGGCGCCAGCCAGCCCAAGAAAGAGGAGAAGGCCGGCCCTTACAAGCATCTGCTGACCGGTGTCTCCTTCATGCTGCCCATGGTGGTGGCCGGTGGCCTCATCATCGCCATCTCCTTCATCTTCGGGATCGAGGCGTTCAAGGTTGAGGGAACTCTCGCCGCCGCCCTGATGAAGATCGGCGGTGGCTCGGCCTTCGCCCTGATGATCCCGGTACTGGCCGGTTACATTGCCTACTCCATCGCCGACCGTCCTGGTCTGGCGCCCGGCATGATAGGCGGTATGCTGGCAAGCTCCCTCGGTGCCGGCTTCCTCGGCGGTATCGTCGCCGGTTTCCTGGCCGGTTACAGTGCCAAGTACCTGAGTGACAAGGTGCGCCTGCCGGTGACCCTGGAAGCGCTCAAGCCCATCCTCATCATTCCGCTGGTTGCCAGCCTGTTTACCGGTCTGGTGATGATCTACGTGGTGGGCGGTCCGGTGGCCGGCATCATGAGTGCCATGACCACCTTCCTCAACAACATGGGCTCTGCCAACGCCGTGCTGCTGGGTGTCATCATAGGTGCCATGATGTGCTTCGACATGGGTGGCCCGGTCAACAAGGCCGCTTACGCCTTCGGGGTGGGCCTGCTGGCCTCCAAAACTTACGCTCCCATGGCTGCCGTGATGGCCGCCGGCATGGTGCCGGCGCTGGGGATGGGGATCGCCACCTTCCTGGCCCGCGCCAAGTTCATCAAGGCGGAGCAGGAAGCGGGCAAGGCCTCCTTCGTACTGGGTCTGTGCTTCATCTCCGAGGGGGCGATTCCGTTTGCCGCCAAGGATCCGATGCGCGTCATCCCGGCCTGCATGGCGGGGGGCGCCCTGACGGGGGCTCTCTCCATGCTGTTCGGCTGCGAGCTGGTTGCCCCTCACGGTGGTCTGTTCGTGCTCTTCATCCCGAACGCCATCAGCCATGTGTTCATGTACATACTGGCCATAGCGGCAGGCTCCCTGGTGACCGGGGTTGGCTACGCCATGCTCAAGCGCGGCGAAGCGCAGGCCAAGCTGGCGACGGCGTGACAAGCTCACAACCATGAGTGACAAGGCGGCCTGCGGGCCGCTTTTTTTATGGCTGATGAGAAAGGGATAAAAGAGGGAGGTGACAGGGGGATTCAAAAATCCCAGCCGGCCTGCGCTTGCTCACTGGCCTGGAGGGCTTCTTGCGCCTTGCGACGGGCGGCGTCGACCCGGGCCTTGCGGTTGCGGCACAGGCGCATCACCTCCTGCTGCTCGGCGGGGGTCATGGTGAGCCAGTTGAAGCGCTCATCCCTATTGCGCAGGCAGCCCTTGCAGTAGCCCTTGTTGTTCACTTCGCATACCCCTATGCAGGGGCTCTGCAGCGGGAAGATCTCGAGCTGTTCCATCCATGGCCTCTCACACCTTGTTACCTTGTTATAACCCAGAAGATCCCCTTTGGAGAAATCCACTGCCAAGGGGCTGATGGCGTTTGCTTTCCCCCTGCAAATTTGGCATCTTCCCCGCCAAGCATGAGGCTTGGTGTTATATGAGGACATATGAATAAACACGCGTACTGGCTGACCGCCGCAGTGCTGGGGCTGGCCGGTTGTGCGGGCAACTCTGATCAAGCACAGGTGCCCAAGAAGAAACCCGAGGCCAGATGTTTTCTCAACTGCGAGGTGCCGGAGAATCTGGGCAAGCAGTATCTGGACGGCCCCCTGCCGGATGATCTGGTGCGGGTAGAACGCGTCAACAGTCGCCAGCGCGCCGACTACAGCAAGTTCGGCCCCCAGAGCCGGCTGGTGCTGGAGCGATCCGGCAAGATGACCCGCCGCTATGGCGAGCTCTATCGCCAGCTCTCCCGCTGGGTCGCCAATGGCGGCAACCCGGCCCAGATCACCCGGTACGGCATCAGCCTGGCCCAGCTGGGCGGTGCCGATCGCATGGGCAACGTGCTGTTTACCGGTTACTACTCGCCGGTACTGGAGGTGCGTCATCGCCCGGATGCCAAGTACAAGTACCCCATCTATGCCATGCCCAAGTGCGGTGGCCGCTGCCCGAGCCGGGCCGAGATCCACCAGGGGGCGCTGGCCAACCGGGGGCTGGAGCTGGGTTACAGCAAATCCCTCATCGACAACTTCCTGATGGACGTACAGGGCTCGGGCTTTGTCCACTACGGCGATGACGATCGGTTGCAATACCTGGGTTACAGCGGCAAGAACGGTCACGGCTACGTGAGTATCGGCCGTGTGCTGATCGATCGCGGCGAAGTGCCCAAGGAGCAGATGTCCATGAAGGCCATCAAGGATTGGGCCAACAGCAAACCGGAGGAGAGCGTCAAGGAGCTGGTGGAGCAGAACCCTTCCTATGTCTTCTTCGAGCGTCGCCCCACCAATGACGTGATCGGCGCCGCCGGCATTCCGTTGTTGCCGCTGGCGGCCGTGGCGGCCGACAAGACACTGCTGCCGATGGGCACCCCCATCCTTGCGGAAGTGCCCCTGCTCGACAAGGCGGGCAACTGGACCGGCAAACACCAGCTGCGGCTCTTGATCGCGCTGGATGTGGGTGGCGCCGTGAAGAAGGGGCACCTGGATCTCTACCACGGCATGGGTGAGAAGGCTGGCGTGGCCGCCGGTCACTACAAGCACTTTGGCCGGGTCTGGAAGCTGGGCCTGCACCAGGGGCCGACCGCAGCGCCCTGGCTTTGAAGTCAATCAAGGGGTTCTGACGGGTCAGGGCCCCAAGCCAGAGACGAGCGATAAAAAGACGAGCGATAAAAAAGCCGCCGGAGCAATCCGGCGGCTTTTTATTTGGCGAAGTGTGTGGCAGCTTGCTGCGTCAGCCTTTCTTGATGTCCAGCCGGATCGCACCGACCGGTTTGCAGCAGCAGGGCAGGCACTCGCCTGGGGAGACGAATGCCAGCGGCACATTGGGGTAGTGCACCTTGCCCGCCAGCAAGGGCGTGCGGCAGGCGCCGCAATAGCCGCTGCGGCACTGGAACTCCAGATGATGGCCGTGGCGCTCCAGGGTCTCCAACAGGCTCTCGCCGGGATGGGCGAGCAGGGCGCCGTCGCGGGTATGCACCAGCGGCGCCTGTGGGGCCTCCTGCCGTGTTGCAGGCTGCGGGGCAGGGGCCAGCGTCTTGGTCCCATCACTCACGGTGCAATACCGCCGCACGGGCACATCGCCTCATCACAGCTCGAAATCACCCAAGTCATCGGCGTGCACTTCACTGTCGATCTGGCCGACCAGGTAGGAGCTGACTTCCACTTCCTGGGGGGCGACCTGCACGTTGTCGGACGACAACCAAGTATTGATCCAGGGAATGGGGTTTTGCTTGGCGCCGGCAAAGGCTGGCTGCAGACCGACCGCGTTCATGCGCAGGTTGGTGATGTACTCCACGTACTGGCAGAGGATGTCCTTGTTCAGGCCTATCATGGAGCCGTCCTGGAACAGGTACTCGGCCCACTCCTTCTCCTGAATGGCAGCTTCCTTGAAGATCTCGAAGCAGGCCTGCTCGCACTCGGCGGCAATCTCGGCCATCTCGGGATCGTCCTGGCCGGTGCGCATCAGGTTCAGCATATGCTGGGTGCCGGTCAGGTGCAGCGCTTCGTCGCGGGCGATCATCTTGATGATCTTGGCGTTGCCTTCCATCAGCTCGCGTTCGGCGAAAGCAAAGGAGCAGGCGAAGCTGACGTAGAAGCGGATCGCCTCCAGCGCATTGACGCTCATCAGGCACAGGTAGAGCTTCTTCTTCAGCTCGCGCAGTGTGATGGTGCGCATCTGTCCGGCGACGCTGTGGGTCCCTTCACCGTGCAGGTTGTAGAGCGCGGTCGCTTCAATCAGATCGTCGTAGAAGCAGCTGATGGAACCGGCGCGCTTCAAGATCTGCTCGTTGGTCACGATATCGTCGAACACCTGGGCCGGGGTGTTGACGATATTGCGAATGATGTGGGTGTAGGAGCGAGAGTGGATGGTCTCCGAGAAGGCCCAGGTCTCGATCCAGGTTTCCAGCTCCGGAATGGAGACCAGCGGCAGCAGCGCCACGTTCGGGCTGCGACCCTGGATGGAATCCAGCAGGGTCTGGTACTTCAGGTTGGAGATGAAGATGTGCTGCTCGTGGGGCGGCAGCGCCTGATAGTCGATGCGGTCGTGGGAGACATCCACCTCTTCCGGGCGCCAGAAGAAGGAGAGCTGTTTCTCGATCAGCCGTTCAAAGACTTCGTGTTTTTGTTGATCATAACGGGCCACATTGACCGATTGGCCAAAAAACATCGGCTCTTTGAGCTGGTCGTTTTGGGTTTGGCAGAAAGTTGAATAGGCCATGGTTACCAGAATGTATTGAATGGATAAAACAGGAGAGCGGGAGCTTGTCGCTCCCGCCCGGTTAATCAGATCTTGCAGGCGCCACCGGCACAACCGTCATCCAGCATATCGGCTTGTGCGTCATCCGCACCATCACGGGTGTTGTGATAGTAGAGGGTCTTGAGGCCGTATTTGTAAGCGGTCAGCAGATCCTTGAGCAACTGCTTCATCGGTACCTTGTTGCCTTCGAAACGGGCGGGGTCGTAGTTGGTGTTGGCGGAGATCGCCTGATCCACAAACTTCTGCATGATACCGACCAGCTGCAGATAGCCATCGACGCTCGGTTGCTTCCAGAGCAGTTCGTATTGATCTTTCAGGCGATGATACTCGGGCACCACCTGTTTGAGAATGCCGTCCTTGGAGGCCTTGACCGACACCAGGCCGCGCGGCGGCTCTATGCCGTTGGTGGCGTTGGAGATCTGGCTGGAAGTCTCGCTCGGCATCAGGGCGGTCAGGGTGGAGTTGCGCAGACCCACAGTCTTTATCTCTTCACGCAAGGTTTCCCAGTCCAGGTGCAGCGGCTCGTTGCACAGGTTGTCGAGATCCTTTTTATAGGTATCGATGGGCAGAATGCCCTGGGCATAGGTGGTCTCGTTGAAGGCCGGGCAGGGGCCGAACTCGCGGGCCAGCTGCACGGAGGCCTTCAGCAGGTAGAACTGGATCGCCTCGAAGGTGCGGTGGGTCAGCGCCAGACCGGAACCGTCGGAGTAACGGGCGCCGTTCTTGGCCAGGTAGTAGGCGTAGTTGATGACGCCTATCCCCAGGGTGCGACGGTTCATGCTGCCTTTCTGGGCGGCCTTGAGCGGGTAGTCCTGATAGTCGAGCAGGGCATCCAGAGCGCGCACGGCGAGATCCGCCATCTCTTCCAGATCTTCCAGCTTCTCGATGGCACCCAGGTTGAAGGCAGACAGGGTGCACAGGGCAATCTCGCCCTCTTCGTCATCCACGTTGTTGAGCGGCTTGGTCGGCAGCGCGATTTCGAGGCAGAGGTTGGACTGGCGTACCGGCGCCACGCTCGGATCGAACGGGCTGTGGGTGTTGCAGTGATCCACGTTCTGGATGTAGATGCGACCGGTGCCGGCGCGCTCCTGCATCATCAGGGAGAAGAGATCGACTGCCTTGAGGGTCTTCTTGCGAATGGCCGGATCCTGCTCGTACTTGACGTAGAGCTGCTCGAACTTGTCCTGATCCGCGAAGAAGGCGTCGTACAGGCCGGGGGCATCGGACGGGGAGAACAGGGTGATGTCGCCGCCCTTGATCAGGCGCTGGTACATCAGCTTGTTGATCTGCACGCCGTAGTCCATGTGACGAACCCGGTTCTCTTCCACGCCGCGGTTGTTTTTCAGGACCAGCAGGCTCTCCACTTCTGTGTGCCACAGCGGGTAGAACAGGGTGGCCGCACCGCCGCGCACGCCGCCCTGGGAGCAGCACTTGACCGCGGTCTGGAAGTACTTGTAGAAGGGGATGCAGCCGGTGTGGAAGGCTTCACCGCCACGGATGGGGCTGCCCAGACCACGGATGCGCCCGGCGTTGATGCCGATGCCGGCGCGCTGGGAGACGTAGCGCACGATGGCGCTGGCGGTGGCATTGATGGAATCCAGGCTGTCATCGCACTCGATCAGCACGCAGGAGCTGAACTGGCGAGTCGGGGTGCGCACGCCACTCATGATGGGCGTCGGCAGGGAGATCTTGAAGGTCGAGACCGCATCGTAGAAACGCTTGATGTAGTCCAGACGGGTATCTTTCGGATACTTGGAGAAGAGGCAGGCCGCCACAAGGATATAGAGGAACTGCGGGCTCTCGTAGATCTCGCCGGTGACGCGGTTCTGCACCAGGTACTTGCCTTCCAGCTGCTTGACTGCGGCGTAGGAGAAGTCCATGTCACGCCAGTGATCCAGGTGCTCGTTGAGTTCCTCGAATTCGGCCTGGGTGTAGTCGGTCAGTAGGTGCTTGTCGTACTTGCCCATGTCTACCAGACGGGCGACGTGCTGGTAGAGGTGGGGCGGCTCGAACTGGCCGTAGGCCTTCTTGCGCAGGTGGAAGATGGCCAGACGGGCGGCCATGTACTGGTAATCCGGGCTTTGCTCGGAGATCAGGTCAGCAGCGGCCTTGATGACGGTTTCGTGGATATCGGCGGTACGGATGCCGTCATAGAACTGGATGTGGGACTTGAGTTCCACCTGGGAGACAGACACGTTGTCGAGTCCCTCGGCGGCCCAATCCAGCACGCGGTGAATTTTATCCAGATCGATGGGTTCTTTGTGGCCGTTACGCTTCGTCACAAACAAGTTCATTGGCTGATGACCTTTAGTTGATTCCCGAAAAACCATCGCACGGCCTTGACCTCCTGGCCGTGATCGGCTGCGGGAGGTGGGGGCGTATTGTGCGATGAATCACAAGATATAGTGTTATTTTAAGTTCGAGCTACAAGATAGTGAGGTCTACCCGGCTTTGCAATCTGTGGATAAGGCATTAGCTGTGGATAAATTGTGGGTGTCGCGACCCAGGTTAGTGGATGCTCACAGTGAGTGGGTTTTCATGCGTCCGATCCGGTAAATGCAAGTCTGATGATCGAACATGGAAAATTTAAATAACTTTTTTTTCTTGCGAAAACGGGGTGTTTTTACTAGCAAATTCAGTCTGGTTATCCCTTGTGCAGCAAGGGTCAAAAGGTGTCCTGTCCCAGTGTGTTAGCGGTTGCCAAACGGCAAAAACGGGAGATCACTCCTGATCTCCCATCGCATCCTGGCGCACCCACGAACATCCATATGTTGGTGTTCATATGGGCACCGCTTGGCAATAAAGCTGCCTTTATGATCCATCAATGCCTGTGACCCGGCGGATCATGGGTCAGGCTACCTCGTAACGCAGCCAGTGGTGCAGGGCCTGCACGGTATCGAAGTGCAGATCCGCGCCCCAGTCGGCGGGATCCTCGTCATCGCTCAGATAACCCCAACCCGCGACTGCGGTGCGCATGCCCGCATTGCGGCCCGCCTCTATGTCACGCACGTGATCCCCCACGTAGAGGCAATGGGCGGCGTCGACGCCCAGTTGCTCGCAGGCAAAGTACATGGGGGCAGGGTCTGGCTTGCGCACCGGCAGGGTATCGGCACTGACGGTGACGCCGCAACTGGCAAGCTCGGGCAGGGCCGCCAGCAGCGGCTCGGTCAGAAAGCCGGGCTTGTTGGTGACTATGCCCCAGGGCAGGGCCCGTTCGTCCAGCCATTCGATGAGCGCCACCATGCCCTCATAGGGGCGGGTGCCGACGCACAGGTGGGCGGCGTAGTAGTCGAGCAGGGCGGTGCGCAGGCGTGTGGCGCCCAGCTCCTCGAGCAGCTCATCGCCAAGCCCGGCCCTGAGCAGCCCGAGCGCGCCGTGGGAGGTGGTCTGGCGAATGATGGCCTCGGAGAGCGGGGCAAAGCCTTCGCTCACCAGCACATGGTTGACGGCGGCGCCCAGATCGGGAGCCGTGTCGAGCAATGTGCCGTCGAGATCGAACAGCACGCAGCGCAGCGGCGCCGGGTGAGAGTCGCTCATCAGCCTTGCTCCGGGCGGATGAACTCCACCATGTAGTTGACGTCGACGTTCTTGCCGAGCTTGAACTGGCCGGTCAGCGGCGAATAGTGCACGCCGCTCATGTCCCGCACCAGCAGGCCCGCCGCTTCACCCATGCGACACAGTTCGGCTGGGGTGATGAACTTCTTGTGATCATGGGTACCCTTGGGGACCATCTTCATCAGGTATTCGGCCCCCAGGATCATCATCAGGTAGGCTTTCGGGTTGCGGTTGATGGTGGAGACGAACGCTCGTCCGCCCGGGCGCACCAGGGTGGCGATGGCGCGCAGCACAGAAGCCGGATCCGGCACATGCTCCAGCATCTCCATGCAGGTGACCACGTCATACTGGCCAGGGGCCTGGCCGGCGTGCTCCTCCGCCGTCATCTGCTGGTACTGGAGCTCCACCCCCTGCTCGAGGGCGTGCAGGCGGGCGACGCCGAGGGGCTCCTTGCCCATGTCGATGCCGGTGACGCGGGCACCGCGCCGGGCCATGCTCTCGGAGAGAATGCCGCCCCCGCAGCCGATGTCGAGGATGTGCTTGCCAAACAGGCCGCCGCTCTTGTCGGTGATCCAGTCAAGGCGCACCGGATTGATTTGATGCAGTGGCTTGAATTCGCCCTCCATGTCCCACCAGCGGGAGGCGATGGCTTCAAATTTGGCGATTTCTGTCAGATCGACATTGGCATCACTATTCATGTTTTGATGATCCTGTGGCAGGGCGCGCAGGTAGCAAGACTTGGGCGCAATCTATTGTCCTGGCGGGCATTATAACGGACACACTTTGTCACACCAGCCCGACTTGTTACCCGGATTTGTGGCTTAAGGTATTTGGCTCAGTGTGTTACCATGGCGCGCTGTTTAAGCCAAAGAACAACTAATTAGGGATTAAGGCTTTCTATGAGCGATCTGGCCAGAGAGATCACGCCGATCAACATCGAAGAAGAGCTCAAGAGTTCCTATCTTGATTACGCCATGAGCGTGATCGTAGGACGAGCTCTGCCGGATGTGCGTGATGGCTTGAAACCGGTTCACCGCCGCGTTCTGTTTGCTATGAACGAGTTGGGGAACGACTGGAACAAGCCCTATAAAAAATCGGCCCGTGTGGTCGGTGACGTAATTGGTAAATACCACCCGCACGGCGACAGTGCCGTGTATGACACCATAGTCCGCTTGGCGCAGGATTTCTCCATGCGCTACATGCTGGTCGATGGTCAGGGCAACTTCGGTTCGGTCGACGGCGACAGCGCCGCCGCCATGCGTTACACCGAAGTGCGGATGGCCCGCATCTCCCACGAGCTGCTGGCCGATCTGGACAAAGAGACAGTGGACTGGGTACCGAACTACGACGGTACCGAGATGATCCCGGCTGTCATGCCCACCAAGGTGCCCAACCTGCTGGTCAACGGCTCATCCGGTATCGCGGTGGGCATGGCGACCAACATTCCTCCTCACAACCTCACCGAGATAGTCAACGGCTGTCTGGCGCTGATCGAAAATAGCGATCTCACCATCGATGAGTTGATGACCTATATCACAGGGCCTGATTTCCCCACTGGCGCCATCATCAACGGTCGCGCCGGCATAGTGCAGGCTTACCGCACCGGTCGCGGCTCCGTCTACGTGCGCGCCAAGGCCGAAGTGGAAGTGGACGACAAGACGGGTCGCGAGACCATCCTGGTTCACGAGCTGCCTTATCAGGTGAACAAGGCGCGGCTGATCGAGAAGATCGCCGAGCTGGTCAAAGAGAAGAAAGTCGAGGGCATCAGTGCCCTGCGCGATGAGTCCGACAAGGACGGCATGCGCATCGTTATCGAGATCAAACGTGGCGAGTCTGGCGAGATTGTGCTGAACAATCTCTACAAGCACACCCAGCTGCAGACCACGTTCGGCATCAACATGGTGGCGCTCGATAACAACCAGCCCAAGGTGATGAACCTTAAAGACATTCTGGATGCGTTCCTGCTGCACCGCCGTGAGGTAGTGACCCGCCGGACCGTGTTCGAACTGCGCAAGGCGCGGGATCGGGCCCACATCCTGGAAGGTCTGGCGGTGGCGCTGGCCAACATAGACCCCATCATAGAGCTGATCCGTCACTCCGATACCCCGGCTGACGCCAAGGCCAAGCTGGTTGCCCGCGGTTGGGAACTCGGCAACGTGGCCGGCATGCTGGAAAAGGCAGGCGACGACGCGGCCCGCCCCGAGTGGCTGGAGCCGGAGTTCGGCATCCGTGAAGGTCAATACTTCCTGACCGAACAGCAGGCCCAGGCCATCCTGGATCTGCGTCTGCACAAGCTGACTGGCCTCGAGCACGAGAAGATCCTGGAAGAGTACCAATCTCTGCTGGATCTGATCGCCGAGCTGCTGTTCATCCTGGCAAGCCCGGAACGGCTGATGGAAGTGATCCGCGATGAGCTGCTGGCCGTGCGCGAGCAGTATGGCGACGCGCGTCGCACCGAGATCAGCGCCTCCAGCGCCGAGATCAACATCGAAGATCTGATCACTCCGGAAGACGTGGTCGTGACCCTGTCTCACCAGGGTTATGTGAAGTACCAGCCGCTGACCGACTACGAGGCCCAGCGCCGCGGTGGTCGTGGCAAGTCGGCCACCCGGATCAAGGAAGAGGACTTTGTGGAACGTCTGCTGGTGGCCAACACCCACGACACCATTCTGTGCTTCTCCACCCGTGGCAAGGTCTACTGGCTCAAGGTGTATCAGCTGCCGGAGGCGTCCCGTGGCGCCCGTGGTCGTCCGATCATCAACTTGCTGCCGCTGGAAGAGGGTGAGCGCATCACCGCCATCCTGCCGGTCAAAGAGTATGCCGACGACAAGTATGTCTTCTTCGCCACCGCCGACGGTACCGTGAAGAAAACCAGCCTGTCTGCGTTCAGCCGTCCGCTCTCCTCCGGCATTCGTGCCATCAACCTCAAAGAGGGTGATGAGCTGATCGGGGTGGATATCACAGATGGCAGCAACGAGATCATGCTGTTCTCCGATGCGGGCAAGGTGGTTCGCTTCAATGAAGGCAGCGGCCGTGCCGATGCAGCCGATGCCGATATCAGCGATGATGTCGACGGGGATGACGAGAGTGTCATTGACGCCGGCAACGACGACGATGGCAGCGACAACGGCGAAGGCACCGAAAGCAAGGGTACCTTCAAGGGTGTACGTCCCATGGGCCGTACCGCCGGTGGGGTTCGTGGTATCCGCCTGCTCAACGGTGACAAGGTGGTTTCCCTGATCGTCCCCCGTGGCGAGGGTGCCATCCTGACCGCGACCGAGAACGGTTACGGCAAGCGTACCGCGCTGACCGAGTACCCGACCAAGAGCCGTGGTACTCAGGGCGTTCGTTCCATCAAGGTGGATGAGCGTAACGGCAAGGTGATCGATGCGATCCAGGTCGAAGATACCGACCAGATCATGCTGATCACCAATGGTGGCACCCTGGTCCGTACTCGCGTCGCCGAGGTGAGCGTCATAGGCCGTAACACCGGCGGTGTGCGTCTGATCCGTACCGGTGAAGACGAGACAGTCGTCGGCCTGCAGCGTATCGCCGAGAGTGACGAGGAAGAGAACGACATCGTGGCCGTTGACGGTGAGGTGTCCGAAGGCACAGATACCGCGCCAGATGCCGGCTCTGCCGATGCAGGATCCACTGAAGGGTCCACTGAAGAGGGTGCAGCGAGCGACGAATAATCGCGCGTCTGCCGCCATGAAAAAGAGCGACCCCAGGGTCGCTCTTTTTGTTGCTGCCGTTTGCCCCAGGTAGCGCGCCCCAGCCTGATGGGTCAGCCTGATCCTGTTGCCGCACGCGTTGCTGATCACTCGTACCGCGAGCATGACTGCACCCCTCCTTGTTTCCTTGTCCTCAATTCATCATGCCTGCGTCATCCCCCTGTCATGGGATGCGGTCAAGCTTGCCCCTGTCGCACTCAACAGACTGCGACTCGCAGCCATCAAACAGGAGCACCTTATGACTAGCTGGGTAATGTGGGAGATCTGGTGGAGCCGGGTATGGGGCGAACATCAACCAGCGTCGCTGGCAGGGGAGCATGAGGACGAAGTGGCCCATGAGCCGGCACGACTGCCCGCCGAATTGATCGCGCAAGGCAAGGCCACGTACTTGCCTCGACCAAGGGGGTGAGGCCCTGCTCGTCGGCATGGTTTGTGGTGTACCGGCGAAGGGGAGGCGTTGTGAGTGCGGTTGACGCTGTCGGGGCGATCAGAACAGCCGCAGTTGTTCGCCCGGGCGAATGAAGCCGTCCCGCCGCAGCTGAAGATGGCGCTTGCCCAAGCCCAGGCGCTTGCTGATGAGCCGAAAGCGCTGGGCGAGCAAGTCGGCAAACTGGCCTTCACCTCGCATGCGGGTGCCAAAGGCGGGGCTGTTGAGCCCGCCATCACGGCTGGCCCGCAGCTGGTTCAGGATGGCCTCCTTCTGGCCGGGGTAGTGTTCATCCAGCCAGTCGCTGAACAGGGTGGTCAGCTCGTGGGGCAATCGCAGCAGTATGTAGTCGGCGCAGTGGGCACCGGCCTCGGCCGCCGCCTTGATGATCTGCTCCAGCTCGGGCTCGTTGAGGCGCGGGATCATGGGGGCCGCCAGCACGCCGACCGGCACCCCGGCCTGTGCCAGCTTCTCGACCACCTTGAGCCGACCCGCGCCTGTGCTGGCTCTGGGCTCCAGCTGTCGCCGCAGGGTTTCATTCAAGGTCGTCACCGACACCATCACCTGGCAGAGACCCTCCCGGGCCAGCTCGGCGAGCAGATCGAGATCGCGCAATATCATGGCGCTCTTGGTGATGATGCCCACCGGGTGACGATGGGCCAGCATCACCTCCAGCAAGGCGCGGGTGAGGCGATAGTGATGCTCGATGGGCTGATAGGGATCCGTATTGGCGCCGAGCACTATGGTCTCTGGCTGATAGCTTGGCTTGGCAAACTCCCGGCGTAACAGCTCGGCGGCATTGAGCTTGGCAAACAGCCTGGTCTCGAAGTCGAGGCCGGGAGAGAGTTCCAGGTAGGCGTGACTGGGCCTGGCATAGCAGTAGATGCAGCCATGCTCGCAGCCCTGATAGGGGTTGATGGAGCGACCAAAGGGCACATCCGGTGAGCGGTTGTAGCTGATGATGCTGCGTGCCGTTATCTCCTTTACCTCGGTGCGGGGAGCAGTGGCGGCAAATGCTGCCTCCCACTCTGTTTGGGCCCAGCCGTCGTCGACAGCCTCGACCAGCGGGCCGCTGAAACGATGCTCGATATTGTGGGTGCTGCCTCGTCCTGCCATCGTCTCGCACTGATACTGTTTATATATACAGTTATCATGCTGACCCTCATTGCCAAATGCAAGCTCTGCCAATTCATACCGCCATAAAAAGCATGTCAACGGGATCTCCTGCTTGATCGCGGCGCTACATTTCGTTTACATAGACAAAATGCGAACTGGATCACGGAAATCATCATGAAACCCATCACCTGCCGCTGGCTGTTTATCGGAGTGCTTGGCCTGGTCATCTGGCGGCTGATCCCGCTCTCGACCGAGCAGGAGCTGGCATCGGCCAACCGGGCCTGGCGCAGCGGCCAGTTCGAGACGGCGACCAGGATCTGGCAACCGCTGGCCGAGCAGGGGATCCCGCGCGCGCAGGCGCTGATGGGCTGGAGTCACGAAGTGGGGCAGGGCACAGAGCAGGACATGGAGCAGGCCATCAGCCTCTATCGTCAGTCGGCGCAGGCGGGTGATGCCTTCGGCCAGTACCGGCTGGCGGAGGTCTATCTGCGCGGCGCCGGGGTGAAACGGGATCTGCGGCAGGCATTTCACTGGATGGAGCTGGCGGCCCGCAACGGTGACGTGCCCGCCATGCTGAAAGTCGGTGTGCTGCACCTGATGGGGGTGAGTGGCCGGGTCGATCTGGCTCAGGGCAAGCAGTGGCTCTATCAGGCCTCGCAAAAGGGCAACAAGCTTGCATTGAAGGTGTTGGAGGAGCTTGCTCTGGCCGAGGAGGGGAGCAGTACCTTCGATTTCAACTGGCAACCCCTGTTGGGTGACTAACCGGCAAGCACCTCATTTGGTTGTAGAAAATCTCATCAAACCCGATACAGCCCCGCCTACTTCTGGTAGCATGGTTCGGTTTTTGGTTTGCCTTGTGCCGTCACGCAAGCTGTTTGCGGTACTGGGTGTCTTCGCAAAGTGCTGTGGAGAGCCAGAACATCACCCTTTTTTGAATGATTTTTTTCCATCCCGCATGTGCCCTTTGGTAGGGGGCACCACTGTACAAGGAAACACACAATGCCAATCATTACTCTGCCTGACGGCAGCCAACGTCAATTTGCCCACTCCGTTTCCGTCATGGACGTGGCCGCGGACATAGGTCCGGGTCTCGCCAAGGCGTGCATTGCCGGTCGGGTAAACGGTGAACTGGTGGATGCCTGCGAGCTGATCGAAGCCGATGCTTCCCTGGCCATCATCACCGCCAAAGACGAAGAAGGTCTGGACATACTGCGCCACTCCTGCGCTCACCTGCTGGGTCATGCCATCAAGCAACTCTGGCCCCAGACCAAGATGGCCATAGGTCCCGTCATCGACAACGGTTTCTACTACGACATCGATCTGGATCGTACCCTGACCGACGAGGATCTGGCTGCCCTGGAAGAGCGCATGCTGGCGCTGGCCGCCAAGGATTACGACGTCATCAAGAAGAGAGTCTCCTGGCAGGAAGCACGTGACGTGTTCGAAGCCCGTGGCGAGACTTACAAGGTCGAGATCCTGGATCAGAATATTGCCCGTGATGACCAGCCTGGTCTGTATCATCACGAAGAGTACGTCGACATGTGTCGCGGCCCGCACGTGCCCAACATGCGTCACTGCCACCACTTCAAGTTGCAGAAGATGTCCGGCGCCTACTGGCGTGGCGATTCCAACAACAAGATGCTGCAGCGCATCTACGGCACTGCCTGGGCTGACAAGAAGCAGCTCAAAGGCTACCTGCAGCGTCTGGAAGAGGCGTCCAAGCGCGACCACCGCAAGATAGGCAAGCAGCTCGACCTGTATCACATGCAGGAAGAAGCCCCCGGCATGGTGTTCTGGCACAACGATGGCTGGACCATCTTCCGTGAGCTGGAAACCTTCATCCGCGGCAAGCTCAAAGAGTACGACTACCAGGAAGTGAAGGGGCCCTTCATGATGGATCGCGTGCTGTGGGAGCGTTCAGGTCACTGGGAGAAGTATGCCCAGGCCATGTTCACCACCCAGTCCGAAAACCGCGAGTACGCCATCAAGCCGATGAACTGCCCGGGTCACGTGCAGATCTTCAACCAGGGGCTGAAGTCCTACCGCGATCTGCCGCTGCGCATGGCCGAGTTCGGCTCCTGCCACCGCAACGAGCCGTCCGGTTCCCTGCACGGTCTGATGCGGGTGCGTGGTTTTACCCAGGATGACGCTCACATCTTCTGTACCGAAGAGCAGATCATGGAAGAGGTGTCCGCCTGTATCCGTATGGTCTATGACGTCTACGGCACCTTTGGCTTCGAAAATATCGTGGTCAAGCTCTCGACTCGTCCCGAGCAGCGCATCGGCTCCGACGAGGCCTGGGATCGCGCCGAGGCGGCTCTGGCCGAAGCCCTGGTGCTGAACGGCCTGAAGTACGATCTGCAGCCGGGTGAGGGCGCCTTCTACGGTCCCAAGATCGAATTTACCCTGCATGATTGCCTTGATCGTGCTTGGCAGTGTGGTACCGTGCAGCTCGACTTCGCCCTGCCTGGACGTCTGGGTGCCACTTATGTGGGTGAAGACAACGAACGCCACGTACCGGTGATGATCCACCGGGCCATTCTGGGTTCACTCGAGCGTTTCATCGGTATTCTGACCGAAGAGTACGCCGGATTGTTCCCGACTTGGTTGGCTCCGACTCAGGCTGTGGTCATGAATATCACAGATAATCAGGCCGATTATGCGGTAAAAGTAGCCAAAGCATTGAATGATGCGGGTCTTCGCGCAAAAGCGGACTTGAGAAATGAGAAGATTGGCTTTAAAATCCGCGAGCATACTTTGAAGCGAGTACCTTTCATGCTGGTCTGCGGCGATAAAGAAGTTGAAGCCGGTAAGATTGCAGTACGGACTCGTAAAGGGGCTGACCTGGGCACTTATCCTGTTGAAGAGCTAGTTGCTCTGTTGACCCAGGAAGTTCAGACCCGCGGACAAAAGAAAGTGGAGGAATAAGCTATAAAAGGCGGAAAAAAACTGGGCAAGCAACCGCAAGCCCGCGCTCACCGGATCAATACCGAGATTCGTCTGAAAGAAGTTCGTCTGACTGGTATTGACGGAGAGCCTTTGGGCGTCGTTGCTATCCAAGATGCATTGAACTTAGCCGTTGAAGCTGGAGTGGATCTGGTCGAGATCAGCCCTAACGCTGAACCGCCCGTTTGCCGGATCATGGATTACGGCAAATTCCTCTACGAAAAGAGCAAAACAACCAAAGAACAGAAGAAAAAGCAGAAAGTCGTCCAGGTCAAGGAAATCAAATTCCGTCCTGGCACTGACGAAGGCGACTATCAGGTAAAACTACGCAACCTGGTTCGCTTTCTGGAAGACGGGGACAAGGCTAAGGTCACCCTGCGCTTCCGTGGTCGTGAAATGGCCCACCAGGATCTTGGTATCAAGGTTCTGGAGCGCGTCAAGAACGATCTGGAAGAGTTGGCCGTAGTAGAGTCGTTCCCGAAAGTCGAAGGCCGTCAAGCAGTGATGGTCCTCGCACCTAAGAAGAAATCTTAAGGCCCACAAGAAATTGACTCATGGGTTCGCCCCATGAGTCGGTTCGCCTTGCGATTTTGTTGTCACTCACAATGCGGAGTATGAAATGCCGAAGATGAAAACCAACCGGGGTGCTGCAAAGCGCTTCAAGAAGACTGGCTCGGGTCGCTTCAAGTGCAAGCACAACCACCTGCGTCACATCCTGACCAAGAAGAGCAGCAAGCGTAAGCGCAAGCTGGGGCCGAAGTTCATGGTTTCTGCTGCCGACCACAAACGTGTTGTCGCTTGTCTGCCGTACGCATAAGGGGGATGTGAAAAATGCCAAGAGTTAAACGTGGTGTGACTGCTCGCGCTCGTCACAAGAAAGTAATGAAAGCCGCCAAAGGTTACTACGGCGCCCGTTCCCGAGTTTACCGCGTAGCGGTACAAGCGGTAACTAAAGCTGGTCAGTATGCCTACCGTGACCGTCGCCAGAAAAAGCGTCAGTTCCGTCAGCTGTGGATTGCGCGTATCAACGCTGCAGCACGTCAGAACGGTCTGTCCTACAGCCGTCTGATCAACGGTCTGAAGAAGGCTTCTATCGAGATCGATCGCAAGATCCTGTCCGATATCGCCGTTCACGACAAGTTGGCTTTCACCGCCCTGGTTGAAAAGGCTAAAGCAGCGCTGGTTTAATCCGGTTCTGTTATGAAAGATAAAAGGAGGCTCAGGCCTCCTTTTTTGTATCTGTAACTCACTGTTTTACATCACTTTCCCCTTTCTCATGTCCACGCTTTTTATTGATGTGGCCACTCCGGCAGCTCTTTTAGTTTCACTTCGAGTTGCAGGTGGTTGGTGTAGCCCTGATCGGTGAGGTCGTGCACCACCTGGGTGAGTAGCCAGTCGGCCTCGTCAATTTGTGGCTTGAAGCCTTCCGGGTAGAGTTTTGGGCGGCCTTTGGCCAGGGTAATCTGAAACTCGGCCACACCCCGCTGCAGTTTTTCTGTAGTGGTCTAATCATCCCGGACACCGTTTTAGGTGGTACAGTCGCCACCATTACTTGAGGTGTTCAATGACAAGATTACGTCGCTCATTCGCTGCCGAGTTCAAGCTGGAAGCCGCATCCCTGGTGCTCGACCAAGGCTATTCCGTCCCCGAAGCCAGCCGTTCACTGGATGTCGGCGAAACCGTGCTTCGCCGATGGATTCAGCAACTTCAATCCGA
>NZ_CAWQXH010000010.1:0-60268 GCF_963899385.1 Aeromonas sp. MR7
TTCTTCCCCCCCTTCTTTTCTTCTTCTCTTTTCTCCTTTTTTTTTCTCCTTCTGCTTTCCCTTTTCCTTTCTTTCTTTTTTTTTTATTTCCTTTTTTTTTTTTTTTAAGTCACAGCGCCCACCACAACCTCCTCCATTCTCCTCTCGGGCGGCGGGTTAAGTGGTAAAAAAGAAAGAGAATGTTTTGGGAAAAAAGGGGCAACCCCGGCGGTTTCCTCCTTTTCATCGGAAAAAAAAAAAAGCCCCGCCACTGGCGGGTCTTTTTTATGGCTGGCAGCGATGGGGCTGCCTGGCGGAGGAGGGGCTCAGCGCCCCGGCCAGCGCTGACCCACCTCGGCGTGGCGATACCAGGCCATCAGGGCCTGCTGGCCCTCGATGTCATCCACGGCCGGTGACCAAGGGGCGAAGTCCTCTTCCCGAAAGGGGGCGTAGGGGCCGTGTTTCACCTCGAAGATGACGGCGCCGGGATCCAGAGATAGCACCGCATGCCAGGTGGCGACCGGGGTCTCCAGCACCGAGGTCTCTTCCCCTAGCAGGGCGCGGGCAATGACGGTGCCCTCGTCATCGAAGTTGAGCACCACGAAGCGCCCGCACAGGGCGGTGAGCAGCTCCCAGGTCTGCAGGTGGCGATGGGGGCGTATGTAGGTCTTTGGCTCCATGGCGATGGCGAGGCGCTGGATGGGGTCGGCCAGCTCGTCGTGCAGATTGTGGTTCATGCGCTGGCGCGGGGAGTGGGCGGCCTCGTCGGCGAGGCTGGCAAGACGGGCAACATCCAGTTTTTTCATATGCAGTTCCATGATGAGACGAAGGCAGGCTTGGGTCGGCAGAGTAGCATGCCCGCGTGCCTGCCAGGCAAGGGGCGAGCGGTAAGCAAATGTAAAAAGGGAGCCGGTCGGGCTCCCTTTTGGCATCCGAAGCTGGCGCTCACAGCTTGGCCAGCATCTCCTTGGTGACCAGCACTATGCCCTGCTCGGAGCGGTGGAAGCGGCGAGCGTCTTCGCAGGCGTTCTCCCCCACCACCAGGCCTTCCGGCAGTTTGCAGCCCTTGTCGACCACGACCCGGCGCAACCGGCAGCCGGCCCCTATCTCGACCCCGGGGAAGATCACCGCCTGATCCAGAGTACAGAAGGAGTCGACCCGCACATTGGTGAACAACACAGAGCTCACGATGAAGGAGCCGCTGACGATGGTGCCGCCGGAAAACATGGAGTTGATGGTCATGCCGTGCTGACTGTTTCTGTCCTGCACGAACTTGGCGGGGGGCGTCATGTTCTGGCTGGTCCAGATGGGCCACTCCTGATCATAGATGTCGAGTTCGGGCGTCACAGAGGCGAGATCCATGTTGGCTTCCCAGAACGAATCCACAGTCCCCACATCGCGCCAGTAAGGGCGCTTTTGCGGGCAGCAGCCGACGCAGGACATGCTGAACGGATGGGCGTAGGCGGTGCCCTCCTTGACCACTCGCGGGATCACGTCCATGCCAAAATCGTGGTGGGATTCCTGGTTGGCCAGATCCTCTTCCAGCAACTGGTAGAGATACTCGGCCTCGAAGATATAGACCCCCATGGAGGCCAGTGCCATATCGGCCTTGCCCGGCATGGCCGGCGGATTGGCCGGTTTTTCGACGAAGGCGTTGATCTTGCGATCATCATCCACCGCCATCACGCCAAAGGCGCTCGCTTCGGTACGTGGTACCTCGATGCAGGCCACCGTGACTTTGGCGCCCATGTTGACGTGGTCAAGCAGCATGGCGGC
The DNA here is from genome assembly GCF_963899385.1 of Aeromonas sp. MR7. Classification (NCBI taxonomy): domain Bacteria; kingdom Pseudomonadati; phylum Pseudomonadota; class Gammaproteobacteria; order Aeromonadales; family Aeromonadaceae; genus Aeromonas; species Aeromonas sp. MR7. The sequence continues at coordinate 1,756 of NZ_CAWQXH010000010.1, forward strand.
GTAATCCATCTTGTAGATGTGATCCCCCGCCAGCACCACCACATATTTGGGGCCGTGATCGCGAATGATATCCAGGTTCTGATAGACGGCATCGGCAGTGCCGCGATACCAGTTGACCTCGTCCACCCGTTGCTGGGCTGGCAGCAAGTCGATGAACTCGTTCATCTGGTAGCGAAGGAATGACCAGCCCGATTGCAGGTGGCGCAGCAGGCTGTGAGACTTGTATTGGGTGACCACGCCGACCCGGCGGATCCCCGAGTTGATGCAATTGGAGAGTACGAAGTCGATGATGCGGAACTTGCCGCCGAAATGCACTGCCGGTTTCGCCCTGTTGTCCGTCAACTGCTTGAGGCGACTGCCCCGCCCTCCTGCGAGAACCAAGGCCATGGTCTCGTTCAGCAACTGTCTGGATTTTGCTGTATTGGCAGGTTGTAACAACATTGAATACCCCTTTATTGATACATCCCCTTGATAGTGCCTCCTTTGAAGCTGGTTTGAAAGTGCTTTCAGTCACACTTCGCACAGGGTTTTTGGGCGAAGTGATGATTTTGTCATTTGTGGTGACAGAAACTGTCGCAGGCAGCGCGATAGTTCACCAGATGTCAGGTTGTCAACGGGTTGAGAGGGCGAAGATGATATTGAATAAACAGCACTTTTTTTAAACAGACACCCGCGGAAGCGGGTGTCTGTTTAACGGGGGAGGGGGTGACTCGCACTAGAAGAGTTCGTCTTTCTCATCCTTGGTGGGCTCCAGACTCCAACCCGTGGCATCGCTGCTGCTGGCTATCTGGCCCTTCTCCTTCCACAGCTTGATCTTGAGGCGCAGGTTGTTGGCCGAGTCGGCGTTTTTCACCGCCTCTTCCTCCTCGATCACTCCTTCCACCACCAGATCGAACAGGGCGCTGTCGAAGGTGACCATGCCGAGGGCCTTGGACTTCTCCATCACCTCCTTGAGGCCGCCAAACTCGCCGCGCTTGATCATGTCGCGGATGGTGTGGGTGCCCAGCATGATCTCCACCGCCGCCCGGCGGCCGCCGTCCGTGGTTTTGACCAGCCGCTGGGAGACAAAGGCCTTGAGGTTGTTGCCCAGATCGTTGAGCAGCTGCGGGCGGCGCTCCTCCGGGAAGAAGTTGATGATGCGATCCAGCGCCTGGTTGGCGTTGTTGGCGTGCAGGGTGGAGATGGCGAGGTGACCGGTTTCGGAGAAGGCCAGCGCATGCTCCATGGTTTCGCGGTCGCGAATTTCGCCGATGAGGATCACGTCCGGCGCCTGGCGCAGGGTATTCTTGAGCGCGGCGTGGAAGCTGCGGGTATCCACCCCCACCTCCCGCTGGTTGATGATGCTCTTGCGGTGGCGGTGAACGAACTCCACCGGATCCTCTATGGTGATGATGTGGCCGCCGCTGTTGCGGTTGCGATGGTCGATGAGAGCCGCCAGCGAGGTGGACTTGCCCGAGCCGGTACCCCCGACGAACAGCACCAGGCCGCGTTTCTCCATGATGGTGTCGAGCAGCACGGGGGGGAGTTTCAGATCCTCGAAGCGGGGGATCTCGGTCTTGATGTTGCGGGCCACCAGGGAGACTTCGTTGCGCTGCTTGAAGATGTTGATCCGAAAGCGCCCTATCTGGGGCAAGGAGATGGCGAGGTTCATCTCCAGCTCCCGTTCGAACTGCAGCTTCTGCTCGCCGTCCATGATGTCGGCGGCAATCTTCGCCACCTCGCCCGGCTCGAGCGGCGTCTCCAGCAGGGGACGCAATCCGCCATTGAACTTGGCGCAGGGGGGGGCGCCGGTCGACAGATAGAGGTCGGAGCCGTCCTGCTGGGCCAGGATCTGTAGCATGTCTCGCAATTCCATGGTTTTGCCTCGTCTATCAAGCAGATGCCATTACATTGAATGTCATAGAGTGTACAGCCTCAGGCGCCGGTAAGTTTCTCGCGAAACACAAAAAACACAGCGCCCATGATGCACAGGCCGGCCCAGAGGTAATCCCACTTCAGATCCTCTTTCAGATAGAAGACCGAGAAGGGGACGAACACGGTCAGGGTGATCACCTCCTGCAATATCTTGAGCTGACCGACCGAGAGTACCGTATGGCCGATGCGGTTGGCGGGCACCTGCAACAGGTATTCGAACAGAGCTATGCCCCAGCTCACCAGGGCGGCGATGATCCAGGGTTTGTGGTTCATGCTCTTGAGATGGGCATACCAGGCGAAGGTCATGAAGACGTTGCTGCACACCAACAGACCGATACTGGCAATGATAGGGTTCATTAGGTTCTCCTTTAAAATCAATCGCATTTTATCTCTGAACCACGGGTTTCCATAAGTGGGGCAGCAGGGTATTTTTAACCCATCAAGGATGGGGTAACACGAGGTTCAACGGGATGGGCAAGACAAGCTGGGGTGTGCTTGGTCTGCTGTTTGCCTGCCTGGCGCACGGGGCGCCGACCCTGACGGTGGCCACCGATGTCTGGCCACCCTTTCGGATCTCGCAACCGGACGGTCAGTTCCGGGGGCTGGACATGGACATTCTGCAACGGCTGCAACGCCGCAGTGGCATACCGTTCGAGGTGAAACGCGTGCCCTGGGGACGGGCGCTCAAGCAGATGCAGACCGGTCAGGTCGACCTCATGATAGGCCTGGCCATGACGCCGGAGCGGGCACAGTTCATCGATTATCTGCAACCGGCCTATTACCAGTGCCGGCCTGCGTTTTATGGCAAGGCTGCGGCGGTATCGACCCTGCGCACCTACGCCGATCTGCGGGAGCAGAAGGTGGGTTATGTGCTCAATTCCGTCTATTTTGAACCGTTTGATACCGACAACCGGCTCGACAAGCACGGCGTGCCCACCGAGGATCAACTGCTGCGCATGGTGCAGCGGGGCCACCTGCCGCTGATGATAGGCACAGACTGCCAGGTGGATTATGCCCTGAGCCTGCACAACGAGGCCGGCCTCATCAAGGCGGCCTACCAGCCGCCCCAGCCAGTGGTGCTCTATCTGGGCATGAGCAAGCACTCACCCCATCAGGCGCTCAGACAGCCGTTGGCGCTGGCGCTGCAGGAGCTGGTGGCCAGCGGCGAAATCCAGGCCCTGGCCAAGCCTTACCAGCCTTGACCTCGGGTGGTAACACGCTGTTATCATGCGTTTTTCATCCTTGTGCGCCGGGCTGGTCAATCCCGCATCGGCGCCGGGCCTTGTTCACGTTCGGGGATCCTCTGTGTATCTCTCTCTGCTCGCCCGCCAGCGCCGCTGGCAGCGGGGCTGGTTGCTCGGCCTGGCGCTGCTGACCCTCACGCTGTTTCTCTTCTCCCTCGCCTGGGGCGAATTCGTGCTGCTGCCCTGGCAACCCATGGGAGAGCTAGAGCAGCGCATCCTGCTGGAGCTGCGGCTGCCGCGCGCCCTGCTGGCCCTGCTGGCCGGGGCCGCGCTCGCCTGTGGCGGCGCCGTGCTGCAGGTGATGCTGCACAACCCTGTGGCCGAACCCGGCCTGCTCGGCGTCTCGAGCGGGGCGGGATTGGCTGCCATGGTGGCGATGGCGGTGGCCAAATCCCTCGGCGTCTATCTGCCGGGCTGGGGGCTGTCGCTGGCGGCTTTCGGTGGCGCCCTGCTGGTTACCATGCTGCTCATACGGCTGGCACGCCGGGCCCGGCTCGGCCATGCCCGCCTGCTGCTGTTCGGGGTGGCCATCGGCATCCTCACCAACGCGGCCATGACCTGGTTGATGTACTTTGCCGACGACGGCTCCCTGCGCGAATACATGTTCTGGATGATGGGCAGCCTCGCTTACGGCAGTCAGCAGCTCGGCTGGTGGTGGCTGGCGCTGCCGCTCACCCTGGGCTGGCTCTGCTGGCAGGGCAAGGCCTTGCAGCAACTGCTGCTGGGGGAGACCCAGGCCCGCCTGATGGGACTGGACGTGGACAGGATGCGGGTGCGGCTGGTGCTGGCGGTCTGTCTGCTCACCGGCCTGGCGGTATCCCTGTGCGGTGTCATCGGCTTCGTCGGGCTGGTGGTGCCCCATCTGCTGCGCTTGTGCGGCGGCAGCGATCAGCGCTTTTTGCTGCCCGCCTCGGCGCTGGGAGGCGGCGCCCTGCTGCTCGGTGCCGATCTGGTGGCGCGCTCGGCCTTGAGTGCAGGCGAGCTGCCCATCGGTGTCATCACCGCCTCCGTGGGGGCGCCGCTCTTCATTTACCTGCTGCTGAGACAAGATGCCCATGCCACCGCATAAATACCGGCCCGAATGCCGACGTGCACAAGCTGTCTACCCGCTGCTGAGGCAAGGTGCTTATGCTGCCCGCTGATCCCTCTGCGCTTGAACCGGCTCCCCTGATCGAGGCGCACGCCCTCGCCATCCCCGAGCGATTGGCCCCGCTCGATCTGTGCTGGCAGGGGGGCCAGCTGGTGGCCCTGCTCGGTCCCAACGGCAGCGGCAAATCCACCCTGCTCGGTGCCCTGGCCGGCATTCTGCCCGCAACGGGCAGGGTGCGGCTCTGCGGGGAGGCGGTCAGCGAGCTGAGCTGGCCCGAGCTGGCCCGGCGCCGCGCCATGCTGCCCCAGCGCCAGCCCCAGCTGTTTCATATTCCGGTGTTTCAGGTGCTGGCCATAGGGCTGGACGACGGGGTGGAGGCCGGCACGCAGCGCGATGTGAAGCAGGCCCAGAGCGAGGCCATCGACGCCCTGTGTGATGCACTGGAGCTGAGCACGCTGCTGGCGCGCGATTTCAGCAGGCTCTCCGGCGGGGAGCAGCAGCGGGTGCTGATTGCTCGCACCCTGCTGCAGCTGTGGCCCAGCCTCAATCCGGCAGGCCGGGTACTGCTGCTGGACGAGCCGCTGGCGGGGCTGGATCTGCACCATCAGCTGGCGCTGTTGCGGCTGCTGAAGACGCTGGCCCGGCAGGGACTGCTGGTGGTACTCGCCATCCACGACATCAACCTGGCCATCGACTGGGCGGATCGGATCCTCTGTCTGCAACAGGGGCGGGTGGTGAGCGAGGGGGGAACAGCGCTTATCGACGAAGCCTTGCTGGAGCGGGTGTTCCAGATAAAGACGGATCGTATCGAGGCGGCCGGCCGGGTCTGGTTTATGCCGAGCTTGTGAGAAACAGGAAAGGCCCCTGGCGTCAGCCAAGGGCCTTTTTGAAGAAAACCACCCGCTCGGTTTCGCTGAAACCCAGCTGCTGGTGCATCTGTTGTGAGGCGAGGTTCTCGATGGCGGTATCGGAGGCGAGCTCATGACAGCCATGCTCGATACCCCAGCGCTCCACATGGGAGATCAGGGCCCGGGCCACGCCCAGGCGGCGCTGCTGTGGTTGCACATAAATCCCCTCGAGATAGACCACGGGGCTGCTCTCGCAGCCGTTCACGTAATCCAGGCGCAGGGCTGCGTCGGCAAAGCCCACCGCTTGTCCATGCTCATCGAGGGCAAGGAAGGCACTCTGGCGTGCATTGGCCAGCATAGCGATACCATCCTGCAGGTGAGCCGAGGCGTCATGATTGGGCCACAACAGCTGGCGCAGGGCTGCCCATTGCGCCAGTCGTGCCTGGCTCAGCGGCACTATCTGAAAGACGGCGGTGTGAGCCATTGTCACCGATTCAGACCGCGCAGCGTTGCAGACGCGCCTGAGCGGCTTCTGCCAGCATGGCCAGCAGGGTCTCGGTGTCGTTCCAGGACAGGCAGGCATCCGTGATGCTCTGGCCGAAGGTGGCGGCGCAGCCGTTCTCCACGTCCTGACGTCCTTCCACCAGGAAGCTCTCGGCCATGATGCCGGCGATGCCGGTGCGGCCGCGGCGCAGCTGATCGCAGATGTCTTGTGCCACCAGCAGCTGACGACGGTGATCCTTCATGCTGTTGCCGTGGCTGAAGTCCACCACCAGCCGCTCGGGCAGACCCACGTCAGCCAGGGCCTCGCATGCCTCGTCGACACTGGCGGTGTCGTAGTTGGGTCTGTGGCCGCCACGCAGGATCACGTGGCCGTAGGGGTTGCCGGCGGTGCGGTAGATGGTCATCTTGCCGTCCTTGTCCGGGGAGTAGAAGATGTGGCTGTGACGGGCGGCGCGCACCGCATCGATGGCGATGCGGGTGTTGCCGTCGGTGCCGTTCTTGAAGCCGACGGGGCAGGAGAGGGCGGAGGCCATCTCGCGGTGCACCTGGGATTCGGTGGTGCGCGCCCCTATGGCGCCCCAGGTGATGAGGTCGCTGATGTACTGGCCGGTCACCATGTCGAGGAACTCGGTGGCGGTGGGCATGCCGATCTCGTTGATGTCGACCAGCAGCTTGCGGGCCAGTTTCAGCCCTTCGTTGACGTCGAAGCTGCCATCGAGGCGCGGATCATTGATGAGCCCCTTCCAGCCGACTATGGTGCGCGGCTTCTCGAAGTAGGTGCGCATGACGATGCAGAGGCTCTCTTTGTACTGCTCGCGCAGGACATTTAGGCGGCGGGCGTACTCGTGAGCGGCGGCCGGATCATGGATGGAGCAGGGACCGACGATGACCAGCAGGCGCTGATCCTCACCGGCCAGAATGGCTTCCACTTCGCGGCGGGCATCCAGCAGATTCTGGGCAATGGTGTCGTTGATAGGGAAGGCGTGCGCGAGCTCGCTCGGAGTGATCAGGGACTCCAGGCGACGGGTGCGCAATTCATCGGTGTGAATGGACATACGACTCAATTCTCGAGTGGGTGGCGTGGGCTGTTGCTCGACGGCGTGCCGAAAATGCAAGGGGATAAAATAAAGCAAAAACCCCCTGATTGAAACCTTGAGGGGCTCTGATAGGATGTGAGCCCCAAAACGATTCCAAATGAGGTAGATAGCGTGGCAAAGCCAGGGGCAACCGGGGTCACCCGCATCATCAACGCAACCGGTTACAGCATGAAGGGGCTCAAGTCAGCCTGGATCAACGAGGCGGCCTTCCGGCAGGAGCTGGTGCTGATCCTGTTGCTGATGCCGCTGGCCTTCTGGCTCGGGGATTCCCTCAATCAGATCCTGCTGCTCATCGTTATCAGCTGGCTGGTGGTGATCGTCGAGGTGCTCAACTCCGCCATCGAGGCCGTGGTGGACAGGGTGGGCTCGGAGCATCACGAGCTGTCGGGCCGCGCCAAGGATCTCGGCTCCGCCGCCGTCTTTATCGCGCTGGCCCTCAACGCCCTGGTGTGGGGCGCCCTGGTGGGACGCAATCTGCTGGGCTGGTGGTAGTGCTTTCGGTACCAAGAAAATCCCGGTGGGGCATAACCCTGCTGGGCTGGTGGTAGCACTTTCGGTACCAAGAAAAGCCCGGTGGGGCATAACCCAGCTGGGCTGGTGGTAGCTTGCGAGAGCAAGCTTCTTTATTGGCATAAAAAAGCCCGTCATCTGACGGGCTTTTTGTTGGCCGAGCGCCGGGGCTCAGGGCATCAGTGCAGGATCCGGGCACGTATGGTGCCGTTGATCTCCTTGAGCTTGGAGAGGGCCTTCTCGCTGTGCTCCGTCTCCACGTCGATCACCACGTAACCAATATGGCTGCTGGTCTGCAGATATTGACCGGCGATGTTGATCCCCTCTTCGGCGAAGATCTGGTTGATCTGGTTCATCACGCCCGGCTGGTTGCGGTGAATGTGCAGCAGGCGGCTGGAACCCTTGTGGCCCGGCAGTGAGACTTCCGGGAAGTTGACGGCGGAGAGGGTGGAGCCGTTGTCGGAATACTTGACCAGCTTGTTGGCCACTTCCAACCCTATGTTCTCCTGGGCTTCCTGGGTGGAGCCACCTATGTGCGGGGTCAGGAGCACGTTGTCCAGGCCGCGCAGCGGGGTCAGGAACTCCTCGTCGTTGGACTTGGGCTCGCTCGGGAAGACATCGATGGCGGCGCCCGAGAGGTGGCCGCTCTTGATGACGTCGGCCAGCGCATCTATGTCCACCACGGTACCGCGGGAGGCGTTGATGAAGATGGCGCCCGGCTTCATCATGCGCAGCTGCTCGGCACCGATCAGATCCTTGGTGGAGGCGGTTTCGGGGACGTGCAGGCTGATGATGTCAGACATGTTGAGCAGCTCGACCATGCTCGGCACCTGGATGGCGTTGCCGAGGGAGAGCTTGTTCTCGATGTCGTAGTAGTAGACCTTGAGGCCTATGCTCTCGGCTATGATGCCGAGCTGGGTGCCGATGTGGCCGTAGCCTATGATGCCAAGCTTTTTGCCACGGGCTTCGACCGAGCGGTTGGCCAGTTTTTCCCACACGCCGCGATGGCACTTGGCGTTCTTCTCCGGGATGCCGCGCAGCAGCAGCAGTATCTCGCCCAGTACCAGCTCGGCCACCGAGCGGGTGTTGGAGAAGGGGGCGTTGAACACAGGGATGCCACGCAGGTGGGCGGCATCGAGGTCGACCTGGTTGGTGCCGATGCAGAAGCAGCCGATGGCGACCAGCTTGCCGGCGGCATCCAGCACCTTCTCGGTGAGCTGGGTACGGGAGCGCAGGCCCACGAAATGCACGTCACGAATGCGTTCGATCAGATCCTCTTCCGACAGGGAGGTCTTGAGGTACTCCACGCTGGTGTAACCGGCGGCACGAAAGGTTTCCACCGTGTTGGGATGGACTCCCTCCAGCAGCAGCACCTTGATCTTATCCTTGTCCAGCGAAAACTTGGCAGTCATGACGATCCCTCTATGTATGCAAAGAATGAGTGCAGATATGGTGTGTGAAGAAAACCGTAAAGTAACAAAAACGGTTGGGAGAGGGAATATTTGTGACGAAAGTCAAATTCTTTGAAGTTTTCAACGATAGTTGTAAACCACAGTTTGCAACTCATTGAGGGATAAATGAAAACGGCGCCATCAGGCGCCGTCTTTCATTCAGGGGGCAATCTTGGGGCATAAGCCTGCGGTGGCTGCCGAACTGAGCTGCCCCCATCCAGCGGTGTTACTGGATAACCACGCCGACCATGATGCCGTTGAGCTGCTGCTTGGCAGACAACCTTATTGGGTGATGACACCATCCGGTGTGCCGATCAGCACAACGTCAGCACCGCGGTGGGCGAACAAGCCATTGGTGACCACGCCGACGATGGCGTTGAGCTGCACTTCCAGCCCTTTGGCATCCTCGATGGCCATCCCCTTGACGTCCAGTATGATGTTGCCGTTGTCGGTGACCACACCTTCACGCCAGACTGGATTGCCGCCCAGCTTCTTGATCTCGCGGGCCACGTATTCGCGGGCCATGGGGATCACTTCCACCGGCAGCGGGAACTGACCCAGCACGTCCACGGTTTTGGTGTTGTCTATGATGCAGATGAACTTGTCGGCCACGGCGGCGACTATCTTCTCGCGGGTCAGGGCGGCGCCACCGCCCTTGATCATGTCGCGGCTGGCGTTGATCTCGTCGGCACCATCCACATAGACGGAGAGGGCATCGATGTCGTTGAGGTCAAACACCTGGATGCCAAGGCCCTTGAGGCGCTCGGTGGAGGCCACTGAGCTGGATACGGCCCCCTTGATCTCGTCCTTCATGGTCGCCAGCGCGTCGATGAAGTGGTTGACGGTAGAGCCTGTGCCTACCCCGACTATGGTGCCGGGAACCACGTACTTGAGCGCAGCCCAACCGGCCGCTTTCTTCATTTCATCTTGAGTCATGATGGATCCTTTGGGAAAAAGCGGGCGCATTATATCCAAGCATCCCCCTCAGGGCGACCACAGCGCTCACGTTCCGGCCCAAAAATCCCCAAGATGTAAATCGTTTGCCTGTTTATTGAGCCCTGTCGCCCGGACGGGGCAGAGGTGTGTGAAAAAGTGGCGGTATCGCACGCAAAACGGAGCAGGCCAAGCCCAAGACAGAGAGGGGCAGGCAGTCAGTGCGGGCCGACTGCCTGATGGTCATGGAAATTGCCAGCAGCGGCTGGGGGTGATGATCTGCGGCAGCGGCACGTCCCACTCCTCCTGCGGCACCGCCTCCACCTGCTGGCAGTCGTGGGCGAGCCCCAGCGGTTTGGGGCCCAGCCTGTGTTCATGCCAGCAGGCGAGGGTGCGATCGTAATAGCCGCCGCCCATGCCGAGCCGGTTGCCCTCGGCATCGAACGCCACCAGCGGGGTGCAAATAAGGTCGAGCGTGCTGTGAGGCACCACCTGGGACATGTCCAGCTCAGGCTCGGCGATGCCGTAGCGATTGCGGGTCATGGGGCTGGTGGCGGTATAGCGCAAGAAGAGCAGATGACCCGGGGTGAAGGGGTGCAGCACCGGCAGGTAGACCTCCTTTTGCTGGGCCCAGAGCCAGTGGATGGCGGGCAGGGGATTGAGTTCGCCGTCGTTGGCCAGATAGAGGGCGATGCGTCTTGCCGCCAGTATCTCCGGATGTTGCTTGAACTGGGCAACCAGCTGCTGGGCGGCTTCCTGCTGCTCGGCTTGGCTCAGGCTCTTTCTGCGCTGGCGGATGAGCTGGCGCAGGGATTGTCTTTCAGGCTGGGTATCATCCGGCATGGGGGCTCCTCTGGTGTGCACCCGTGTGGTGCAGATGGGTTGCCGCAACGGGCTGGGGTTACCTTAACAAGGCTGGCGGGGGATGAACAGCGTGACCAGCCCTGCTTGAATGGGCCGCCGGACAGGACTCAATGCCCCGTCCGGCAGTGGATTGGGTTACTTGTCAGCAGTCTTGCCCATCTGATGCTTGACGAACACGGCCACCAGCGCCGCCAGCGCCAGGGCCATGGGATAGAAGCTCATGCTCACCACCGCCAGCGGGGAGAGGGCGAAGATGGAGCCCAGCAGCAGCGCCTGGGCGCCCCAGGGGATGAGGCCCTGCACCACGCAGGAGAAGATATCCAGCATGGAGGCGGCGCGGCGCGGGGTGACGCCGTGATGCTCCGCCAGCTCCCGTGCTACCTTGCTGGCGACGATAATGGCCACCGTATTGTTGGCGGTGCAGAGGTTGGTCAGCCCCACCACGCCGGCGATGCCGAGCTCGGCCGCCTTCTCGTTCTGTTCGCCATCGTGCTGGCGGGTGAAGCGGGCGATCAGGGCGCTGATCCGCTCGCTGATCCAGGCCAGCCCGCCCTGGCGTTCCATCAGGGCGCCGAGACCGCCGATCAGCATGGAGAGCAGGAAGATCTCCTGCATGCCGGTGAAGCCCTGATAGATGTCCTTGCTGAACTGGCCCAGCGGATAATCGCTGACCATGCCCACGGCGCCGGCGGCCAGTATGCCAATGCCCAGCACCATGAAGACGTTCATGCCGGACAGAGCCAGCACCAGGATCAGCAGGTAGGGCATCACCTTGAACAGATCCGCATGGGCTGTCGTGGCGGGGGCTTCCCCCACGGACCCCAGGGTCAGATAGAGCAGGATCACCCCGATGGCGGCAGGGGCGGCAATCTTGAAGTTCTCGCGAAACTTGTCCTTCATCTCGCAGCCCTGGCTGCGGGTCGCGGCGATGGTGGTGTCGGAGATGATGGAGAGGTTGTCGCCGAACATGGCGCCGGAGAGAATGGTGCCGGCCATCAGTACCGGATCTATGCCGGCGGCCTGGGCCACGCCAAGGGCCACGGGGGCCACGGCACCGATCGTGCCCATGGAGGTGCCCATGGCGGTGGCAATAAAGGCAGAAATGAGGAACAGCCCCGGCAACAGGAACCAGCCCGGGATCAGCGACAGGCCCATGGCGACTGTGGCATCCACCCCGCCGGTGGCCTTGGCCACGGTGGCAAAGGCGCCCGCCAGCAGGTAGATGAGGCACATGGCCATTATGTTGCTGTCACCGACCCCCTTGAAGAAGGTCTCCAGGTTCTTGTTGAACCCCTCTTTCCCCAGCATCAGCGCCAGCATGACGGCGGGCAGGGCGGCCACGGGGGCGGGCAGCTGATAGAAGGCGAACTCGACTCCCTGCAGGGTGAGCCAGGTGCCGGTACCGATAAAGAGAGCGAGAAAGACCAGAAGAGGCAGCAGGGCTCTGGCACTGGGTTGGGTCTGGATCATGTGTTCCTCTGTGGTTGAACATGACCTCCCTGTCGCAGCCAGCCCTGATATGGGGGTGAACCTGGCGGGCATCCTGCCGCTATGGGGCGCCTACAGTAGTGAGTCGGGGCCATTCGGTCAAGATAGACGTCCAGATGGATAGGTGTTTTTATCTTTCAATTCTGTATCTGTAAAAATATCAAAAGTATATTCGGAAAAATTAATAAACTCTGTTAATTGTTCCGTGTCGTGCCCTGGGTTTTCTGGGTGTTTTTCACAGACATGGAGTGTGGCTGACGGAGAATTTGGTGGTACTGAATATCCGGGCGCTTTGCGTGTGGGATTAAGGCATCAATGCCGCCATACCGAGCATGACGAAAGCCGTACTGGCATCCGCAGGTCACAAGGCGGTGTTGATATTCGGTCAGGGTGGCGCTGTTACTGCGTCATTTTCTCTACAGCCTTAACGGCTGTAGCCAGGGCGCGTTTATCGAGGGTCAGGAGAATGTGGCCTATATCTGGCACCAGGGTGAGGGGCCATTGAATGCCCAGCGCTCTTAACTCGGGTTCCAGTTGGTCGGTTTTAAATGCCTCATCATCGGTGCCCGCAATCACGGCGCAGGGGCGTTTTACATTGCGCAAATTCTGCTGGTAGTCGCGCTCTGGCTGGAAGTTCGAGGCGAGGTTGAATGAGTAGGAGGGGGTCAGAAGAGTTTTCGCTTCTTCATTGAGCGCAAAGTTAAGCACAGTCAGATGGTTCAGTGCAGAGACATGCAGCCCGTTGAGGATGCTCAATGCGATCAGGCGAGGAAGGCCGACGCGCACCCAACCCCCGCTGTTGGGCCTGTAGTTGGCGGCCGTGGGGCCAAGATAGGGGGAGAGGAGTAGATAATTATCGAACAGGGTTTGTCGCGAACTGCCGGCAACGCGCAGCACGAAGCCACCCCCTGACGAGAAGCCGATGAGAGTGGCTGGTTTGCTGGGGGCCACCGCCTTAATGAAATCTTCCAGGTCGTCTTCGAGCTGACCGATGTAGGCAATGGTGCCTTTGCTGCCAGATTCGCCATGGCCGCGAATATCGAGGGCGTAGGCATCGAATCCCGCTTGTGAGAAGGCATTTGCCATCTTGTGCATGCTCTGGCTGCTGGCAGAAGAGCCGTGAACCAGCACCACGCTGCCCCTGACCTTATCGCCCGTTGCACCATATTGCCGGTAGGCCAACTGCTTGCCGTCACGCGCCGGGTACCTTGAGAGGGGCGGCATGCCGCTCCAGTCATGCCCTTTGAAAGGGTTATTGATGCTGGCCATCGCTGGTGCAGGGCTCGGCCCGCCAAACCGCAGCGCAGCCACAAGCGCGATAAGGCCGAGCAACATAAGGCCCAGTACACACAGCAATCCCGCATCCATATGTTTATCTCCTGGTTTATCTCCTGGTGAAAAAAGGTGTCGACTGGGTCTTTTTGGTTGGCGGAAATCTATCATATGGCGCTGTATCTAGCAAACCCCAAACCGTCAGTCTGCGAGGAGAAGTGGCAAGCCTGTGCATCAGCCATTTTGAGCGGTTCACTGTCGAGCCCGAACCGAAGAGGGTGTCTCACGGCTTTTCAAAGGGGGCGCGGGCTGGTAAAACGGTCTCTTTCCATAATAAACAGATGAGAGGGTGGAGATGGACAATCCGATCCGTGTGGCCGTGATGGGCTGTAATGGTCGTATGGGCAAGGTGCTGCTGGAAGCCATCACCAACGCCGAGGGCGTGGTGGTCGGGGCGGCGCTGGAGCGGCCCGGCTCTGCCGTGATAGGCCTGGATGCCGGTGAGCTTAACGGGTTGGGCAAGCTTGGGGTGAGCATCAGCGACAGCCTGGACAAGGTGCGCGATGAGTTTGATCTCATCATCGACTTCACCCGTCCCGAGGTGACCCTGGCCAACCTGGCGTTTGCGCTGGCTCATCAGAAGCAGATGGTGATCGGTACCACCGGCTTTGACGATGCAGGCAAGGCCGCCCTGAAAGAGGCTGGCAAGCAGATCGGCATCGTCTTCGCCTCCAACTACTCGGTCGGCGTCAACCTAGTGTTCAAGCTGCTGGAGCAGGCCGCCAAGGTGATGGGGGATTACACCGACATCGAGATCATCGAAGGGCATCATCGCCACAAGGTGGATGCACCGTCCGGCACTGCGCTCTCCATGGGGGAAGTGGTGGCCAGGACGCTCGGACGTGACCTGAAAGAGTGCGCCGTCTACGGCCGTGAGGGGATCACAGGTGAGCGGGATCGCAACACCATCGGCTTTGCCACCATTCGCGCCGGCGATCTGGTGGGGGAGCACACAGTCATGTTTGCCGACATCGGCGAGCGGGTGGAGATCAGCCACAAGGCCTCCAGCCGTCTCACCTTCGCCAATGGCGCCGTGCGGGCGGGCAAGTGGCTTGGCCGCCAGAGTGCCGGTCTCTACGACATGCAGGATGTGCTCGACCTCAAGTGAGCGGCCAAGGTGGCGGCAGGCGGGCCGCAATGAGCCCACTCCTGACAGTGTTGCCAAACCCCGGTTCGCCGGGGTTTTTCATATCTTTTTGTATAAATGGCACTTACACCCTGTTTTTTATGTGAAATGGCCTAAACCTCTTCTTTGTTCAATTCATCCCATCCACCCATGGCTCAAATGTCATCAAAGGGTAACGGGATTGAGCCTCAATGCCCCCTGCACCCGCATTTTTTTACATGACATGAAAAAGACTAAAAATTCAAAATGAGAAAAACGTTTTCTATTTTTAATCAGCACTCATCTGTCAATAAAATGCTCGTTTAAGCCTTTGTGAATTTTATTTGTAAATTTTAATTTGTTGTTTTTTAAGGTTTAAATGTCTATTTTTGTGAGTTGCGCGGCATGGGGCATCTCTTTTGTGTCGGGTTTTGGCTTTTCTTTTGACGGTGGGGGTTGCAAAGCGATTGAGTGCATAGATAATGGGTAATGTTGCTTTTTTATTGAATTTAGATGCATTTAAAACGAGAAAAGACGTTGAAATGCGATCGTTTTTAAGTAGAATGCGCCCAATTTGCCAGAAATCTGCCGGGTTTGAGCCCTGTTTCAAACAGCGTCCGGACCCGCAACACCCAGGTAAATTGCTGAATTTAAAGCTAAATAACTGGAGGTTGTCTTGAATCACACTGCATTGCTAGTGCTGGAAGATGGAACTGTGTTCAAAGGCGTGTCGATAGGCGCCGAGGGATGTTCCGTTGGTGAAGTGGTTTTCAATACGTCGATGACGGGCTATCAGGAAATCCTCACCGATCCCTCTTATTCCCGTCAGATAGTCACCCTCACTTACCCTCATATAGGCAACACCGGCACCAACAGCGAAGATGAAGAGTCCAGTCAAATCCACGCTCAGGGATTGATCATCCGGGACCTTCCGATACTTGCCTCCAATTTCCGCAATCAGCAATCCCTCTCCGATTACCTCAAGTCTCACAACATAGTTGGCATCGCCGACATCGACACCCGCAAACTGACCCGCATCCTGCGCGAGAAAGGCGCTCAGGCCGGTTGCATCCTGGCGGGCAAGCAAGTCGATGAGGCATATGCCCTCGAGCAGGCGCGCGCCTTCCCCGGTTTGAAGGGAATGGACTTGGCCAAAGAGGTCACGGTTGGCGAGGCGTACAACTGGACCGAAGGCAGCTGGCAGCTCGGCAAGGGGCATGTCACCCCGGCGGCAGATGAACTCAAATACCACGTGGTGGCCTACGACTTTGGCGTCAAGCGCAACATTCTGCGCATGCTGGTGGACCGTGGCTGCCGCCTGACAGTGGTGCCGGCCAAGACTCCGGCCGCCGAGGTGCTGGCGATGAATCCCGATGGCATCTTCCTCTCCAACGGCCCGGGTGACCCCGAGCCCTGCGACTACGCCATCGAGGCCATCAAGGCCTTCCTCAATACCAACACCCCTGTGTTCGGTATCTGCCTGGGTCACCAGCTGCTGGGTCTGGCCTCGGGTGCCAAGACGATGAAGATGAAGTTCGGCCACCACGGTGCCAACCACCCGGTGAAGAGTCTCGATGACAATACCGTCATGATCACCGCCCAGAACCACGGTTTCGCGGTCGATGAGCACAACCTGCCGGCTTGCCTGCGCGCCACCCACGTCTCCCTGTTTGACGGTTCTCTGCAAGGCATCCACCGCACCGACCGTCCGGCCTTCAGCTTCCAGGGTCACCCCGAGGCGAGCCCGGGCCCGCACGACTGTGCCGGTCTGTTCGACCACTTTATTGAATTGATCAAGCAGTATCGCGCTTAAGAGGAAAAGAGAAGCCATGCCAAAACGTAACGACCTACAGAGCATCCTGATCCTCGGCGCCGGCCCCATCGTCATCGGTCAGGCCTGCGAATTTGACTACTCCGGCGCCCAGGCCTGCAAGGCCCTGCGCGAGGAGGGATACCGCGTCATCCTGGTGAACTCCAACCCGGCCACCATAATGACGGACCCCGAGATGGCCGATGCCACCTACATAGAGCCCATCACATGGGAAGTGGTGCGCGAGATCATCAAGAAGGAGCGCCCGGATGCGGTGCTGCCCACCATGGGCGGCCAGACTGCGCTGAACTGTGCGCTGGATCTGGAAAAACACGGCGTGCTGGCCGAGTTCGGGGTCGAGATGATAGGCGCCACCGCCGACGCCATCGACAAGGCCGAAGATCGCCGCCGCTTCGACATCGCCATGAAGAGCATCGGCCTGGAGTGCCCGCGCGCCGGCATCGCCCACAACATGGAAGAGGCGTGGGGCGTGCAGCAGATGGTCGGTTTCCCCTGCATCATACGTCCCTCCTTTACCATGGGTGGCTCGGGCGGCGGCATCGCCTACAACACCGAAGAGTTCGTCGAGATCTGCGAGCGTGGTCTGGATCTCTCGCCGACCAAGGAGCTGCTCATCGATGAGTCGCTGATCGGCTGGAAAGAGTACGAGATGGAAGTGGTGCGGGATCGCAACGACAACTGCATCATCGTCTGCACCATCGAAAACTTCGACCCCATGGGCATACACACGGGTGACTCCATCACGGTCGCGCCAGCCCAGACGCTGACCGACAAGGAGTTCCAGATCATGCGCAACGCCTCCATGGCGATACTGCGCGAGATCGGGGTCGAAACCGGTGGCTCCAACGTCCAGTTCGGCATCAACCCGAAAGATGGCCGCATGGTCATCATAGAGATGAACCCGCGGGTGTCCCGCTCCTCCGCGCTGGCCTCCAAGGCGACCGGTTTCCCCATCGCCAAGATCGCCGCCAAGCTCGCCATCGGTTACACCCTGGACGAGCTGATGAATGACATCACAGGCGGTCGTACTCCGGCCTCCTTCGAGCCGGCCATCGACTACGTGGTCACCAAGGTGCCACGCTTCAACTTCGAAAAATTTGCCGGTGCCAACGACCGTCTCACCACCCAGATGAAGTCGGTCGGTGAAGTGATGGCGATTGGCCGCAACTTCCAGGAGTCCCTGCACAAGGCGCTGCGTAGCCTCGAGACCGGCAAGACCGGCTTCGACCCCATGGTTGACCTCAATGCCCCTGACTCCCTGACCCGCATCCGCCACGAGCTGCAAGACGCTGGCTGCGATCGGATCTGGTACATCGCCGATGCGTTTCGCGCCGGTCTCTCCATGGACGGCATCTTCAAGCTGACCAAGATTGACCCCTGGTTCCTGGTGCAGATAGAAGATCTCATCAAGCTGGAAGAGCAGGTGAAAGAGCGCGGCATGGCCGGTCTCGATGCCGACTTCCTGCGCGCCCTCAAGCGCAAAGGCTTCGCCGACGCACGCCTGGCCAAGATCCTCGGCGTGGCCGAGGGCGAGGTGCGCAAGTTGCGTGCCCGCCACAACATATTCCCAATCTACAAGCGGGTCGATACCTGCGCGGCCGAGTTCGCCACCAACACCGCCTACATGTATTCGAGCTATGACGAAGAGTGCGAGGCCAACCCGACTAATCGTGACAAGATCATGATCATCGGCGGTGGCCCGAACCGTATCGGCCAGGGCATCGAGTTTGACTACTGCTGCGTCCATGCGGCACTGGCCCTACGCGAAGACGGTTACGAGACCATCATGGTCAACTGCAACCCGGAAACCGTCTCCACCGATTACGACACCTCGGATCGCCTCTACTTCGAGCCGGTGACCCTGGAAGACGTGCTGGAAATCGTGCGCATCGAGAAACCCAAGGGCGTCATAGTGCAGTACGGCGGCCAGACCCCGCTCAAGCTTGCACGGGCATTGGAAGCGAACGGCGTGCCGATCATCGGTACCAGCCCGGATGCCATCGACCGCGCCGAAGACCGCGAGCGCTTCCAGTCCGCCGTCGAGCGTCTGGGCCTCAAGCAGCCGGAAAACGGCACAGTCACCGCGTTGGAGCAGGCAGTGCTGACCGCCGAGCGGATCACCTACCCGCTGGTGGTGCGCCCCTCCTACGTGCTGGGTGGCCGCGCCATGGAGATCGTCTATGACGAGACCGACCTGCGTCGCTACTTCGCCGAGGCGGTGAGCGTCTCCAACGAATCGCCGGTACTGCTTGACCGCTTCCTCGATGACGCTACCGAGCTGGACGTGGATGCCATCTGCGACGGCACCGATGTGGTCATCGGCGGCATCATGGAGCATATCGAGCAGGCCGGTATCCACTCCGGTGACTCCGGCTGCTCCCTGCCACCTTATACCTTGTCCAAGAAAATTCAGGACGAGATCCGCGAGCAGGTACGGAAATTGGCGCTGGAACTCGGTGTGGTCGGCCTGATGAACGTGCAGTTTGCGGTCAAGGGCGATGACATCTACCTCATCGAGGTGAACCCCCGTGCTGCCCGTACCGTGCCCTTCGTCTCCAAGGCGACCGGTGCGCCGCTGGCCAAGATTGCCGCCCGCGTCATGGCCGGTCAGAGCCTGAAAGATCAGGGCTTTACCACCGAAATCATCCCGCCTTACTACT
The DNA here is from genome assembly GCF_963899385.1 of Aeromonas sp. MR7. Lineage (NCBI taxonomy): Bacteria > Pseudomonadati > Pseudomonadota > Gammaproteobacteria > Aeromonadales > Aeromonadaceae > Aeromonas > Aeromonas sp. MR7. The sequence goes on from NZ_CAWQXH010000010.1 coordinate 20,627, forward strand.
CGGTGAAAGAGGTGGTACTGCCGTTCGCCAAGTTCCCGGGCGTGGATCCGCTGCTGGGGCCAGAGATGCGCTCTACCGGTGAAGTAATGGGGGTGGGCAGCAGCTTTGCCGAGGCCTATGCCAAGGCCCAGCTGGGTGCCAGCCATGCGGTGCCGAAAGAGGGTCGCGCGCTCTTGTCGGTGCGTCACAGCGACAAGGCGCTGGTGGTGGATTTGGCCGCCAAGCTGCTGGAGCTGGGCTACGAGTTGGATGCCACTCACGGCACCGCAGTGGCGCTGGGTGAAGCGAGCATCAACCCGCGCCTGGTCAACAAGGTGCACGAGGGTCGCCCGCACATCCTGGATCGCATCAAGAACGGCGAGTACACCTACATCGTCAACACCGCCGAAGGGCGAGTGGCGATTCAGGACTCCAAGCAGTTGCGCCGCGCCGCCTTGCAGCACAAGGTGGCTTATACCACCACCATGAATGAGGCGTTTGCCACCTGCATGGCCATCAGCATGGATGCCACCGCCAACGTCAACTCGGTGCAGGAGCTGCACCAGAAAGTGAAAAACCGCTAAGCATTGCGTAACAAGGGCAGGGGAGTCTTTCTTTCCTTCTTTGCACAATACTTGCGAACCCTGAAAAACCCCGCCAGCGATGGCGGGTTTTTTGTTTTTTGGCGGATCCGGCCAGCCTCTGTCATGGGAGTGAGGTGCGCAGGGGAGAGAGAATAGGGTCAGGATTGGGCGATATAATCCCTTTTAGTGGCGTAAAGGTGACAATGATTGCGCCTTGGTGGCTTTTATTCGCAATCTTTGCACTCACTCACCCGAGCCGCCTCTATATACTGGTTTCTCATCACATAAGGTCGTCTGCGCCCGCAACAGCGGGGTGCGAGGATCAGGGCCAGTTGCTTATCCGGCAGCGAAGGCCGTCCCCTTTTACCCAGAGGGGCCACAGGAAACCGGTTGTGGGGTTACCACCCGCGCAACCGTCAGGGCCAGCGTTACCGCGCCAGCCTGCTTCCCCCTCCTTACCCCGTCTGCTTGCCTGCCCAGTCGCGTCGTTGCTCATCTTCATAGCCCGCAACGGCGCCGCACCTCAAGGACATCAGCCAAGGGAATCTGAATATGAGCTTCGATCATCGCAAATACCGCCCCGCCCCCGTCATCGCATTGACGGATCGCCAATGGCCCAACCGGGTGCTGGAGCGCGCGCCGCTCTGGTGCGCCGTGGACTTGCGCGACGGCAACCAGGCGCTGGTCGAGCCTATGACGGTGGCCCAGAAGCTGCAGATGTGGGCACTGATGCTCCATGTCGGCTTCAAGCATATCGAGGTGGGCTTCCCGGCCGCCTCCCAGCCCGATTTTGACTTCGTGCGTGAGCTTATTGAGCGCAATCTCATTCCCGATGGCGTCACCATACAGGTGCTGGTGCAGGCCCGCGAAGATCTCATCATCCGCACCTTTGAATCCCTCAAGGGGGCCAAGCGCGCCATCGTTCACGTCTACAACTCGGTCAACCCGACCCAGCGCAACTATGTGTTCAACTCAGGGAAGGAGGGGGTCAAGGCCATCGCCGTGCAGGGGGCGCGCTGGGTACGCGAGCATGCGGCAAGGAACCCGGGCACAGAGTGGAGTTTCCAATATTCCCCCGAGAGCTTCAGCAGCACAGAGGTGGAGTTCGCGGTGGAGGTGTGTGACGCCGTGATCGACGAGTGGCGCCCCGCCGCCCGCCCCATGATCCTGAACCTCCCGGCCACGGTCGAGGTGAGCACCCCCAACGTGTTTGCGGATCAGGTGGAGTGGTTCTGCCGCCACCTCAAGGCGCGCCCCGAGGTGAGCATCTCCATTCACACCCACAACGACAGAGGCTGCGGTGTGGCTGCCGCCGAACTGGCTGTGCTGGCGGGGGCCGATCGCATCGAGGGCACCCTGCTTGGCAATGGCGAGCGCACCGGCAACATGGACATAGTCACCATGGCCATGAACCTCTACAGCCAGGGCATAGATCCCGAGCTGGACTTGTCGGACATGGATGCCATAGTCGCGACCGTGGGCGCCTGCACCCAGATAGCCCTGCACCCGCGTCACCCCTATGCCGGCGAGCTGGTCTACACGGCGTTTTCCGGCAGCCACCAAGACGCCATCCGCAAGTCCCTGGCGGCCGAGAAGCCCGACGCCTATTGGGATGTAGCCTACCTGCCCATAGATCCGGCCGATCTCGGTCGCAGCTACGAGGCGGTGATCCGTATCAACAGCCAGTCCGGCAAGGGGGGCGTCACCTATCTGCTGGAGCGCGATCTTGGCCTGCAACTGCCGCGCTGGCTGCAGATCGACTTCAGCCGTCGGGTCCAGGCCCAGGCCGAGGCGAGCAGCAGCGAGATAAACCCGGCGCAGATCCGCGCCCTGTTTGAGCAACATTATCTTGAGCCGGTGCACGGCTATCGCATCGGCCGCTTCCAGCTCGGTCACGACGGCCAGGAGAGCCTGCACCTCGAGCTGCAGACCCCAGATGGCTCGCTGCAATTGCGGGGCGAGGGGGAGGGGGCCATCACGGCGCTGGTCAACGGCTGGGAGCGCCAGACCGGCATGCACATAGACGTGCTCGACTACTCGGAGCATGCCCTGAGCGCGGGCACCGAGTCTCGCGCCGCCGCCTATGTGCTGCTGAGCGTCGATGGCCAGCGCATGTGCGGGGTCGCCATCGGTCGCGACGTGGTCAACGCCTCCTTGCAGGCGGTGATCAATGGCGCCGCCCAGATCCAGGCCCTGCGCCAAACGGCCTGATCCGCCCCCAGCTCATCGGCCGGGTACTGTCTTTGCCCCTGGCCATGACCCGATACATCTGCAAGGCCCCCGTCCAACCGGCGGGGCCTTGTCGTGTCAGCGGCTGCCGCTCGCGGGCTGGCCATGCTCATGCCTTCTGATCCCCCGATCAATCCTCTACAATGCCCTGGCTGCCGGGGCCGGACTTGTCTGGCCAAGCCAGCGGCGCCTCATCCATCGGGAAGCTTTCATGCATCATCTCATTCGTTATCGTCATCATGTCGCGCCTCTGCTGGCCGCCTTGCTGCTGGCTGCCTGTGCCAGCGAACCGGCCAGCCAGGGCGATACCCGCCAACCTGGCAGTGCGGCCATCACGGGGCCGGCCATCACCAAACCCGCGCCCCTGCCCAAGGCCCAGGTCCCCAGAGCCCCGGCCAGCATGCAGTCGCGCATAGTGCGGCTGTTGCCGGCCCGTACCGTGGATCGCAACGGCTGGGCGCAGGACATAGTCACGGCCCTCGCCAAACAGGAGCTGGCCGTGACCGACGAGAACGTCTGCTCCGTGTTGGCGGTGGCCGAGCAGGAGTCCACCTTTCAGGCAGACCCCGTGGTGCCTGGCCTTGGCAAGATCGCCTGGCAGGAGATCAACGCCCGCGCCGGCAAGCTGCTGATCCCCGAGTTCGTGGTGCGTACGGCGCTCAGCATCAATTCCCCCACCGGCAAGAGCTATGCCGAGCGCATCGACAAGTTGCGCACCGAGCGGGAGATGAGCGAGATCTTCGAGGACATGATAGGGGAGGTGCCCATGGGCAAGACCCTGTTTGGCAACATGAACCCGGTGCGTACCGGTGGCCCCATGCAGGTCAGCATCGCCTTCGCCGAGGCCAACGCCCGTGGCTACCCTTATCCCGTCAAGGATTCCATCCGCCACGAAGTCTTTAGCCGCCGTGGCGGCATCTGGTTTGGCACCCGTCATCTGCTCAACTACCCGGCCCAGTATCCGGATCACCTCTACCGTTACGCCGACTTCAACGCCGGCTGGTATGCCAGTCGCAACGCCGCATTCCAGGCGGCGGTCAGCCGCGTGAGCGGCAAGCCGCTGGCACTGGATGGGGATCTCATTCGCTACGACTCAGATCTGCCGGGCAAGACAGAGCTTGCTGTTCATGCCATCGCCGGCCGCCTCAGCATGAGCAAGCAGGCCATTCACCAGAGCCTGAAACTCGGCGACACCAGCGATTTTGCCCAAAGCGATCTCTACCACAGGGTCTTTACCCTGGCCGACAAGCAGGCCGGCAAGCGGCAACCCCGCGCCGTGCTGCCGGGCATCTCCCTGAAGAGCCCCAAGATCACCCGCAACCTCACCACCGCCTGGTTTGCCAAACGGGTGGATGGCAGGGCACAGCGCTGCATACGGCAGATGGCGACTATTCGCTGATAGTCAGAGACAACAAGGGCGGTCAATGGGCCGCCCTTGTTGTTATTCTTGAGCATCTATATATCTAGGGATTCATATATATATTGGGTTGAGTCTACGTCATTACTCATCTCATCAGAGAATGAAATTTCTAAGCGATTTAATAACTCAGCTGTTCTGTCATTTGTCATTGATGAATTATTGATCATCGACTTTAGTAATTTATAGGCTTTAAGAGTACATCCTTCACTGCATGAATAGTCTATTATCCATCCTATATCGTAAGCATGCTGTGAATATAAAATAAAGACGTCATTCCACCATGAATCTAAAAGCATATCTTTGAATTTTAGCTTGCGCATGTGAACAAGTTGCTCAGAAGCTAAAAACTCTTGGAATCTAAGATGACCAAAACTAAACCCCCCATCGTTGTTTAATAATAGTATTTCTGATGGAGATATTAGTTCTTTAACGATCTCCTCTGCATATTCAATTGAAGTTTCTTGAGATTCGGTAACTAGCTTACGATGAAAAAAAGCTATGATATTATCTTTTGATACCGAACGCTTTTTATTTTCGTGCATTTTGAAAGCCAAAAGTCTTGCTGCAGAAAGTAAGGTTTCTGGCTGGGTGGTCATTCTATTTATACCTTTAAATTTATCAAAATGGCCACTCAACAACTCAAATCTTTTCTTATATAATGATGCTTCACTCTTGGGGAGCGGGATCTTGTTTTCTTGTAAAACAGCCATGATTGTTGCTGATAATGGGTTGGTTACTATTTTATCCAATTCACTATTTTCGTTTAAATGATTAATGATTGAGACTGCTTTATCTGGTGAGTTTATGAACCATTTCTCAAAGAATGCCATTTTTTGTTCTTTATTAAATGGTAATAGTGAAATGCATGAAAAGCCAAGATCTGAAATTTCGGAAACGGTATATCGAGAAGATGTTATTATTTGGCATTTTGGGTGTTCGAGAGAGAAATCCTTTAATTTTGAAATAATCCAGCCATATTGAGATATAGCTTCATCAACACTATCCAAAATTATCTTATTTCTTTCGGTTGTTAAAATATGTTTTATCTGAGGTTCAGAGTATGTATTTAAACCTATTTTGTGGAGAAATCGTTTAATCCCTAGAATAATACTATTGCTGTCTTCTCCAATAGATAGTTCAGCAAGTTCATTTAGTGTCATGTATATGACGAGACCATCACTGGAGTGATTGTTGTATAGTTTTTTTGCATGGTATTGTAGATTTGTTGTTTTACCAGACCCAGCTTCACCTAAAACAACAATATTGATACCAGTGTCAAATGCATCGCTAATTGAAATGTTTAAAGTTGGGATTGGGGTTTCTTCATGGGAAAAAAATTTATTATATATGTCTAATATAATGTGACACTGCTCTATTTTTGATGAAAGGCTTAAGTAGTCCTTAATGTTAGCAGCGTTGATGCTAGTGTAGAGTTTCATTTTTTCTAGAATAGCATCTAGAGAACTAATTACCTTAACGCTATTTAATCTAATTTTGAAAGTTGATGGAATACTACTCTTCAACCCTCTTTTTATTGAATTCTCTTTAATTAACGAGTCTTTCTTATCTATCAAAGCATCTATAGATAATACTTCTCTTATAAAGAGATTTTTGTTTTCCATTATACTTAATTGTGTGAAGCCATGCTTGATGAAATTAAGGAATTCAATGCTGCCTGCAGTAGGATATATGTTAAAAAATGAACTGTTAGATACGACGTGATTTATTTCTATATCAATTTTTTTAATTTCATTAGCTATCTTTATTATTGAGTTTTCAAGTTCTAGATTGGAATCATAATTTTTCTCCAAATGCAAGAAGTCGATATCGTTGAATAAGCCTACATCTAAAACCTCACGTACTTTATAATGATTTTCTCTAATGATAGGGTATTCAACTAACTTTATATCAATATCGTTAGCGTAATGTTTGAACGTCTTAATAAAACCTGGTTTATTATTGTTTTTATTTCCTGCAACTAGGCTTGTTTCACAGTAAATGTCACAAAGCTGTCTTGTGTTGTGAAGGTTTAAAGCCTTCATTAATATCTTATTGGATAATTCTGAATTTATTACGTCACCGATGTATGTTGTATCACCCACAATTTCTCTCGCTAATGTAGGCATGTGCTTTGATAATAGAGATATGAGTTCATTTCCATCGATTATTTTGACACCATCCTTTATTATTTGTTGGTAAGCGCCTTGATGTGAATCGTAAGCTTTATCTGATATAGGATAAGGCGTAATAAATATTCTTTTTTTAAATAATGTTTTTTCTCCAGAGCTCGGATCAACAACCCCCTCATGTTTCATTTGAGATAGTTGATTAAGAAGTTGTTGAAAACTCTCAATAGATGAGTTTGGCGTTAATTTTTGTTTTTTTACTTGAATGCCAATATATTCGTTGTCACCTAGCTCGTCCTTTTTATAGATAATTATATCTCTACCTTTTTCAATACCTCCACCAGAAAACTCTACACGCGTGGAATAAATTTTTTGAAATAACGGTACAATTACCTTTTTACTAAGTTCGTTCTCTGCCATGGAGATTATTTTATCAATCATAAAGCTCTCTCTATTACTTATCTTGATAATAATGTGTATTTTACTACAGTTATTATCATAAGGCCGTGGCGCTTGGGATATCCGGGGCGACCCCAAAATAAGTTCCCTTTGGTATCACCTCGTTTGCTTGTTCGCAGCAGACAGTTGTGGTTGCTTCGCGTTCGTCACTGTCATTGGCAATCCTTTCCAACGTGATGCGTACCTCTTCACTGACCCTGATGATCCGCTGCGCTTCGTCGTAGGCATCACGATAGATGCTCGCCATCTTCTGAACGCTGGGTCAATACCCCCATCTCGTTGTTGTTCACCTGGCTGAATTCGTAGAGGTTCAGGCTGGTGACAATGCACATCTCTTCATTGAGATAGCATTTGGCATGTAGGTTCTTACAAAAGCTGGTGCGTATATAAGTGAGTTCCTTGAGCCAGCTGATCTCTTCCGGTTGCAGTTCGCTTTTGCCATAGACAATCCGCACATCGATCTTGAGGCGGTTCTTGTCGGTGAGCAGCTCCTTGATCCTGTCATTAAGCTTGAGAAAGGGGCTGATGAGGATCAGCCGTTCCTTGGCATCCTTTATCAGTTCTTCAAGAAAATAGTTGGTCGCACTGGTATTCAAAAACTTGGCCATAGCAAAAATCTCCATTCCTCTTGCGCACCTGAGTTTTGCGATGCCATTAACCGGATTGCAGGGCGAACTGGATTGGACATATGACAGGCTCCATATGAACAGTTCGGGGCCGAAAAAAGCTACTGTAGCGATTTAATCAGGACAAATGTGTGACCGTCTCCACTAACTGTGTGACTCATCAGTGTTTTTTAGCCGGTGGTGGCGCTGGCAGCTAGAGGGCGGTGGCTGGGGGTTAGGCGTTGCTGTCGGAGGGTCTTATGAGAAGAGAAGGCAAGAGGAATCCCGCAACAGAGGTTGGGCGGCTCTGTTCCGTGGGCGGAGCTTAGAAACTCATCGCCAGCCCGACGCCGTAGCCGCTGGTGTTGTGGCTGAACATATAGCGGGCCACCAGCCGGGTGCGGGTCACTATGATGTCGTACTTGCTGCTGTCGAGCTCGATCCCGAGCCCCAGCGAGTTGAGGGAGTTGAAACCGAGCAGGCCTCGTTGCTCGCCGAGGTATTCGGTGCGAGCCCCTTCCATCACGTAGCGCAGCGGCCGACTCAGCAGCGTGAGATCGCCGATGGGGGCACGGCGGCGCAGATAGAGGCCGAGGTTCTCCGCATTGGCCTGGCCGGTCACGCTGGCCGAGGTGCCGCCAAAGCTCTGCAGATGCTGGTAGGAGTAGCGCAGCTCGGCGTCTATATCCTGAGTCGGGGAGAAGAGTTCATAGTCGAGCATCAGGGCGCCGCCCAGGCCGTAGACATCGAGCCTGCCGCCATCGAGAAAGTCGAGGTTCTTGCCGGTGTACTGGCCCAGCAGCCAGTTGCCGATGCGCAGATCGCTGGCCACTGTGCCCAAGGTGACGTTGCCGAGGGGACGCAGCACCCAGTTGCCGCCGTGTCTGTCCCGGTGCAGTCCTATGTCCCAGCCAATCCCGCCGGTGGCCGTCAGACTGTTCCATTTGGTGGGAATGGTGCGGGTCTCGCTGCCGTTGCTCACCACGAACTGGGGATCGTAGCGGCTAAAGCCCAGGGTCCCCTCCAGATAGATGGGCACACTCTCGCTCATGGTGGCGCCGCCGCCGACCTGGGTCATGTTGAGCGCCGCCGCCTGGTTGGTGCCGCTGCCGATATTGATGTTGCTGGCGGTGATGTCGGGCACGACTGTGAAGGTCATCAGCGACACCACAGCGTTGGCGCGCTGCTGTACCAGCGAGTCGTCGTCGGCCATGGCATTGGTGCCGAGCAGCAGGCTGATCAGCAGGGGCAGGCTGGTGTGAGAGGTGTATGAGGGCATGCCGGGTTCCCGTGAAGCCTCGTTGGCTGAGGCACGATTACACTGTAGCGATTTTTTATCGGCTTGGCAGCCCGGATAATGAGCCGGATGGCACTCTTCTGGCGTACGCGATCCCCAGATCTGGGGCCGGCTTGCTGGCGATGCAACGGGCGGGGGCTGGCGGCGTTCTCTGCGCCTCTCCTGGTTGTGCCGCTTGTGTGCTCGCGGGGCGCGAGTGGATGCCACCGCTTGTCGATGCGGGCCACGGACGGCCGGGTCAGGTTTTTCGCACTGCGTCCGGGCGGATAATAAAAATCCATTAAACTCAATGGGTCACTTGTTCGGGAGTGTGAGTGGAGATGAAGATCAGCCGCAAGATTACGCTGACCATAGTGCTGACGCTGCTGCTGTTGCAGGGGGTTGGCTACGTCGGCCTGCATTATGTGGTGAGCAACAAGTTTGGCGAGCTGGAGCGCATGAGCGTGGAGCGCAACCGCGAGCGGGTCAGGGCCGTGGTGCAGGCCGAGCTGGGCCAGCTGACCATGCTGGGGCAGGATTGGTCCGAATGGGACGAGACCTATGCCTTCATGGCTCGTCGGGATCAGGCCTACCTGGATGCCAACTTCAACGTGCGCACCTTCGAGACCCTGGGGATCGATCTGCTGGCGCTCTACGACAGGGAGAAGCAGCCGCAGGTGGCCTTTGCCTACCAGGCCGGCAAGCTGGTCTCGCAAACGCCGGCCCAGCTGGGGGCCTTGACCGATTACCTGATGCGCTACGGCACCCTCAAGCCCAACGCCGGCATCTGGTTCGACGGCGAGCGCTATTACTTGATGGCCGCCACCCAGATCCTGAGCAGCGAGGGGGAGGGGCCGAGTCGCGGCACCCTGTTGCTGTTCAAGGCTTTTACCCCGAAATTCATCCGCCAGCTGCAAAAACGCACCGCCCTGTCGCTCACCTTCCTGAGCCCGGATCAGCTCGCCGCCAGCCTGGGGGCGCCGACCCTGACCCGACTCATGGCCAGCGACAGCCTGATCCTGCCGCAAGAGGATCGTCTGCTCACCCTGGCCCAGATCGATACCTTGCAGGAGACGTCACCCCTCATCTTTCGCTTCACCCTGCCACGGGATCTGATGCTGGAGGGCAAGGCCATCGAGCAGCGCATCTTCTGGTTGCTGAGTCTGGGCACCCTGCTGTTTGCCGCCCTGGTGTTGCTGATCCTCAACGGCTACATAGCCGCCCGCCTGCAGCGGCTGAGTGCCAATCTGCGTCTCATCGCTGACGATGGCGCCGTGCGTCGGCTGCTGGTGGAGGGCAAGGACGAGATCTCCCAGGTCGCCATCGACTGCAATCGCATGCTCGATCATCTGGACAGCCTGCGTCAGCAGCAGGCCGACAGCGGGACCCGGCAACAGTTGCAGCACGGGGCCCTGATCCACCTGGCCAAGAGCGATCTGCTGACCGGCGAGGATCCGGGGCAGGCCGCCCGTCATATCAACGAGGCGGTGTGCGCTGGCACCGGGGCCGCCCGCGCCAGCGTCTGGTTCTGCGCCGAGGACAAGCAATCCATGTTCTGCCAGGATCTCTTCTTCCTGCCCAAGCGCCATCATCAGCAGGGTTTTCACCTGCCATATGCCTTGATCCAGGGCCGCTACGAGGTCTCCAAGCCCGAGCATGCCCCCTGCCTCATCATCCGCGAGCGCTATGATCTGTCACGGTTTGGCGCCATGCTGGCCCAGCTCGGGCTCGATGCCCTCTCGGGCGCGATACTGATGGCACCCCTCAAGCAGGGGGATGAGCTGCTCGGTTTCATCATCGCCGAACGAGCCAGTCTGAAGGAGGAGTGGCACCCGGACGAGACGGCCTTCGTGCTCTCGGTATGCGATCTCTCCGCCCAGACCCTGCTCACCCTCACCAAATTGCAGCAACTCAAGCGCAACTGAGGGCCGCCTCGCCAGGTGCCCTCCCTTGCGCTCAAGGCGTAACTTTCGTCGCGCCAGAGCGATTATCTCCACTATCCGTGACCTGCATTAATTTCTTGTTCACTTGGCAGGGTGTATAACGGGCCTCCCTCATGGAGAGAAGGGGCATGGCGACAGGGAGGGTCTGCCGCACCGGTGGCCCTCGGGTCACCCACTATGGATGCTCACTATGTTGATGGGAGTCACCAGATGCAGGAGATGCTGCTTGCCATATGGCAACAGGACTTTAACCAATTGATCCAGATGCAGGCGGTGGGCCTGCTCGTCACCTGTCTGGTGGTGATCCTTTTTCTCGAATCGAGCTTCGTCTTTTTGCCCCTGCCCGGTGACAGTCTGGTGCTGCTGGCCGGTGGCCTGGTGGGAATGGGGGTGCTAGGCCCCGAAGTCACACTGATTTACATGCCGCTTGCTGCCGGGCTTGGCAGCCTGATCGCCTATCTGCAGGGCCATGCGCTGCACGGCACCGCCTTCATGGGCCATGTGGAGCGGATGATCCCGGACGGCAGCCTGCCACGGGCCTCGCGTCTGCTGCACAGCTACGGCTTCTGGGCCATGTTCTCCTCCCGCTTCGTGCCCTTCGTCAGGGTACTGACGCCCATGCTGATGGGGGTCTCGCGCCTGCATCTGCCGCGGGTGATGATGGCAAGCTTTGCCAGCGCCTTCCTCTGGGCCCTGCTGCTGAGTCTGGTGGGCAAGTTCGTGATGGCGGCCCCCGTGTTTGCCCAGTATCACGAGCTGATGACCAAGTGTCTGCTGGTGACCTCCCTCGGCCTGTTCGTCATCGCCATGGCGGCCATCGCCATCCGGCTGCTCAAGCGCCCGACCAACCGCATCCGCTGATCGGCTGCAGGCGGTCATCGCCCCGCGTATTTCTTGTGAATATACACCTGACCCAGGCGCGACCCCGAGCGGGCCGCCAGGGTCGCCCCTCAACCTTCAAGCAGGTACCTTATGTCATGTCATGACACCCTGAGCCTTCGTCCCCTCGAGCGAGAGGATCTGAAATTTGTGCATCAGCTCAACAACAACGCCAGCATAATGCGCTACTGGTTCGAGGAGCCTTACGAGGCTTACATGGAGCTGGCCCAGCTCTATGACAAGCACATCCACGATCAGCACGAGCGCCGCTTCATCCTGGAGGTGGCCGGCACCCAGGTCGGGCTGGTGGAGCTGGTGGACATTCGCAGCATTCATCGCCGCGCCGAATTCCAGATCATCATAGCCCCCGCCTATCAGGGGTTGGGGTATGCCAGGACGGCGACCCTGAAGGGGATGAAGTACGCCTTCAACGTGCTGAACCTGCACAAGTTGTACCTCATCGTCGATCGGGACAACGCCAAGGCGATCCATGTCTATCAGGGGTTGGGGTTCGAGCCGGAGGGGGAGCTGAAAGAGGAGTTCTTCATCGATGGCAAATATCGCACCGCCATTCGCATGTGCCTGTTTCAGCGTGATTTCAAGGCAGATGATGTAAACCGGAACTAAGGTTGCCTGACGCCTGAGTGCCCAGGGGGGAGGGCGGCGCCGGCCTGTGTCAGCCTGGCCTCTCCCCCGGTCGGCGCGTTTTGGCCGCAGGATAAAAACTCAGGTCATTTGAGGCAGAATTTGTGATGCCTATCTGTTACACTTCGCGCCCGCCATTTTCCGGCTCACTTTCTGACTTGATGTCGGACGCAGCCACCGGTGGTATCAACCTCCGCCTCGCCTACGCCGAGCCGCAAGCCAAATACAGCCCAGCTGGAACACAGGAACCCAATTTATGAGATTTGAATCGTTCGATTTTGCCCCCGAGATTTTGCGTGCCGTCTCAGATTGCGGTTATCAGGAGATGACCCCTGTGCAGCGCCAGGCGATCCCGACCATACGTCGCGGTCTCGATGTGCTGGCCAGTGCCCAGACCGGGACCGGCAAGACTGCCGCCTTCGCCCTGCCGATACTGCAGCGCCTGGTGGACAAGCCGGCCGAGCTGCAACCGTCCAACGCCCGTGTGCTGATCCTGACCCCGACCCGCGAGCTGGCGGCCCAGGTGGCGAGCAACATCAATGACTTCGCCAAGTACCTGGATGTTACCGTGCTGACGCTCGTTGGCGGCGGCAAGCAGGATGTGCAGGCCAAGAAGCTGAAAGCGGGTGCTCACATCATAGTGGCGACCCCGGGTCGTCTGCTGGAGCACCTGACCGCCTGCAACCTCAGCCTCTCCGGTGTCGAGTGTCTGGTGCTGGACGAAGCGGATCGCATCCTCGACATGGGCTTTAGCGCCGATGTGCAGCAGATCCTGCAAGCGGTCAACAAGGAGCGCCAGAACCTGCTGTTCTCCGCCACTTTCTCCGACGGGGTGAAGAAGCTGGCCAACGTCATGCTGGACAAGCCGCAGATCATCAGCGTCAACAAGCAGAACTCCACCGCCGATACCGTCACCCACACCGTCTATCCGGTGGAGCAGAAGCGCAAGCGCGAGCTGCTCTCCGAGCTCATCGGCAAGCAGAACTGGCCGCAGGTGCTGGTGTTTGCCAGTACCCGTGAAAGCTGTGACGAGCTGGTAGCCGAGCTGAACCTGGATGGCATCAAGTCCGCCGTGGTGCATGGCGACAAGGCCCAGGGCAGCCGTCGCCGCGCCCTGCGCGAATTCACCGAAGGCAAGGTGCGGGTGCTGGTCGCCACCGAAGTGGCCGCCCGTGGTCTGGACATCCCGGATCTGCAGTACGTGGTCAACTATGATCTGCCGTTCTTGGCCGAAGACTACGTGCACCGCATCGGTCGTACCGGCCGCGCCGGCAAGAGCGGCATGGCCATCTCCTTCGTCAGCCGCGAGGAAGAGCGCACCCTGCTCGAGATCGAGGCGCTGATCGGCCAGAAGATCCGCCGCGTCATGGTGCCGGGCTACCAGGTGGGCAACCGTGACGAGCTGATCAAGCAGTTGCAGGAGCGTCGTCGCTTCGGCAAGCGTCCCCAGCGCGATGACAACGCCGCCGCCCAGGCCATGGCCGAGGCCAAGCTGCAAGGCCAGCGTCTCAAGCGTCTGGCGGCAATGAAGAAGCCGCGTCAGCCGAAGTAAGCGCGCCCAACCCCGCCCCGGCCTTCCCCTTGTCAGGGCAGGCCGGGAGGGGGGATTTAGTACATAAAGGCGCCAGTGGCGCCTTTATGCTGTTGATGACCCGGCCTCTGGCCCGCCCGTCTCTCTGAGGACTCGTGATGACACCTCCCAACTACAATCAGGCCCTGCTCGACATGGCCACCCAGAGCCTTGCCGAGCTGGCGCGTACCGCCGAGCAGAAGACGGGCAAGCGCACCCCGGCCCAGGAGAGCCATTTTCTCTGTACCTGGATGGCGGACTCCCTCAAGGAGAAGCGCTTCTCCCGGCTGGTGATGGAGGATCTGAAAGGCTGGATCCAGCAGGGCCGCACCCTGGGAGCCGGCGCCGACCTCAAGGGCTTGCTGGAGCGCATCGCCTTCCAGTACGCCCGCGTGCAGGCCGACTCCCAGCAGCTCGGCACCAGGCTGGCCGCCATGCTGGCCGAGCTGGAAAGCGCGGGTTGGTTAGTGTTTACCGACAGCGAGGTGAGCGCCAAGCTGCGCCTGCAGGGGCAGGGCCAATCCAGCCTGGTGATCTCCAGCCGCGAATACGGCGAGCACCTGGTCCAGGGGGAGCTTGTCAAGCCGCTGACCCTCTATGCGCGCTGTGACGAAACCCAGCTGGCCGAGGCGGCCTTTCGCCATGGTCTGCTGCTGAGCCAGGGCAACAAGAAGACCACGCTGGTCAAACACCACAAGGCGTATTGTCTGGTGCCGGCCAACCTGCAGCCCGCGCTGGCGCTGCTGGCCGAGGCGAAAGCCTGACGGCGAGCCTTTTCCTCTGTCCTTCCCAAACCCCGGCCTGGCGCCGGGGTTTTTTATGCGCGGCGAGCGGCGATGGGAACGCCGGGGAGGCGAGGAGAGCCAGGGGCAAGTGGGATGGCGAGCCCCGTTTTTGTCGCGGATGGTTTGTCGCATAGAGCTATTTCCTCCTCTTTCCCCCTCTGATGGGGGGCGTCCCCCATATGGTGGGATGGTGGCGGAAAATTTCTGCTCTAGGGTGGGTTGGCCCCAAAGAGGGCCTTAAGGAAGCAAACCGCCTGATGGCGATACTCAATGAATGAGGAAACATGATGAAAGCGACTCCCATTGCCCTGCTGCTGGCCGGTGTGCTGGCCTCTCCGCTCTGCGCCGCAGGGCTCGATGCCCAACTTACCCTGGTGGATGGCAGCACAGACGATGTGCGCGTCAACCTGACGCTGACCAACACGGGCGACAAGCCGATCCGCCTGCTCAAGTGGCAACTGCCGGGCAGCGAAGATGCCCCCCTGTTCCTGGTGGAACGGGATGGTCAGCCGGTCAGCTACGAGGGGGCCCTGATCAAGCGGGCGGCGCCGACCGACAAGGACTTCCAGCTGCTCAAGGCCGGCCAGAGCCTGACGGTGCAGGCGGAGGTGTCGGGTCTCTATGACATGAGCGCCCAGGGTCAATACAGCATCCGTTATCAGCTGCCGACCCTGCCGCAGGAGGCGAAGGCCGCCAAGGCCAAACAGGCCCAGGCGAGCGAGTCCAACGCCATCACCCTGTGGGTGGAGGGGGTGAACGATGAGCGAGTTCAGGCCAAGGTGGCCGCCGCCGACCCTCAGGCCGTCACCGCCTCGGTCAGCTTCAGCGGCCGCTGCAGCAACACCCAGAAGAGCGATATTCTGGCCGCGCTCGATGCCGCCAGCGGCATCAGCAACAACTCCAGCAGCTATCTGGCGGTGGACAAGCCCGATGGCCAGCGTTATCGCAGCTGGTTTGGCGCCTATGACGCCTCCCGCTGGGATCAGGCCGAGGGGCACTTCAGCAAGATCAAGGATGCCATCGACAACAAGCCGCTCACCTTCGACTGCGGCTGCAAGCAGAGCTACTTTGCCTACGTCTACCCGGATCAGCCCTACAAGGTCTATCTGTGCAAGAGCTTCTGGACCGCGCCCGTCACCGGGACCGACTCCCGTGCCGGCACCATAGTCCATGAGCTGAGCCACTTCACCGTGGTGGCAGGCACCGATGATCTGGGTTACGGTCAGGCCAATGCCCGCAATCTGGCGAAGACGGAGCCGGTCAAGGCGCTCAACAACGCCGACAACCATGAATACTTCGCCGAAAATACCCCGAGCGAAAATTGATCCGCTGACAGGGGCCGCCAGGCCCCTTTTTTGATGTTGAAGGAGGCGCCATGATGACACTCTTGCTCACGACCCTCGCACTCGCCCCCCTGCAGTGCGAGCTGTCGGTCAAGGCACAAAGCCGGGTGGACGAGCCCTTGCCCCTGGTGATGACCTTGACCAACAAGGGGGAGGGGCCGCTCGAGGTGCTGAGCTGGTTCACCCCGTTCGAGGGCTGGTTTGCCGATGCCATCGAACTCACCCTGGATAACCAGCCGCTGGCCTACAAGGGGCCGCTCGCCAAGCGTGGTGCTCCCGCGGCCGAGGATTTCTTCATACTGGGACCGGGCCAGCAGAGCCAGGCGGATGCGGATCTGACCCAGGTCTACGATTTGTCGCGCCCAGGCCTCTATCACCTCAGTTATCGCGCCCAGCCCTTGACCCTGACCCAGGGGGTTGCCCCGCGTTGCCCCGCCATCAGCTTCAATCGCCTGGCTGCGCCCTAGGCGGGCTGACTCGCGCCTTGCCGCTGCTCGCATCCAGCAGCCCTACAGCGCGCGCCGCCACCGCCAGATAACGAGGCGATGCGTCCCGCTCCCGCCAGCAGCAGTGCACCAGCTTGATCACATGATCGTCCAGGCTGGCCAGCGCCAGTGGCAACACCCTCTGCCAATCCAGCCCTGTGGCGTCCGGCCAGCGCTGGGAACGCAACGCGGGCGCCCCGACCGTGATATAAGCCGCCGCCACCGCCTGCCACATCAGGGTTTGCCACGGCGCTTGCCACTCGCCGGGCAACTGCTGCGCGACCAAGGCGGCGGCTCGGCTGCCGGTCACCATGTGCAACACGGTGAAATTGCCGGTCTGCCAATAGAGCTGCAGGGCGATCTCGGCCAGCTGGGTGAATACTGCCGATGACTCGGCGAGTGAGCATGGCAGTGTGCCCGGCCAGCGCGGCGCCTCTGCCACCTGCTGCAATCGCTCCGTGATCCACTCGCCCTGCCAGCTCGCACCCTCCCACTGTGCGGAAAGCCCGGCCAGCAGGCTGGCGACATCCCGGCTGGGGGCGGCCTCTCCGGCAGGCAGTATCAGGGGGCGGCACTGCCAGGCGGCCAGCGCCGCGGCCTGCTCCCCCAGATGGCCATTTTCCAGGGCGCAGGCGAAGCGGATCAGGGGGTGAAAGGCCCCTCCCGCCGGTGAGAGTCGGCGTGCCAGCAGTGTCTCAAAGGTGGGCTGCCAGCCTTGGGTAGCGAGCCGGTTTGCCAGCTGCTGACGCAGCCGAACGAAGCTGATTTCATCCTCCCCCTGACTTGGTTCCCCGCTCGGCAGCGCATGGGTTGCCTGCCAGTGATCGAAGAAATGCTGCAGCTGGCGGGGGCTGGCTCCCATCTCGTGCAGGGCATGCAGCGCCATCGGGCAGTGGTTGGTGGTGCCCCGGCCATTGAGGGCAAAAGCACGGTTGGCATCGAGCAGGCGATGAAGATGATGCATAATCGTTTGACTCCTTTCATTAAGGGAGACAGGATTGTGCAAGTTAAAGCTAACTTGAGGTCAAGGATGGATACGGATCGCAAGTGGTTAGCCATAGGCCAGATAGCCAGGCGCTCCGGCGTCAACGCCAGTGCCTTGCGTTTTTACGAGCAGAAGGGGCTGCTTCGCAGCGTGCGCAGCCATGGAGGTCAGCGCCTCTATCCGCAGGATGCGCTGCGCCGGATCGCCTTCATCCGGGTGGCGCAGGGGATGGGGTTGAGCCTTGGCGACATTGCCGATGCCCTCGCCGGTTTGCCCGATGGCCGCACACCGGATCGTCGCGACTGGGAGCAGATTGCCAGCCAGTGGCAGGGGCTGCTCGATCAGCGCATCGAGGCTCTGCTGCAGCTCAAGGGCAAGCTCACCTCCTGCATCGGCTGCGGTTGCCTGTCGCTCGAGCACTGCGCCCTTTACAACCCGGATGATCAGGCTGCAAGACAGGGCGCCGGCCCCCGCTATCTGCTGGGGGATGCGCCGCCGTCCGACGAGTGATCAGCAACATGATGAACATGAGTGTCGACCCAGCCATGCCATGCACAGGGCCGACTCGTTTAACCTTCAAGGAGGAGACATGGCACTGGAACAGCTTAAACGGGAATTGGAGCAGTTTGGCGAATACAACGACAGCCAGCAGCAGACCCGTGGCAGCAAGATGCTCAACATCACCCGCGATACCGGCGAGCTGCTGGCGGTGCTGGTGCAGACCAGGGGGGCAGACGCCGTGCTGGAGATAGGCACCTCCAACGGTTACTCCACCCTCTGGCTGGCCGAGGCGGTACGCAGGCTAGATGGCCGGGTCACCACCATAGAACTGGATGAGGGCAAACGGGTTATGGCCGCGGCCAACTTCCAGCGCGCCGGCCTAGGCCCCTGGATCAGCCAGCTGGCGGGCGAGGCGGGGGCCCTGCTGGCCGAGCTGCCGACGGAAGGTTATCAGCTGATCTTCCTGGATTCAGATCGTCAGCACTATCGGACCTGGTGGCCGCAGATCCGGCGCCTGCTGGCCCCTCGCGGCCTGCTGGTGGTGGACAACGCCATCTCCCATCGGGACGAGATGGTCGAGTGGATGAGTGAGGTGCAGCGCGATCCGGCCTTCCAGAGCACGCTGGTGCCGGTGGGCAAGGGGGAGTGGCTGGTGGTGCGTCTGTAGGGAGAGTGAGCATGGAATTCAAGACCATGGAACCAAGAGCTGTGGTAGAGGCCTATTGGCAGGCCATGCAGAGCAACGATTTTGCCAAGGCGGCCAGGTGGCTGTGCGAGGATTATGTCTGTGACTGGCCGCAGTCGGGCGAGCGGATCGCGGGGCGCTGCAACTTCATCGAGATCAACCGCCGCTATCCGGCTGCGGGCCCCTGGAATTTTGAGGTGGTCCGGCTGCTGGAGCAGGGGCGGGAGGTGGTGACAGAGGTGTTGATCACCGATGGCCAGGTGCAGGCCCGCGCCATCACCTTTCACACTGTGCGCGGGGACGCCATCCTGCACCAGACCGAGTTCTGGCCCGATCTCTACGAGGCCCCCCACTGGCGTCGACCCTGGGTGACCCCGATCCCCCGGGAGTCGCAACTCGCCTGATCCCGGCCCCCAGGGTGAGCCATGTCACCCTGGGGGAATGCTTATGTTGTTTACCTTATCCTCGTTATCCATTATTTCGCTAAATATCCCCACATTTCATTGTTTGGCAATGGAATGGCCCGCGTTATGTTTTGTCCATGCCGATAGTCAGCCGGATTAATCTGTGATGTTGCAGCGAATGATATCAATCGGCCCGCTACGAATTCAGGTTCGGAAAATAATAATTGCATGGCGCCAATACATTTTATTTGGCAAGCGTTCTGGGTATTTATAAATATAACGAGGTGATTCATGAAAAAAATACGTTCCCTGTTTTTGCTGGCGGCGCTTCCGCTGGCTCTGATGACATCGGCCGAGGCCCAATCCAGCCTCGCCGCCATTCAGAGTGCCGGGGTGATCAAGATAGGCACTGAAGGGGCCTATCCCCCGTTTACCTACCACGACAAGAGCGGCAAGCTGGTGGGTTTTGACGTTGAGATTGGCGAGCTGATCGCTCGCGGTCTCGGGGTGAAACCCGAGTTCGTCGAAGGCAAGTGGGATGGGCTCATCGCCGGGGTGGATGCCAAGCGCTACGATCTGGTGCTCAACGAAGTGGCCATCACCCCTGAGCGGCTGAAGAAGTACGACTTTTCAGACCCCTACATCACCTCCAAGGCGGTGGTGGTTGTACACAGCGACAACGGCACCATCAAGAGCTTCGCGGATCTGAAGGGCAAGAAGTCCTCTCAGTCCCTGACCAGCAACTTTGCCCAGCTGGCCAAAAAATCGGGGGCCGAGGTGGTGGCCACCGAGGGCTTCAACCAGTCCCTTGAGCTGGTGCTGACCGGGCGGGTGGATGCCACCATCAACGACAGCCTCTCCTACCTGGACTTCAAGAAGCAGAAGCCGGATGCCAAGTTGAAGGTGGCGGCGACCGAGCCGAAGGGGGATCAATCGGCCGCCCTGCTCGCCAAGGGACAACCGGAATTGCTAGCCGCCATCAATCAGACGCTGCGCACCGCCAAGCAAGACGGTGCCTATCAGAAGATATCGCTGAAATATTTTGGCACTGACGTCTCGAATTAATAATTCGGCCGAATAATAACAATAAAGGGGAATTAACGTGCCAGCCTGGTTGCAGTTAATGATCGACTCTTTTTGGCCCCTGCTCAGTGCGGGGCTTATTTTTACGGTGCCCTTGACCCTGATCACCTTCGTGCTCGGCATATTGCTCGGTTTTCTGGTGGCGCTGGCGCGATTGTATGGCCCGGCACCGCTGGTGGCACTGGTTCGCTTATATGTCTGGCTTATTCGGGGCACGCCGCTGCTGGTGCAGCTCTTTCTCATCTTCTACGGCTTGCCGAGCGCAGGCATAGTGCTGGATGCCTTTACCGCCGCCGTCATCGGTTTCACCCTCAACATCGGCGCCTACAGCTCGGAGATCATCCGCGCCACCCTGGCGGCGATCCCGAAAGGGCAGTGGGAGGCGGCCTATTCCATCGGCATGAACTGGCCCCAGGTGATGTGGCGGGTGATCCTGCCACAGGCGGCGCGTATCGCTGTGCCACCTCTCTCCAACACCTTCATCTCCCTGGTCAAGGACTCCTCGCTGGCGGCGGCGGTGACCGTGCCGGAGCTGTTTCAGGCGGCCCAGCGACTCGCTTCCGTCACCTATGAGCCGCTCATCCTCTACATAGAGACGGCCATCATCTACCTGATGTTCAGCTCTGTGCTCTCCGCCCTGCAAGACAGGCTGGAGCGCAAGTTGACCCACAAAGAGACCCGGGAGCTTGTCCTATGATCCGGTTGAGCGGCATCGAGAAGCAGTTTGGTGCTCAGAAGGTGCTGAAGGGAGTGGATCTGGCCATGGCGGCGGGCAGCGTCACCGCCCTGATCGGCCCCTCCGGCAGCGGCAAGAGCACCTTGTTGCGCTGTGTGAACCTGCAGGAGAGGCCGGATGCGGGGCTGCTGGTGCTGGGGGGGAGCGAGCTCGATTTCTCGCGCCACCTGTCGCGCCAGAGCGTGCTGAGCCTGCGCCAGCAAACCGGCATGGTGTTCCAGAACTTCCAGTTGTTTCCGCACATGACGGTGCTGGAGAATGTGATCGAAGGCCTGGTGACAGTGCTGAAGTGGCCAAAAGAGAAGGCACTAGCCCGTGGCTTGGCGCTGCTCGACAAGGTGGGGCTCACCCACAAGGCCGAGGCAATCCCCGCGACCCTCTCCGGCGGTCAGCAGCAGCGGGTCGCCATCGCCAGGGCCCTGGCGCCGGCCCCCAAGGTATTGTTGTGCGACGAGCCGACCTCGGCGCTGGATCCCGAGCTCGCCCTCGAGGTGGTGGCCGTGCTGCGCCAGCTGGCGCGGGAAGGCACCACCATGCTGATCGCCACCCACGACTTGCGGCTGGCGTCCCAGATAGCGCAACAGGTGATCTTTCTGGAATCCGGCGAGGTGGTGGAGGCGGGCAGCGCGCGCCAGATGTTCACCGCACCCAAGCGGGCGCGCACCTTCGAGTACATCTCCACTCTGACCGAACGGTTGCCGGAGAGCTGGAGCATCTAGCGGCGCTAACCTAGGTGACTGTCACATAAAGAAACAGCCCCGCAGATGCGGGGCTGTTTGCTTGGCGAGAGCTGCGTCGAGCGGCAGATCAGACGGCTAGGTAGTCCATGATCCCTTCGGCGGCCTTGCGGCCCTCGTAGATGGCGGTCACCACCAGATCCGAGCCACGCACGGCGTCGCCACCGGCGAACACCTTGGGGTTGCTGGTCTGGAAGGCATGTACGGCCTGCTCGGGGGCCTTGATCCTATCCCGGCTGTCGAGCTCGATGCCGTACTCCGCCATCCAGGGCTGGGGGTTGGGCTGGAAGCCGAACGCCATCACCACGGCATCGGCGGCCAGCACCTGCTCGGAGCCTTCGATCACCACAGGATTGCGGCGGCCGTTGGCATCGGGCGCACTGAGCTCGGTGCTCACCACCTTGATGCCGCAGGTACGGCCATGGGCATCGAGTTCGACGCCGACCGGCTGCAGGTTGAACATGAATTCCACCCCTTCCTCCTGGGCGTTCTTCACCTCCCGCTTGGAGCCCGGCATGTTCTCGGCATCGCGACGGTAGGCGCAGATCACCTTGTCGGCGCCCTGACGGATGGCGGTACGGACGCAGTCCATGGCGGTATCGCCGCCGCCGAGCACCACCACCTGCTTGCCGGCGAAGTCGATGTAATCGGCCTGCGCCTTCTCAAAGCCCAGCAGCCGGTTGGCGTTGGAGATGAGGTAGGGCAGGGCGTCGTACACCCCGGGGGCCGTCTCGTTGTCGAAGCCGCCCTTCATGTACTTGTAGGTGCCGACCCCGAGGAAGACGGCATCGAACTCGCCGAGCAGGTCGGCGAAGGTGACATCCTTGCCCACTTCGGTCTCGAGGCGGAACTCGATCCCCATGCCCTCGAAGATCTCGCGCCGACGCTGCATCACCTCTTTTTCCAGCTTGAAGGAGGGAATGCCGAAGGTGAGCAGGCCACCGATCTCTGGATACTTGTCAAACACCACGGCGCTGACACCGCTGCGCGCCAGCACGTCGGCGCAGGCGAGCCCGGCCGGGCCCGCACCTATGACGGCGACCCGTTTGTCTGTCTTGATCACCTTGGAGAGATCCGGGCGCCAGCCCATCTCGAACGCCTTGTCGGTGATGTATTTCTCTATGTTGCCTATGGTGACGGCGCCGAAGCGATCATTCAGGGTGCAGGCACCCTCGCACAGTCTGTCTTGCGGGCAGACCCGGCCGCACACTTCCGGCAGGCTGTTGGTCTGGTGGGAGAGCTCCACCGCCTCCAGGATGCGCCCCTCGTTGGCCAGTTTCAGCCAGTTGGGGATGTAGTTGTGCACCGGGCACTTCCACTCGCAATAGGGGTTGCCGCAGTCGAGGCAGCGATCCGCCTGCATGCCGACCTGGGCCTGGTTGAAGGGCTCGTAGATCTCCACAAACTGGATCTTGCGGATCTTGAGCGGCTTCTTGGGCGGGTCGACCCGCTGGACATCGATAAACTGGAATACGTTCTGGCTCATAGGGTTCCCTCCTTATTGCGCCTGGATTCTGAGTTCTGCACTGGAACGGCTGGTGTGGCCAAGCAGGGACTTGACGTCGCTGGACTTGGGTTTGATCAGCCTGAACTTGGGCACATAGGCGTCGAAATGGGCCAGGATCTCCTCGGCGCGCGAGCTGCCGGTCTCATTGAGGTGCGCCGTTATGATACCGCGCAGGTGCTCCTGATGGATGGCGAGATCCGCCACGTCCAGCAGTTCTACCAGCTCGGGGTTGGTGCGCTTGGCAAAGTTGCCGCACTCATCCAGCACGTAGGCGAAGCCGCCCGTCATGCCTGCCGCGAAGTTGACGCCCGTGGTGCCGAGTATGGTGACGATACCGCCTGTCATGTATTCACAGCCGTTGTCGCCAATCCCCTCGACCACCGCCAGGGCGCCGGAGTTGCGCACCGCGAAGCGCTCGCCCGCCGTGCCTGCCGCGTAGAGCTTGCCGCCGGTGGCGCCATAGAGGCAGGTGTTGCCTATGATGGCCGCCTCGTGGGATTTGAACGCCACGCCGACGTGGGGTTTGACCACCAGCTTGCCGCCTGTCATGCCCTTGCCCACGTAGTCGTTGGCGTCACCCGTGAGTATCATCTCGAGGCCACCCGCATTCCAGACACCGAAGCTCTGGCCTGCGGTGCCGTTGAAGTGAACCTTCACCGGATCGGCCGCCATGCCCTGGTTGCCGTGGCGTTTGACTATCTCGCCGGAGAGACGGGCACCCACGGAGCGATCCGTGTTGCGGATGTCATAGCGGAATTCGCCGCCAGACTTGTGCTCGACCGCCTCCAGCAGGTCTTCCACCATCTTGAGGTTGAGCGGACCCTTGTCGAAGGTCGGGTTGTGCTGCTGGCTGAACAGGCTGGAGCCTGCCGGTGCCACCGGGCTCGCCAAGAGGCCGGACAAGTCCAGCTTGGCCTGACGAGCGGTGAGGCCGGGCAGGGCCTCAAGCAAATCGGTGCGACCGATCAGATCCGTCAGCTGGGTCACCCCGAGCTCGGCCATCAGCTCGCGTGTCTCCTCGGCGATGAACTGGAAGTAGTTCATCACCATCTCCGGCAGGCCGGTGAAGTGCTCGCGGCGCAGCTTCTCATCCTGAGTGGCGACGCCGGTGGCGCAGTTGTTCAGGTGACAGATGCGCAGGTATTTGCAACCGAGCGCCACCATGGGGCCTGTGCCGAAGCCGAAGCTCTCGGCGCCGAGGATGGCCGCCTTGATGATGTCCAGACCCGTTTTGAGGCCGCCATCCACCTGCAACCGCACCTTGTGGCGCAGGCCGTTGGCTACCAGCGCCTGCTGGGTCTCGGCCAGGCCCAGCTCCCAGGGGGAGCCGGCATATTTGACCGAACTCAGCGGGCTGGCGCCTGTGCCGCCGTCATAACCCGAGACTGTGATGAAGTCGGCATAGGCCTTGGCCACGCCGCAGGCGATGGTGCCGACGCCGGGCTCGGAGACCAGTTTGACCGACACCAGGCAGTCCGGGTTGATCTGCTTGATGTCGAAGATGAGCTGGGCCAGGTCCTCGATGGAGTAGATGTCGTGGTGCGGCGGTGGCGAGATCAGGGTCACGCCGGGCACGGAATAACGCAGTTTGGCTATCTGGGCCGTGACCTTGTCACCGGGCAGCTGGCCGCCCTCACCGGGCTTGGCGCCCTGAGCCACCTTGATCTGCACCACGTCGGCGTTCATCAGGTAGTGGGGGGTGACGCCGAAGCGCCCCGAGGCCACCTGCTTGATGCGCGAATTCTTCTCGGTACCGAAACGCTTGGGATCTTCGCCACCCTCGCCCGAGTTGCTCTTGCCGCCGAGCCGGTTCATGGCCACCGCCAGCGCTTCGTGGGCCTCAGGGCCCAGCGCGCCTATGGACATGGCGGCGGAGTCGAAGCGGGGGAACAGCTTGGCCGCAGGCTCGACTTGCTCCAGCGCCACCGGGTTGTCGACCTTCTTCAGGGCGAGCAGATCGCGCAGGGTGGAGACAGGGCGCTCGTTCACCAGACGGGCATATTCCTTGTAATCTGCGTAGTCGCCGGAGCGCACCGCGGTTTGCAGGGTCTGCACCACGTCCGGGTTGTAGGTGTGGTACTCGCCACCGTGGACAAACTTGAGCAGGCCGCCCTGGGTGAGGGTCTTGCGCGCCAACCAGGCCTGGCGGGCCAGATTGAGCTGATCCTGCTGGATGTCGGCAAAATCGGCGCCCTGGATGCGGCTGGAGACGCCGCGGAAGCACATGGCGACCACGGCGCTGGAGAGGCCCACGGCTTCGAACAGCTGGGAGCAGCGGTAGCTGGCGACCGTGCTGATGCCCATCTTGGACATCACCTTGTAGAGCCCCTTGTTGATGCCATTGCGGTAGTTGAGCATGGCCTGGCGCAGGCTCATCTTGAGCACGCCTTCCTCGACCTGTTTGGCCAGGGTTTCATAGGCCAGATAGGGGTAGATGGCGGTGGCGCCAAAGCCCAGCAGCACGGAGAAGTGGTGCGGATCGCGCACACTCGCGGTCTCCACCAAAATGTTGGCGTCGCAGCGCAGGTTGTTGTCCACCAGGGTGCGTTGCACTGCGCCCACCGCCATGGCGGCCGGAATGGGCAGGGTATCGGCGCTGACGTCCCGATCCGACAGGATCAGCAGCACGGTACCGCCGCGCGCCTTGTCGGCGGCGTCCTTGCACAGCCGCTCCAGCGCCGCCTGCAGCCCCTCTTCGGGCTGGTAGTTCAGGCTCAGCACCGCATGACGATAGTGTTCCCCTTCCAGCGCCAGCAGCTGGTGGAAGTCGGAGTAGAGCAGGATAGGCGACTGGAACAGCACCCGGTGGGCGTGGCCGAAGGTCTCGTTGAAGACGTTTTGCTCGCGGCCGATACAGGTGGCCAGCGACATCACGTGGTTTTCCCGCAGCGGATCTATGGGCGGGTTGGTCACCTGGGCGAACATCTGGCGGAAGTAGTCATACAGGGTGCGCTGGCTGGAGGAGAGCACCGCCATCGGGGTGTCATCCCCCATGGAGCCCACTGCCTCCTGGCCGTTCTCGCCGAGCACGCGGATGATCTGGTCCAGCTCCTCGTAGGAGTAGCCAAACAGCTTCTGATAAGTCTTGAGCTGGTCGTCCGAGAACTCGCGGGCACCTGTGCTGGCGTCATCCATCAGCTCGAACGGCACCAGCCGTTTGCAATGCTTGTCCATCCACTGCTTGTAGGTGTGACGGCTCTTGAGATCGTCATCGATCTCGAAGCTGGTCCACACCTTGCCGTTGCGGGTATCCACCACGAACAGCTCGCCCGGGCCGACCCGGCCCTTCTCCAGCACCTCGTCCGGGGTGTAGTCCCAGGTGCCGACCTCAGACGCGAGCGTGATGAACTTGTCCTTGGTGATGACATAGCGTGCCGGGCGCAGGCCGTTGCGGTCCAGCGCGCAGGTGGCGTAACGGCCATCTGTCATGACGATACCGGCCGGGCCATCCCAGGGCTCCATGTGCATGGAGTTGAAGTCATAGAAGGCGCGCAGGTCGTCATCCATGTTCGGGTGTTTTTGCCATGCCGGCGGGATCAGCAGGCGCATGGCGCGGAACAGGTCCATGCCACCGGCCAGGAAGAGATCCAGCATGTTGTCCAGGCTGGAGGAATCCGACCCCGTGGTGTTGACGAAGGGGGCGGCCTCTTGCAGATCCGGGATGAGCGGGGTGGCGAACTTGTAGCTGCGCGCCTTGGCCCACTGGCGGTTGCCGGCTATGGTGTTGATTTCGCCGTTGTGGGCCAGGTAGCGGAACGGCTGCGCCAACGGCCAGCGCGGGCTGGTGTTGGTGGAGAAGCGCTGGTGGAACACGCAGATGGCGGCCTGCATGCGGATGTCGGCGAGATCCAGATAGAAGCGCGGCAAGTCCACCGGCATGCACAGTCCTTTGTAGACTGTGACCAGATTGGAGAGGCTGACGACGTAGAAGTAGTCGTCGCTGATGCGCTTCTCGATGCGGCGACGCACTATATAGAGGCGGCGCTCGAGATCCTTGTCGACCCAGCCGGGTGGCGCGTTGACAAAGACCTGTTCGATGCTGGGCAGGGAGGCTTTGGCGATGGGACCGAGCACATTGGTATCGATGGGCACCTTGCGCCAACCGACCAGACTCAAGGTCTCTCTTTCCAGCTCCTCGTCTATGATGTCGCGGGTCTGCTGGGCCAACAGGGGGTCCGGATTCAGGAACAGCATGCCGACCGCATAGTTGCGGCCCAGGTGCCATCCTTTCTCTTCGGCGATCGCGCGATAGAAGCTGTCCGGTTTTTGCAGCAGCAGACCGCAGCCATCGCCGGTCTTGCCGTCGGCGGAGATGCCGCCGCGGTGCTGCATGCGAGCCAATGCTGACATCGCGAGACGGACAAGCTTGTGGCTGGCTTCACCTTCCATGTGGGCCAACAGGCCGAAGCCACAGTTATCCCTCTCCAGCTTTGGATCATATAGTGACATTGCATTTCTCCCTTGCTCGGCCTTGCATCGCAAACTGCATAAATTGCGATTGGCTCTTGTGGTTCCGTCCGCCTGACGTGGCGAATCTCCAAACTAATGGGATTTTTCGGCAAGGTCAATTGGACATCCCGGCTGTTTTCATTATTACAAAGTCATAACAAAATGTCGGGGTGCGGGTGTATATGGGGCTTGAATTGGCTATTGCTCTGGCTGTTTTTATTTTTGCAGGATTTAATACTGATATCCTGGGTTTTGTTGGTTGACTCAGTGGGGACGGTGATTTGTAGTAATTTTACCAATCAATCCGGCCAGTAAGAGGTGGCGATCACAATTACACACCCTATGTCTTGCATTTGTCGCCAATGGGGCTATGAGGAAAATTTCATTGCTCAACAGGTGGTTAGCTAGCCGTTATTCGGTTGTGGCCTGGGCGTTGTTTTTAGCTGACGGGTTTCGAAAGCGTCAATAACTACCCACTTGCAGATATTTATCCAAATATTGATGAATATTTATATGTTTTCTGACCCTCACCTCCCTTGATCCAGCTCAGCGCCCTGTTTGTGCAAGCTCGTACAATGTCGCTCCTTTAGCGGAGGTGTCATGCAGTTACACGAACTCGTCAATACATTCGGTCAGGATCTCAAGCAACGCCACGGCCAGAAGATCCACAAACTCTCCATTCACGGCGCTTTCACCTGCCCCAATAGGGACGGCACCCTGGGCCGCGGTGGCTGCACCTTCTGCAATGTCTCCTCTTTTGCCGACGAATCGGCTCAGCAGCTCTCCGTGGTGCAACAACTGCTGGCGCGCCGGGATGAAGTGACCCGTGCCAAGCGCTACCTCGCCTACTTTCAGGCTTACACCAGCACCTATGCCGAGGTGGAATATCTGCAGCGCATGTATGAAGAGGCGCTGTCGGTCAGCGACATGGTGGGTTTGTGTGTCGGCACTCGCCCCGATTGCGTGCCGGATGCTGTGCTGGACTTGCTGGCCGGCTATCAGGCCCGTGGCTATGAGGTATGGCTGGAGCTGGGGCTGCAGAGCGCCAATGACAAGACGCTGCAGCGTATCAACCGCGGGCACGGCTACGCGGCCTATGCCGATGCGGTCGAGCGGGCCCATCGGCGTGGCATCAAGGTCTGCGCCCACCTGATCGTCGGCCTGCCCGGTGAAGTGCCCATGGACAGCCTGAATACGTTGCACCGCATAGTGGAGACGGGCGTGGAGGGGATCAAGCTGCACCCGCTGCACGTGGTGGAGGGGAGCACCCTCGGCAAGGCCTGGCAGGCGGGTCGGCTGGAGGTGCTGACCCTGGAACAATACGTGGAGGCGGCGGTGGCCATGATCCAGCACACGCCTCCCGAGGTGGTCTATCATCGCATCTCAGCCTCGGCTCGCCGTCCGACCCTGTTGGCGCCGGTCTGGTGCGAGAATCGCTGGACAGCCATGGCCGATATTGCTAGTGAACTGGCTCGCTCCGGCGCTCAGGGACACAGCCTGGGGCGACCTTTATCCCTCGCAGAATGTATTGAGTGAACAATCAAATTTCGTCAAAAAAACAGAGGGTTATTAGATGAAATTCAGTCTTTGCAGTATAGTTTCGGTAAAATTGTCTTGATATAATAGTGGGCTTGAAAAAGATATCATTATCAATAAGCTTGTGTTATTTCCAATTTAGGTGGGATATATCGGACATGGCGCCATCTTGTGTCGCTATCGAGTGCCGATCATGCCGTACCGCCTTTGGGCGTAATGCCTCTCAGGTCTGACGATGACATCCAGTGTCATTTACCTGTGCTTTAACGTTAATCAGGCTGTTGATCTCTTGCCGTGGAGTCCGGGTTATTTATTCCACGAGATCGCGTTCGCCGGACAGCGATGTGTGACCACCACAGTCGGCCTAATCATGCAGTGACAGGATGCTATGCAAGCAGAAACTAACCGTATTGATGAGTTGTTGGAGTGCCTGGTCTTCCTGACCCGCTTTTATGGCGTACCCAACAGCAGGGATGCCCTGACCACTGGATTGCCGCTGGTGTCCGGCCTGCTGACCCCGAACCTGTTCAGTCGCGCCGCCGAGCGAGGAGGGCTGTCTGCACGGGAAGTGATCCAGCCCCTTGCCGATATCTCCTCCCTGTTGTTGCCTTGCGTGCTGCAGATGCGCAACGGCGGTGCCTGCATACTGCTGGAGTGGAACGAAGACAGAACCCAGGGCAAGGTGATTTTTCCTCAGGCAGGGGATGCGGCCGAGTGGCTTGGCATAGCCCAGCTGGGTGATGAGTATCTGGGCAGGCTCTTCTTCGTCAAAAAACAGTTCAAGTTTGATGATCGTTCCCCCAAGGTGCTGGAGACCCGTGATGGACACTGGTTCTGGAGCACCTTGTTTGAATCTCGTGGCATCTATCGTGATGTGCTGATCGCCTCCATTTTGATCAACCTGTTTGCGGTGGCCAGCCCGCTGTTCACCATGAACGTCTATGACAAGATAGTGCCCAACCTGGCGTTCGAGTCGCTCTGGGTACTGGCGGCGGGCGCCATGGTGGTGTTTACCTTCGATTTCGTGATGCGCCAGTTGCGCAGCTATTTTATCGATATCGCGGGCAAGAAATCGGACGTGCTGCTGTCGGCCAAGATCTTCGCCAAGGTGATGGGCATGCGGATGGAGTCCAGACCGGCCTCTACCGGCGCCTTTGCCAAACACCTGCAGGAATTCGAATCGGTGCGGGAGTTTTTCACTTCCGCGACGGTTTCTACCCTTATCGATCTGCCCTTTGCGGTCTTCTTCCTCTTTATCATCTGGATGTTTGCCGGCGTCATGGTGGTGGTGCCCATCGTTGCCATGCTGATCCTGGTGGTCTACAGCTTCTATATCCAGGCGCCCCTCAAGCAGTCCATTGAAGAGGGCTCGCGGCTCGCTTCCCAGAAAAACGCCAACCTGATCGAGAGTATTTCCGGTCTGGAGACCGTCAAGATCTTCGGCGCCGAGAGCATGTTCCAGCATCGCTGGGAGCAGGCGGTATCCCATATATCGACCTGGGGCGTGCAGACGCGCCGCATTACCAACTCAATGTCGTCCCTGGCCAGCTACATCCAGCAGGTGGTGACAGTGGGTCTGGTGATCGTCGGTGTCTATCAGATATCAGAAGGGCTGGTCACCATGGGCGGCATGATCGCCGCCGTCATGCTGTCGAGCCGTGCCATCGCCCCCATGGTGCAACTCTCTGTGCTCTCCACCCGCTACAACCAGGCCAAATCCGCGCTGGAGATCCTGGAGAAGATCATGATGACGCCGGGCGAGCAGGAGGAGGGCAAGCAGTACATTCATCACCCTGTCATTGCCGGCCGGATCGAATTTGACAATGTGTCGTTCAAGTACCCAGGGATGGAAAGCAGCACACTGCACAACATCAATCTGCGGATCGAGCCGGGTGAGAAGGTGGCCATCATAGGCCGGATCGGAGCGGGCAAGACGACGCTTGAGAAGATCCTGATGGGCCTGTATCGACCGACCGATGGCTCGGTGCGCATCGACGGGTTCGAGCTGGATCAGCTGCCGGCATCCGTGATCCGGCGCAACATAGGCTGTGTGCCGCAAGACGTGACCCTGTTTTTTGGCTCGGTGCGCGACAACATAATGCTCGGCAACCCGCTGGTGGACGATGTGCGGGTCATGCGTGCGGCCAAACGAGCCGGGGTGACCAACTTTACCAACCGGGACCCGAACGGTCTGGACCGCCAGATAGGTGAAGGGGGGCGGCAGCTCTCCGGCGGTCAGCGTCAGGCAATCCTGCTGGCCCGGGCCCTGCTCAACGATCCCCCCATTCTGGTGATGGACGAACCCACTTCCAACATGGATAACCAGTCAGAGATGCAGGTCAAGCATGAGCTGGCACGACTGGGACCGGAGACCACCCTGATCCTCATCACTCACAAGACCTCCATGCTCGATGTCGCATCGCGGGTCATCGTCGTGGAGCAGGGGCAGATAGTGGCCGATGGACCCAAAGAGGTGGTGTTGCAACAGCTGAAGGAAGGCAAGGTGCGAGTGCAGGAGGCGTCCAATGGCTAGATTTGGCCTGTTCAAGAAGTCGTCGTCCGATACTGTGCTGCCTGCCCCCGAGCATCTGGAGTTTGTCGACGATGGCGCCGCCGCCGTCCTGCTGACTACCCCAACCCGGGCAAGAGCCCTGCTGTGGGCCTGCTTCCTGTTTTTCATGAGCGCTATCATCTGGGCAGCCTGGGCTGAGCTGGACGAGGTGACGGTCGGGCAGGGCAAGGTGATCCCGTCCCGTCAGCTGCAGGTGATCCAGAACCTCGAGGGGGGGATCGTCAAGGAGATCTTCGTCAAGGAGGGTGACATAGTCGAGAAGGGGCAGCCGCTGCTGCGCATCGATGACACCCGTTTCCGTTCCGATTTTCGGGAGCGTGAGCAGGAGCTGGTGATCCTCAAGGGCGATATCGCCCGGCTAAGGGCCGAGATCCAGAGTGTGGTGGTCAAGACCGCGCCCAATCTGGGCTGGCGTGAGCAAGTGGCCATCGACAAGCAGCCGATCGATTTTCCTGATGGATTCGAGAATGTGTTTGCCGAGTACGTTGCGCGTGAAAAGTCGGTACAGGATGAGCGGCTCAACAACCTGAACAACCAGCTCTATATACTCGGCCAGCAGATCGAGCAAAAAGAGCAGGAGACCATAGAGCTCAACGCCAAGATCAGAACCGTCGGGCGCAGCGTGGATCTGGCTCGTCAGGAGCTGGATATCAGCCGCCCGCTGGCCAAGGAGGGGATAGTACCTCAGGTCGAGCTCATCAAGCTGGAGCGTCAGGTCAACGAGATGCAGGGGGAGCTGGAGAGCAACCGGCTGCTGATCCCCAAACTCAACTCAGTGCTGCGGGAGACCATCTCCAAGCGCAACGACATAGCGTTGAAGTTTCGGGCCGACTCACAGACCGAGCTCAACGAACGGCAGGGGAAACTGAGCCAGCTCTCCGAGGGGCAGGTAGGGCTGCGGGACAGGGTCGACCGTACCAGCGTGATTGCGCCGCTCAAAGGCACCATCAAGAAGCTCAAGATCAATACCTTGGGGGGGGTGGTGCAACCAGGGATGGATCTGATGGAGATAGTGCCGCTGGAAGACACCCTGCTGGTCGAGGCCAAGGTCTCCCCGAAAGACATTGCATTCTTGCGGCCAGGGCTCGAAGCCGTGGTCAAGATCACTGCCTATGACTTTACTATCTATGGAGGATTACATGGAAAGGTTGAACAGATAAGTGCCGACTCCATCCAGGATGAAGATGGCAATTCCTTCTACCTGGTGCGAGTTCGCACCGAGAAAAGTTACTTGGGCGATGAGCTTAACGCACTTCCCATCATCCCCGGTATGTTAGCCAGTGCAGATATTATTACTGGTAAAAAAAGTGTCCTAGACTATTTGCTTAAGCCGATATTACGGGCTAGGCAGTCGGCACTGAGAGAACGATAAGCCAACAATCTAAAAACAACATGACTGGAGATACCATGAAGAAGACGATTGTTGCCATGTTAGTAAGTGGCGCAGTGCTGTTCCCGGGCCTTACCCAGGCTCAAACGCTGGAACAGTCAGTGGCACAGTCACTGGCTACCCATCCGAAAATCAAGGAAGCTTTTGACCTCTATCAGGCTCGACTGTATCAGCATGATGGCGCCAAAGGCGGTTATTACCCCACCATAGATCTGCGCGGTGGTGTCGGTTATGAAAAGACCGACAGCCCTACTACCCGTGGAGCAGCTGCCAACTCGACCACCATAGATGACTCTATGACCCGCAAAGAGGCCGGGATCAGTCTGCGTCAGATGTTGTTTGACGGTTTTAATGTCAGCAGCAACGTGGCCCGGACCGATGCCGAAGCCAACGCCCAGCGTCTGGCCATGATCTCCGAGGCGGAGAACACGGCGCTGCGTGTGGCCGAGGTTTACCTCAACATGCTGCGCCAGCAGGAGATCCTGGAGCTGTCCAAGCAGAACCTGGAAACCCATGAGCAGATCCGCAGCGACATCAGCAAGCGGACCGACTCGGGCCTGGGCTCTACCGCAGACCAGACCCAGATCGATGGTCGTGTTGCCCGTGCCTATGCCAACCAGGCTGCCGCCGAGAACAACTACCGCGATGCCGAGAGTGAGTTCATTCGTGTCGTCAACGAGATGCCAAAGGATCTGGTACAACCCGTTCCCAATGGAGAACTTGTTCCCGCCAGTCTGGATGCCGCATTGAAAACGGCTACCGAAGTGCACCCGACTCTGCTCTCCTCTCTGCAGGATATCGAAGCGGCCAAGTACCAGCATGAGGGCTCCAAATCCGGTTTCTATCCGAATGTGTCGTTCGAAGTGGATCAGAACTGGAACGAGGATATAGATGCGGTCAAGGGACATAACGACGATCTGACCGCCATGGTGAGGATGCGTTACAACCTGTTCCGTGGTGGATCTGATCTGGCCGAAAGCAAGGCAACCTCGGCCCTTTACTCCCAGGCGAAAGACATTCACATGAATGCTTTCCGTCAGGTTGAAGAGGGAACACGCCTGGCCTGGAACGCCAAGGAGTCGCTGACCAAACAGAAGACCTTCCTGAAAGAGCACGTTGACGCCAGCTATGACACTGTAC
Organism: Aeromonas sp. MR7; assembly: GCF_963899385.1. NCBI lineage: Bacteria > Pseudomonadati > Pseudomonadota > Gammaproteobacteria > Aeromonadales > Aeromonadaceae > Aeromonas > Aeromonas sp. MR7. The sequence goes on from NZ_CAWQXH010000010.1 coordinate 54,680, forward strand.
AGGCGTACAAGAAGCAGTTTGGTCTGGGCCAGCGTACCTTGCTTGACGTGTTGAACACCGAGAACGAACTGTTTGAGGCGCGCCGCAGCTACATCACCGCCGAGTATGACGCTCTGCTGGCTGACTATCGCATCCTCAACGCCACAGGCAGTCTGCTCAACGCGTTTAACGTCCAGCAGCCGGCTGACTGGCAAGCTAAACAGTAATGGAGATCGCATCAGGTTTGATGCGATTGAAAGGGATGGTTGCAGCCGTGCTGCCGCCATCCCTTGTCTCTCACTGTCACCCTAGACCGGGGCAGTGACTGTCATTGGATGCCAGAGGATGAGCGTGACTGTGTGGTGGAAGGCAAGCGGTTGCAGCAGGGTGTCAGCCTCAGGGTTGGGCCGGCGTTTACGCGCTCGCTGGTTGCGTTACTCGCTGTGGTTGCTGCTGGTTTCACTTCCGCTGCTGCTCTGTGCCAGTCAGCCTCTGACACCCGAAGATCTCAAATTGATCCAGCGCGCTCAGGAAACCTATGGGGTCAGGGCGGGTAAGCGTGTGACGACCTGGCGTACGCTGGTCATGCAAAATCGTGCTGCAGGGCTGAACGAGCGCCAGAAGCTGGAGAAGGTAAACCAGTTTTTCAACCAGATGCGTTTCATCGATGACATCAAGTTGTGGCGCAAAAAAGATTACTGGGCCACCCCGCTGGAGTTTTTGGGGGCGGCAGGCGGTGATTGCGAAGACTTCAGCATTTCCAAGTATTTCACCCTGCTGGAGCTTGGCATTCCGGATGAAAAGATGCGGATGGTATATGTCAAGGCATTGGATTATAACCAGTTTCATATGGTTGTTGCCTACTATGACACACCTTCCTCAGTGCCTGTGATTTTGGATAATTTGATCGGTTCGATCCGCCCTGCCAGTCAGCGCAGGGATCTGGTGCCGATATACAGCTTTAACGGTAGTCACTTGTGGTTGATGAAGGCGCGTGGCCAAGGGGAACTGGCCGGGCAGTCGTCACGCTTGGGATTATGGAGTGATTTACGCAATCGCATGACTTCAGGGCGATTGGCTCAGCCTGTGGTGAATTTGGATGATTAACCTATGACGCTCTACAGACAATTATTGGCAACCATGTTGATCCTGTTCGGATTGTTGTTTGCGGCCACTTATTGGGTGCAGTTCAATTCGACTCGAACCTACCTGGCGCAGCAACAGGAAACCACCGTCATCAATACCGCCACTTCGCTGGGGCTGGCACTTACCCCGTATTTGGAAAACGGTGACAAGGTGGGGGCTGAATCAGTGATCCAGGCCATCTTTGATGGTGGTTATTACCGGTTGATCCGGCTGGAACTGCTGGCTTCCAAGGATGTCATCGAGCAGGAGAACACCAATAACATTCAGGGTGTGCCGCAATGGTTCATTGGTCTGGGTCTGTTTCCCGAGGTATCCAACGAGTCAATTCTGACGTCAGGCTGGCTGCAACTGGGCAAATTGAAAGTAGTGGGTCACCCGGGTCAGGCCTATTACGAGCTATGGCGAGGGATGAGTGAACTGGCAAGCTGGTTCCTGATCGGTTTTTTGATCACCACCATTTTGTTGATGAGAGCATTGAACTATCTGCTCAAGCCGCTCAAACAGATCTGTGAGCAGGCGGTGGAGATTGAACTGCACCACTTTGGCCACGCCATTCCAGAACCCAAGACCCATGAGTTGAAACAGGTGGTGCAGGCCATCAACACTCTCTCCAGCAAGCTGGCGCTGCAGTTTAAAGAGCAAGCGGAAGAGGCCGAAAAATTGCGGGAGCGTGTCTATGTGGACGCCGTTTCCGGCTTGGGTAACCGGGCCTATTTTGTCGGTCAGGTCAACGCATGGATTGCCGAAGCGGGGCAAGGTGGTGTCATGCTGGTGGCGGTCGATATGCTGGATGACCTGTACCGTGAAGAGGGCTTTGCCGCGCGGGACAACATGGTCAAGTCGATAGCACAGACCTTGAAAGAGCAGTTGAAGGGGTGGGATGGCTCGGCTTTGGCACGGATCTCCGCCACGGAATATGCGCTGCTGTGTCCTACCGATGATCTGGCTCAGCTGAAGGAGCTGGCCGAAGCCATTAACGCTCGTATTGCCGACCTGGTCGTAAATCCCATGGGAGAAGGGGATGCCCTCTCCGTCATCGGTATTGCGGGACGTGACGGTAATGACGATCTCTCGGCCTTGCTGACCAAGGCCGACAACGCCTTGGGCAAGGCGCGCAATGAGCGCCGTGGTGCCGTGGTGATGGAAGGCGGTACCGATCAGGGCTTGATGGGGCGTCTGGCCTGGCGCGATCTGGTGCAAGATGCCATTGTCCGGCACTTGTGGCGCTTCAAGGCCCAGCTGGCTTGCCGTTTCGACAATGGGGTTCGACTGCATGCCGAGTTGTTTGCCTCTATTTCACGCGACGGTACCGACTATTTTGCCGGCCAATTCTTGCCAGCCATCGAGCAGTTCAAGCTGGGCAGCGAGTTTGATCAGGCAGTACTGGATGCCTGCGTGCCCCTGTTTGAACGGCAATCAGATCTGGTGCTGGCCATCAATATCACGGCAGGCTCTCTCTGTTCTGATGAGTTTCTGACCTGGCTGACGGGGTATCTGTCGACTCACGCCGAATTGAAGGACAGGTTGCTGTTTGAGATACCTGAGGCCGCCATCATGAAGCACAAGGAACATGTGACCGCCTTGGTGAACACCTTGCAGGAGCATGGGTTCGAGTGGGGTGTCGATCATTATGGTCGCCACTTCCAGTCTCTGGGGTATCTGGAGGAGCTGGCACCAGCCTATGTCAAGGTTGACCATGGTTATACCAGTCAGGTCATGGAGCCTGGGGCCGATACCTCCTTCCTGGCCGCAGTGTGCCGCGCCGCTCACAATGCGGGTGTGACTACCATCGCAACCCGTGTTGAGGATCAGCATCAGGTCGAGTTGCTCTCCAAGTTGCATATCGATGGTTATCAGGGCTTCGTACACCCCGCTTTTCCTTTGTCCTGAGCCATTAGCGCCAAGAATGGGCCCCATGAGGGCCCTTTTTTTATGCGAATTAAACATAAGTATTAAGACTTTTAGCTGAGTAATCGCGTAAGGGCTTACTCGAATCCCTATCAAGTGACTGATTCAACAATATAAAAAAAGACCCTTCGATTTAATGCGCAGCATTGCTCCCGGTTTGAACCCATCTTGTACATTTTTGCAACGGAAGCGAGGCGGACAGGCATCTATGGTGTAGACATCAAGATCTGTCATGTTGGAGCAATGGATATGCGTACCCAAGTAATCGACAAAACCGTGGTGGTTTCTTCTGTTGAAGGCAACGTTCAAATATTGCTGGCCGATGGTAGCAGTCGCCCTCTGCAGAAAGGTGAAATCCTTCAGCCCGGCGCCAAGCTCAATATTGCAGATGACGCCAAGCTGATACTGGCCCCCTATGACGATTCTCCTGCTTCCGCCACGCCAGATGCCACAGCCCCTGATGCTCCGGTGCCGGGACAGCCACAGGCTCCGGATGCAGGGAGTGCGACCTCTCCCGATATTGCCGCATTGCAACAATCGATCTTGCAAGGGGTTGACCCGACGCAGAACTTTGAGGCATCTGCCGCTGGTGGGGCACCTGCTGCAGGTGGTGGTGGCGGTGGAATTGGTGGAGTCGCCGGCGCCAGTGGTAACGGCGGCTTTGTCACCATAGATAGAACCGGTGATGCAACGATTGCCGCAGCCGGGTTTGACACCACTTACCAGACCGAGCCAGTGGTCGATACTCAGCAGCTGGCAGAACCACTGCTGACCAACGAATTGGCGGATCAAGGTGAGCAGTTGACCGTTCCCGAAGATGGGGTACTGAATGGCAATGTTCTCACCAACACAGTCAACGCTGATGGTCCTGATGCGGCGTCTGTGCTGTTCTTCAGCTGGGGGGATAACGTCAACGTTGTTGTAGGTACCAGCGTCACAATTGATGGTGTCGGCAGCCTCGTCATTAACGCTGACGGCAGTTTCACTTTCACACCTGCCCCCAACTATGATGGCGCTGTACCTCCTGCCACTTATACCGTCACCGATGGCACTGACACGGTTCAGTCAACACTGGAACTGACAATTATTCCTGCCAATGATCTTTCCGATCAGAACGAAAGTGTTGTTGCGACAGAAGACACCCTCATCTCTGGCAACTTGTTGGCCAATACCATCGACAATGATGGACCGCAGGCTCCGTCTGTTACCGGGTTTAGCTGGGGCTCCATCATCAATCCTGCATTGGGCACACCCGTAACCCTGACTGGGGTGGGAACCTTGGTGGTCAATGCCGATGGCAGCTATCTGTTCACGCCAGCACCTAATTACGATGGGCCGGTTCCGACAGTGAATTATACCGTCACAGACGGCACAGACACGGTTCAGTCCACGCTCTCTATTGCCATCACTTCGGTTGATGAGCCGGTTGGTCTGGCTGGTTTGCAGCTGGAAGGCGGTGAGCTGACGCTAAATGAAGCTGCATTGGCAGATGGCAGCAACCCGAATGCAACCGCTCTTACACAAAGTGGCGTGTTTACCTTCAATGCGGCAGATGGTGTACAGAGTTTGACTCTGGGCGGTGTCACTCTGATCAGTAATGGGCAAGCTATTACGGTGTTCCCTCAGGCGATTACCAGCCCACTGGGTAATCAGCTGGTAGTGACCGGCATTAATTACAACCCGGTCACCGGGTTAGGCAGCGTTAATTACAGCTACACCCTGAGTGACAATGAAAATCATACCAAGCCTGTCAATGATGCGGCTCTGGGTGAGAGTTTCGGTGTGGTACTGGTGGACACCGATGGCGATAGTACCAGTGGCAGTCTGGATGTGGTGATCCTGGATGATGTACCGAGCGTCACGCTCACCTCTGGATCTGAAGGTGTGGGCAGTGTGTTCGTGGACGAAAGCCTGGTCAGCCTGGGTGGCGCGGGCAACGATGGGGTGGCCAGTGCCAGCCTGAGTGCTGCCAGCGTGCAGGCCCAGTTCAATCCGGCCTTCGGGGCCGATGGGGCGGGCACGATTGGTTATAGCCTGGCGCTCACGGGCAGCAACGTGGTCAGCGGCCTGTTTGCGGTGGATCCGCAGGCTCCCGATGGACAGGGCGAGGCCATCGTGCTGAACCAGGTGGGCAACGTTATCACCGGCAGTGCCGGTGGGGTGGATTACTTCACCCTGACCATCAACCCGAGCACCGGGGAAGTGACGCTGGCCCTGCTGGACAACGTCTGGCACGGCGACAGCGGCAATGCGGATGACAGCGTGGCGCTGAACCTGGGCAGCGGGGTATTGACCCTGGTGCAAACCGTGACGGACGCGGATGGCGACAGCGCCAGTGCCGCCATTGATGTGGGCACTGGCGGGGTATTCCAGTTTGAAGATGACGGTCCGAGCGTGACCATCAATGCCGTGGTAGACGGTGACATCACCCTGACCACCCAGGATGCACAGACCATCGGTGGGGGCAGTGACACGGCGACCGGCAGCTTTGCGGCGGCGTTCCTGGCGGCGGCGGTGCCGAGCTATGGCGCGGACGGTCCGGGCACCACCACGGTG